>NZ_JBIEKD010000014.1:0-117558 GCF_043496955.1 Thalassobacillus sp. B23F22_16 | reverse complement strand
TTAGGGAACAGCTTAGGTCTGTTACTTCTACATTAGGGCTTTTTTTGTTTTTCGTAAAGAAAAATAGGAGCCTCTGGAGAAAGCTCCTAAATCATACATAATTTAACAGTCGTGCAAGGCCAGTGGGCCTGTCCTCTAGTGCATTAATATGTTGAAGATTTAGTATAGTTTTTCAAGAAAGTAAATGCTATAGCAATGGCATAGGAAATGGTGAAACAAATCAAGAACTTTTATTCGATAAGCTGCTCAAACTACATTAGCTGGGGCTAACCAATAACTGCAGGTAGTGCTACACCTTCTAAGTTTATTACTGTTTTATTTTTTCGAGATCCTGGAATCGCCAGGGTCTCTTTTTGAATGTTGGCTATCTTAATTGAAACTGTTCTATTTCTTTTAATGAGAGTTTTATTGCAAGAAAAGGCGCCAACCTTTTTAATATAGACTTTGTTTGAATATAAAAAAATTGTAAAAGAATGCTAAAATGATGATTAACAATGTAATCTGCGGCAGAAAATTAACTACCTTAGAGGAGATGAGGAAAGTGGAAGATATCGTATTACCTAATTTCTGGATAAAGAACCCACCCTATTATTGGGGAGAATTAAAGGACGCCCCTTCCTATGAATATAAAAAGAACCAAATCATATTTCTCGAAGGTACAGAGATGGATACCATTTACCTGGTAAAGGAAGGGAAAGCTAAACTTTTCTTAACGGGACCCGATGGAAGTGAAAAGATTGTTGGTTATGTAGGTGAAAATAGCATACTTGGCACCTCCTCCTTATTCGAAGAGACAAAGAAATATATTTTAAGTGCGGCCGCTGTAACTAATTCGACTCTTATCAAATATGAGAGGCAGGAATTCATTGATCAAGTAATGTCCAACCCCGATTTAATGATGCAGGTCTTCCACATTATGAGTATCAGAATTAGAAGCTTAACCGGGCAATCCTTGGATTTATCCTTTAAACACTCGTACATAAGACTGTGCAAAGCTTTGTTGGAACTTGGTGTTAAATATGGCAAACAAGCAAAAGATGATACTACTTTTGTGAATTTTAAAGTTACACATAATGATTTAGCTGAATTAATAGGTACAACAAGAGTGACAATTGCCAACCACATAAAGACACTACGAGAAAAACAATTGGTTGAAACGAAGGGAAGAAACTTTATTATTCGCATGAATGAATTGAAAGAGGAGATTAACGAAAGTTAATTTCAGAAAATATAAAATATTTTACATTTTTTAAAATTATTTTCCCCTATAATAAAATCAACCTTAACAAAAAATCAGGGGGGATTTAATGTTCAAGAAACATTTTTACTTTTTGACGATAGGTGTGATTTTGTTATTAGCAGCCTGCAGTAATACTACTGCACAAGAAGAGGACAACTATCCGAATAAACCAATCGAATTGATTGTCTCTTATGCAGCTGGTGGAGGAACAGATACTGGGGCAAGAATTTTACAACCCTATTTGGAAGAGGAATTGGGTGTGTCCGTAAATATCATTAATAAACCAGGCGGTGCTGGCTGGGTTGGCTGGGCTGACTTGGCAAAAGCTGATCCGGATGGTTATACGATAGGTTATATCAATTCACCAAACATCATTACCGGCTACCTGGATCCAAAGTTCAACCGCAGTCAAAGCCTGGATAGTTTTCAACCGATAGCTAACCATGTATTGGATCCAGGTGTAATAGCAATCAAACCTAATGATGAGCGTTTCAGCACTATAGAAGAATTGGTGGAATATGCCCAAGATAATAAGATAACCGCTACTACGTCCGGAGTGGGTAGTAACGATCATATGGCAATCTTGAAGTTGAATAAATTTTACGATACCAATATAACCCCTGTTCATACCAAAGGGGCGGCCGAGGGGTCAGCCCAAGTCTTGGGGGATCATGTGGATGTTTTTGTAGCTAAAGTAGGAGAAGCTGCTAATCTTCATAACAATGGAGAGTTGAAAGCTGTAGCAGTTATGACTGAAGAAAGGTCGCCTTTCCTTGAAGAAGTACCTACCATGGAAGAGTCTGGTTATCCAGAAGTCACTTCCCGTTCAGCGAGAGGGATTGCAGCACCAACAGGATTATCTGAAGAGAAGCTGGAAGTACTGAATAATGCCTTTGAAAAAGCTATCAAAAAGCAGCAGCAGGTAGAGGAAATGGAGGCCCAGGGTTTACAAGTTAAGCATTTGGGACCGGAAGAATATGAGAGCATGCTTAAGGAAGACGAAAGCTCGGTAAAAGATTTAAGTGATTTATTAGGATATTAAGATCTGACAAATACCTGGACAATCCTGTCTGGGTTTTTGTTTAGTATGAAATTTTCCAATCGGTTATTAAGTAAGGAGGAAATAAATGTTGAATGAAGGGGTATTTAAAGGGGTCAAAGTGCTGGAGTTTACACACTGGTTATCAGCCCCATATTGTGGAAACATCTTATCAGACCTTGGGGCAGAAATAATTAAAGTAGAATCTCCGGCTGGAGATCAAGTAAGGAAGTCCGGCTCTTATTTCAAAGACGGTGAGAGCTTTCTTTACGTAGCGTATAATCATGGGAAAAAAGGCCTTTCTGTCAATTTGAAGGAAGAGGATGGTTATGAAGCCATTTTAAAACTGGTCAAAGAGGCAGATGTCATTATAGAAAATTTCCGTCCAGGTACTATGGATAAGCTGGGATTGGGATATGAGAAAGTAAAAGCGATTAATCCAAGACTGATCTACCTCAGTATTTCGGCGTTTGGGTATGATCCTAAATATGCCAAGCGACCTGGCATGGACCCTATCATTCAAGGGATGGGGGCAGTGATGAGTATGACGGCAGAGGATGAAAAGTCTCCTCCTATCCTTCCTGGTGTGCCGATTGCAGACAACACAACCGCCTTTATTGGATTTGGAGCTATTTCTGCAGCTTTATACGAGCGGGAAAAAAGTAATAGGGGACAGAAAATAAATATTAATTTGATTGATATGATGGTTTTAAACTTATCAACCCGATTTGGCCAGTATATTGCCACAGGCGAAAACCCACAACCGATGGGAAATCAGCATTCTCAGGTAGTCCCTTACCAGGCTTTCCCTACAAAAAATGGCTGGATAATGGCCGGGGCACAAGCGGACCATGCATGGGAACCTTTTTGCCGGGCGATTGAGAGAGAAGACTTACTGATTGAAGAATATGATACCAATCACAAACGCGTCAACCATCGTTCTGAGTTAGCAGCTATTTTAGACGAAGTGTTCAAACAGAAAACAACTGAAGAATGGTGTGAAATATTTGAAGAAAGGAATGTTCTCCACGGGCCGGTGTGGGGAATCGATGAACTGCTGAACAGTGATTTGATTAAGGGGCATGAAGTGATCGCCAATAGCAAACATACGAAGCTCGGAGATGTACCAGTCATTAAGACACCTATCCATTTCTCGAGATCAGAAGTTAAAGTACAATCTTCTTCCAATCTATTAGGTGAACATACACGGGAAATTTTAGAGGAACTTGGTTACAGCAATAACGAAATTGATAAATTAGTAGAAAATGGAGTGGTTACTTCTTATGAGCGAACTGTTACTGGATAAAAGAGGATCAATAGCCTATATTATTCTGAATCGTCCTGATAAATTAAATGCTTTCAGTAAAGAAATGATCGATTTATGGATTGCGGCATTGACAGAGATTAAAGATGACCCTGATATCCGAGTTGGTGTGCTGACAGGGGCAGGACGTGCTTTCTGCGCAGGCGGCGATGTAAAGTCTATGATAGCCGGAGAAGGTTTTATCGGAAAAACGAATGATGAGTACGATGATTTTATTAGCACCCCGCTTCATGTAAAAAACAGCCTTTGGAAGAACATCCAGCGAATTCCACTATTAATGGATGAAATTGATAAGCCTATGATTGCAATGATCAACGGACACGCCATGGGAGCGGGATTGGATATGGCGCTTATGTGTGATATAAGGATCTGTTCTGAAAAGGCAAAACTTGGGGAAGCGTATATCCATGCAGGTATCGTTCCTGGAGATGGTGGCGGTTATTACCTCCCAAGAACCATTGGGATGGACAAAGCATTGGAAATGTTATGGAGTGGAGAGGTAAAGACTGCCAAGGAAGCCAAAGAGATGAACCTGGTGACCCATGTTGTCCCGCATGAGGAACTGGAAGCCTTTACCAGTGATTATGTCGAAAAACTGATTAATGGCCCTCAAGAAGTCATCCAAATGATGAAAAGGGTCGTCAAAGAAGGGATGAGTATGTCCCTTCGTCAATCCCTGGATTATGTTTCCTCACAGATGGCCCTCAGTGTGTTTCATGAGGACCACCAAAAAGCGATAGAAAAAATGAAAAGAAAATAAAAGTTTTAATCCCGCAGCCTTATCGTTTTTTGGTTATAAGGCTGCTTTATTTTTAACCTTCGAATATGGAATTATTTCATGACGAAGAGTAGTAAACAGTATACAATGATAGAAAAAGATAACGGAGGTTTTTAGGTGCAAACAAGATTACTTTATGGCAAAGAAGGACTGCATCTGGAATTACCAGAACAATCGTTTTTAGTAGAACCGAAAAACCTGCCCAAAGTTAAAGATGAAGACAAAGCGATTCGCCAGGCTCTTGCTAATCCGATTGCTACCCCACCCTTAAAGAATATGGTTAAATCCAGTGATACGGTGGCGATTGTCATCAGTGATATCACCAGGCCAACCCCTAATCACCTGTTAGTTCCGAGATTGATAGAAGAACTGAACCATGTTCCCTTAGAGAATTTTGTTATCATCAATGGGACAGGAACACACCGGGATCAAACAAGAGAAGAATTTGTCCAAATGCTTGGCGAGTGGGTAGTTGAGAATATTCGTATCGTAAATAATCATTGTCATGATAAAGATAGTCTCGTCAACCTTGGGAGAAGTAAATTCGGATGCGATGTATATTTAAATAAAGATTATGTGGAAGCGGATTTTCGAATTGTAACTGGCTTTATTGAACCTCATTTTTTTGCCGGATTCTCTGGTGGCCCAAAGGGGGTCATGCCTGGTATTGCCGGCATAGAAACGATCATGACTTTTCATAATGCCAGAATGATAGGGGACCCACGTTCGACATGGGGGAATATGGATGATAACCCTGTGCAGGAAATGACTCGAGAAATCAACCGAATGTGTAAACCACACTTTATGCTGAACGTGACACTAAACAGGGAAAAAGAAATTTCGGCTGTATTTGCTGGCGAGCTCTATGAAGCACATGATAGAGGCTGCAGGTTTGCTAAAGAACATGCTATGGTTCAGTGCGAACAACGTTTTGATGTGGTCATTGCTTCAAACTCCGGTTACCCTCTTGATCAAAACCTTTATCAGGCTGTCAAAGGGATGAGTGCCGCTCAAAAGATCGTAAAAAATGGAGGAGCCATCATCATAGCTGCCGAATGTGCGGATGGACTTCCTGACCATGGAAACTACTCGAAAATTTTTGAAATGGCAAAAACTCCTCAGGCATTACTGGACATGATAAATAATCCCGATTTTAAAATGTTTGACCAGTGGCAGGTGCAAAAGCAGGCAGTAACACAAGTATGGGCTGATGTATATGTTTACTCGAAGCTTCCAGATGAACAGGTGAAACAGGCAATGCTGAAACCGACCAGGGATATTACTCATACATTAAAAGACTTAAAAAATACTTATGGTGAAAATATGAGTGTTGCCGTTTTGCCATTAGGACCTTTAACTATTCCTTTTGTTGATGAATAATGGAAAAACGATGGCAGAAATTGTCGGAATAGTGTTAATATAGAGTAAATAATAATTAGTTTTTAAAAAAGAAATAGAGGAGGAGGGTTTAATTGCTAAATCATAAGTTAGAAAAGTTGGAAGAAATTCTTAATGAAATGCAAACGGTTGTGATTGCATTTTCTGGTGGAGTGGATAGTACATTTTTGTTGAAAGTAGCTCTGGATACACTCGGAAGAGAAAATGTACTCGCAGTGACAGCGGATAGTGAAACCTATCCACTTGAAGAACTTCAGGAAGCAAATCAACTGGCAGCACAGCTTGACGCCAGGCATGAAGTAATTGAAACTTCCGAACTGAATATACCCGGTTATTCAGAGAATACGGCCAACCGTTGCTACTTCTGCAAGAAAAGCCTGTTTGAACATCTTATCCCGATTATGAAAGCACAAAATTATAAAAACATTGCTTTTGGGTTGATTGCAGATGATCTTGGAGAGCATAGGCCTGGCACTAAAGCAGCCAGGGAATACAATGTCCGGGGGCCTTTACAGGAAGCCGATCTATATAAAAATGAGATTCGGGAATTATCTCAGCAGATGGGTTTACGAACTTGGGATAAGCCTTCCTTTGCCTGTCTCTCTTCCCGGATTACATACGGAGAAGAGATAACAATCGAAAAACTGAGGAGAATAGATAAATCCGAACAAGTAGTCAGGTCTACAGGGATTCGTCAGGTTCGCGTTCGTACTCATGGAGAAATCGCCAGAATCGAAGTTGAACCACAGGATATGCCTGTTTTACTTCAGCACCATAGTGAGATTACCGCTAAATTGCAAGAATTCGGCTATACGTACGTTACGATGGATTTATCCGGCTATAAAAGCGGCAGCATGAACAAAACCATACAACGAGCAGTGAAGCAATAGCTATGGAAAGTCTATTCGCGATTCTAGGGTTCGGCTTTCTACTTGGTATCAAACATGCTTTGGAGCCGGACCATGTTGTAGCTGTGTCGACAATCGTTGGAAAAAATAAGTCTCCATGGAGCTCAGGGTTCTTAGGTGTGTTTTGGGGGATTGGACATACGCTGACTTTACTGTTCATCTTTTTAGTTTTGCATTTCACCCAAACCAGTATTTCAGGAACCTGGGAAAAGACGTTTGAATTAGGTGTTGGTATTATGCTGGTTTATTTAGGGATTTCTACGTTTTTTCCACCAAAAAATCATCCTCCAAAGGTAGGTGGAAAAACATCAGGCAATTTGTTTCTCAAATCTATGTTTATTGGCCAGGTCCATGGACTTGCAGGGAGTGCGGCGATGACTCTCCTGGTTGTTTCCATGGTTGATTCACTCCAGGATGCGCTTCTTTATATCGGCACGTTCGGAACTGGAACGATATTAGGAATGCTCTTATTTACATTAGCCCTTAGTATTCCGTTTCTATTCGCTGTAAATAAGGACCGGATCAGCTTTTTTCTTACAAAAGCGACTGCTGTTTTAAGTATTGGTTATGGACTCTATTATATCTATATGGTGGGTTTCATAGATGGATTATTTACATAAGTAAAAAGACAGAAGGTGAACCAAATGAAGAAATTCGAAGATTTAGGTTTTTGTAAAGTAGACACTGATCGCGAACAGCGGACAGGCTACCCTGAAGTGATTTATGGAGAAGGAAAGTCAGCAGACCATATTTCTCAAATAATGAGCCGGTTGATCGACCACCATGAAAAAGTGATGGTCACCCGTTTATCCAAAGAGAAAGCGTTGTCATTGCAAGAATCGTTTCCTCAAGCGAAATATGATGAAACTTCACGAATTTTATTATATGGCGAACCGACCCAAAGGTATCCGGGAGAAATATTAGTGTTGTGTGCGGGTACTTCCGATTTATTTGTTGCAGAAGAAGCTGCGCTTACAGCCGAATGGATGGGTTGTAAAGTGAAGAGGGTTTATGATGTCGGGGTCGCCGGGATTGATCGTTTACTTGCTCATCGGGAAGAAATCACCCAGGCAAGTGTGCTTATCGTAGTCGCTGGTATGGAGGGGGCTCTGCCAAGTGTTGTAGGCGGGATGGTCAAAAGACCTGTAATTGCTGTCCCGACTTCCGTAGGTTATGGAGCGCATATGGAAGGGTTGACTCCGCTTCTTTCGATGCTTACATCCTGTGCTTCTGGAATGAGTGTTGTAAATATTGATAACGGCTTTGGAGCTGCGTATCAGGCTGTGTTAATTTTACAGCTTGCCTCAGAGGGGGTCGAACATGAAAAACCTTTATCTTGATTGTCAGTCTGGTATTTCTGGAGATATGACCTTGGCTGCGCTAATCGATTTAGGCGCTGATATAGAGTATATTACATCTCAGTTAAAAAAGCTGTCCATTGATCCATTTACCATGGACATAAAACAGGCAGATAAACAGGGGATTTCTTCTAAACAGTTAGTACTTCAATTTGATGAAGTTGCTCATGAGTATGTTCATACAGAAGCGTCTTCTGTTCATACCCATTCTCATGATCATCAATCGACCCATCATCATGATCATCCACACCGCCATGCTTCAACGATCTTCCGGATGATTGAAGAAAGTGACTTGCCTGAGCGAGTGAAACAAAGAAGCCTTTCTGTCTTTGAAGTGATTGCCAGGGCAGAAGGGAAAATACATGGAATGGATCCTTCTGAAGTGCATTTCCATGAAGTAGGAGCCATGGACTCCATTATCGATGTCATCGGTGTAAGTCTCGCCTTAGAGAGTTTACAAGTCGATAAAATAATCGCTTCACCTGTTCCGACAGGTTATGGAAAACAAATGATGGCACATGGGCTATATCCAATTCCTGCTCCTGCTACGGCAGAAATACTTAAAGGGGTGCCTTTAGCTGACTTCCAGGTGGAAGGTGAACTGACGACTCCTACCGGGGCCGGTTTTATAAAAGCTTTAGTTGGGGAATTTGGTCCCCTGCCTGCCATGCGTATAGAAAATATCGGATACGGAGCAGGGAAGAAGGATTTTAACCATCCCAATGTATTAAGAGCGGTACTTTTTGAAGCAGAAGGTCATGCTAACGTGGAGTCAATTACAGTGATTGAATGTCACATAGATGATATGGCAGGAGAGGCAATGGGCTATTTAATGGAAAAAGCGCTGGCTAAGGGAGCATTGGATTTATATTATACACCGATAACCATGAAAAAAAGCCGGCCTGGTATATTGATCACCTTGTTAAGCAAACCGGATGACGCTTTAATTTTTGAGGATTTATTATTGAGTGAAACCAGCACCTTTGGAGTACGTAAGTCAAAATGGGAGAGGAACATACTTGAACGGAGTTTTCAAGAGGTGGATACTCCTTATGGGATAATAAGTGTGAAAATCGGATATAAACACGGAGACATTTATAAAATCACTCCAGAATATGAGGATATTAAAGACATTTCCATCAAGCATCAAGTTCCTTTTAATAAGGTGTATAAATTGGTTGAGCAGATAGCCGCAGAACAAATAACGATCTAGTCCTTCATGGTCACAAAAAAAGGAAGCTGGAATTTATTCAGCTTCCTTTTTGCTTTTTTGTTTAATCTTCATATATATCGCATTAAAAGTCAGAAAAATCTTGCAATTAACCAATCTAACTGCTATGATTTTTTTAGAAACCGTTTTCCTAAATCGTTTTCCAAGCTTCTCCCTTTTACTTAATCCATGAATTGAGGTGGATGATTCCCTATGAAAGTGACCATTGGGGACGTAGCTAAACAAGCTGGCGTTTCTAAAGCAACCGTTTCCCGCATTATTAATGGCAATTATAATCACAACAAAAAAGACACCATTGAACGAGTTCTAAAGGTGATTCAAGATTTGAATTATCAGCCGAATGAACTTGCTAAAAGCCTAAAATCCAGAAAAACAAACGTCTTAGGGGTGTTACTTTCTAATTTGAAAAACCCTTTCTGGGTGGATGTTTTGGAAGGGATTGAGGATGCTGCCAGATTGCATGGATTCAATTTAATGATATGTAATTCAAATGAAGATGCTGATTTGGAAGAAAAACATATCCGTTCTTTTCAGCTGAAGCAAGTGGATGGCATGATTATTAACCCCACAGTGAAAAACTTCCCCTTGTATGAAAAGTTAGTGAATTCCAAAATGCCGCTTATTACGATTAATCGCAGCCTGCCAGGTCTCCCGATCCCAAACATTGTCATGAATAATGTGAGAGGGACTAAACTGGCCATTGATCATTTTGTTAAACAACGTAAGCAAAAAATTGCCATGTTCGTTTACTCCCCATCACAAATTAGCCCGCGTTTAGAAAGAATTACTGGTTATAAACAAGGGCATTTGAAGAATAGGATAAATGTCGATTCCAACCTGATCCAGGTAGTAGAGGAGAAGCAAGGCGAAGCATTCAAGCAGGCATGCCAGCTATTATCAGCTCCTCAGTGTCCGGATGCTATCCTTTCGACTAATAATTTAATGACCTTAGAAATTCTTCAAGCCATAAAAACTTCAAACCTCGATGTTCCAGATGATATTTCCTTAATTGGATATGATGAAACTTTGTGGTCGCCGCATCTTGATCCACCCCTCACAACCATTTATCAGCCTGCTTACCAGATGGGTGAGATTGCTGCCAGCAAAGTGATCCAATTGACCAAGAATCCAGACAGTACACAAAGCGATGTAACTACACTAGATCCCCGCCTCATCATTCGAGAATCTTGTGGAGGGAACCAGCATGCAGACCTTTCCAATGAATAAAAAATATATAATATAAGAATCGGAGGTAAGTCAGTGAAACCAAAGGTGTATATTACCAGGAAATTGAATGGCCGCGTAGTGAAAAAGATAGAAGAAATTTGTGAGGTGAAAATGTGGGAAGAAGAAGATGTGGAGGTACCTCGGGAAAATTTATTGAAAGAAGTGCAAGAAGTCGATGGCTTGCTTTGTATGCTGACAGAAAAAATCGACGAGGAGCTGCTTTCAGGCGCGAGAAACTTAAAAGTTGTCAGTAATATGGCCGTGGGGTATAACAACATCGATATAACAGCAGCGAAAAATAGAGGCATTACGGTAACAAACACACCTGGCGTACTGACTGAAACGACTGCTGATTTGACGTTCACCTTGTTAATGGCAACAGCAAGAAGAATTGTAGAATCATCTGACTATTTAAGAAATGGAAAATGGGAAACATGGTCTCCCATGCAACTGACAGGGCAAGACATTCATGGGGCGACACTGGGGATAATCGGAATGGGAAGAATCGGTGAAGCGGTTATAAAAAGGGCAAAAGGGTTTGATATGAACATCTTATATCACAATCGGAATCGAAAGTATGATATAGAGGAAGAGCTGGGAGTTGTTTATGAAGAGCTGGAGGAGCTCTTACGTAATTCGGATTTTGTCTGCGTCCTGACCCCTTATACTCCAGAAACGCATCATCTAATATCTGAAAGAGAGTTATCCTTGATGAAGGAAACGGCCGTTCTTATTAATACGGCACGAGGAGGGATTGTGGACGAAGAGGCTCTTTATCATGCACTTAAGAATAGGAAAATCTGGGCAGCAGGGCTGGATGTGTTTAAGCAGGAGCCAGTACCTTTAGATCATCCCCTTCTAGCCTTGCCTAATGTCGTTACGCTTCCTCACATTGGGAGTGCCAGTATTCAAACAAGATTAAAAATGGCTGATCTTGCAGCTGAAAACCTATTACGAGCAGTAACAAAGCAAACGCCAGAGCATGTAGTCGTTTAAGCAGTATTATTACGTCACATCCATAAAGGAATTTTATAAAGGGATTAAAGGTGGAGTGAAAGTGGCACAGGTGCACGCAGAACAAATAGCAAATAGAAGTTTCGGATTGAAAAGTAACCTGATTATAGGAATGTGCCTTTTTTATTTTTTAAATTTTTTTATACAAGCAATCAACTTTGAAATAGCCTTATCACTCCTCAGTTTGAGTGTTTTCCTTTTGAGTTTACGTCATGCAAAAAGTACACCTCGTGTGTTTGCTGGTATTATGTTTGTTCTGGGAATATTTTTTACGCTGTCAAAAGGGGAGGGTATAGCAGAGATTTCAAGTGGGATTACGATGAATCTCCCTTTGTTAGTTTTAGTCCTGTTAGTACCATTAATATCCATCCCTTTAAAGGTCAGAGGATATTTCAAGACTGTACGGTTCTTTCTGGAGAATATGGCGGTAGATACAAAGAAAATATTTGGAAGTATCTCCTTTTTTATTTTTTGCATGGGGCCTGTTTTAAACTTGGGCTCTATTCGAGTTTTACACGAAACCATCAAAGATATAAAACTTTCATCTGTACTATTGGCTAAGTCTTATCTGGTTGGGTTTTCTACTGTTATTTTATGGTCGCCGTATTTTGCCTCCGTAGCCCTGGTCTTGTATTACCTTGAAGTTCCTTTTGCAAACTATGTACCGCTTGGTTTAAGCATGGCCGTTATACAAATGTTCATAGGTAATCTGCTGTTCCGGTTTTATACCAAGGCGAATGATACCGAGAAAGGAAAGCAGGAAGAGGCTGCCGTAACGGAACTTAGAGAGGTGAATAGCCAACAAAATAGTATTCACAAGAAAAAATTATGGTCATTAATTGGTATTATCATCTTATTAATGGGATCCATTTTCTTATTGGAATACATTACAAAATGGCCGATGATGTTCTTAGTAAGCGTGGTATCGGTAGGCTATCCACTCCTCTGGTCACTTGTCACCAGGCAATGGAAAAGTGTAGAGAACCACTTTATTGAATTTAAAGACAGCTCACTGCCACGTATGAACAATGAAGTTGTTTTGTTCATTAGTGCAGGCTTATTTGGAAAAGCGTTGCAAGGTACAATTATTGCAGTATTTATCCGTAAATCTCTAAACGATATTGCCTCGATGTCTTTTCTCTTATTCATACTGGCAGTGATGGGAATCATTGTTTCCTTATGCTTCATCGGTATTCACCAGATAGTTGTAGTTACCGTTCTTGTCACCCAAATGGATTCATCTTTTATTGGTACTACACCTGAAGTTCTTGCACTTTTGATTATGATTTCCTGGTCAATGGCAGCAGTATTAAGTCCGGTTAACCCACTGAATCTACTCGTTAGTGGTTCCGTCAAACATTCAGGAGTGGACGTAGGGTTCAAGTGGAATGGTATCTACCTTTTATCGATGTTCGTCATAGGAACCATCTTCGTTTATGCCGTCCACTGAGTTAGACTGTTCCTGAAAGGATTGAAAAAATTCCTGCAGGGTTTGTCGATCTTTTTTATAGAAAGCAATCTTCAGGTCATCAAGTTTCAACGGCGATGTAACAGTCTGGAAGAAATGATGATTGGTTAACAGGACATAAATGTTATTCCATAAGGAGAGGTAATACTCATTCGATAGTTTTTTTCCAAGTTCATTGATCCATACGGAAAATTCCTTCCAGAAATCTTCATTTTTTCCTGATTGAAGACTGATGGAAGTATCCTGTTTTAAAGTTGTAATGATAATTTTCTCTGCGTTCATTAAAGCTATATCAAAGTATTTAGTCAATTCTTTCGAGTCGGCTTGGTTCTGTGTAATGGTCATAGGTATCAAAAAAGGAGGCGGTTCAGACACAAACGTCCCTCCACCTTGTCTTGATTCCAGGTATTTCAGAAGTTCTAATATTCTCAAACCTTCTCTTACCGAAGATCTGCTTACTTCAAGTAATTCACTTAATTTTCTTTCTGGTGGCAGTTTATCACCTTTTTTTAATTCTTCGTCCTGAATATAAAAGATAATTTGTCGTATGACTTCCTCAAACATTCGTGGTACTGTCTCTAGTTGATATTTTTTACTCATTATCATCACCGTCTTTTTTCCTTTGTGTAATATATTTTACCAAAAAGCTTTATACAAAAATAGTGAGCAGGGTATTGACTCAACGATAGATTTTATATAAAGTAATTAGTAAGAGTTAAAATTTTCTGAATATTGGTCAGACCATCATAACAAATAACAGGATGAAGATAATACATTAACTAATAAGATGGTGATAGTAATGGCATTGAAGCCGATTAGAAAAAAACGATTATTCGAAGAAATTATTCTGGCAATAGAAGAATACATTCATGAGGAGGGAATACGGCCGGGGGATCGGCTGCCGTCTGAAAATGAACTTTCAACAATATTCCAAGTAAGTAAAACAGCTGTCAGAGAAGCAATGAGTGTACTGCATGCCAATGGGATCATTGAAAAAAGGACCGGAGCTGGAATCTTTTTAAAAGAGTTATACGGGGAGAGTATTGCAGAGAGGGTAACAAACAACCTGCTTGATCGCAGTGAAATGCAGGAAGTTTTAGAGTTTCGCCGGGGAATGGAAGTAGAGGCTGTTGCTTTGGCTGCTATCAGAGCTACAGATAAAGATATGGAAGTGATTCGTCAAGCGCATCAAAACCTGGTAGATGCCCATAAGGCCGGCTCATTAGGTTTGGAAGAGGATTATATCTTTCACTATTCCATCATACTTGCTTCCCACAACTCTATTTATAAAGATGTGTTTGACAGGGTTTCTAATAAATTTGAGGAAGTCATGAGAATAAGTAAAATGCAATCTTCTAATGTCCCGGGAAGATTTTTAGAGGCTTACAAAGAACATGAAAAAATACTGAATGCGCTTCAACTAAAAGATCCACAGGCTGCCTCCGAAGCAATGAGGCATCACCTTACACAAAATGAGAAGAAAATTTGGGCAAATATTAAGCAGAGTAAAGAACCGATGTAATGGTTCTTCTCACCATAAAATGGTCAGACCATAATAAAATTATAAAGGAGGAAGTAGCGAATGAGAAACGTAGGGTTCCGGATCAAGGAAAATTTTGAGAGATTAGAGGAAGGTGTTATAAGAGGATTTCAAGATATACCCACCCCTAATATTGGCGATGTGATGGGAAGACAGTGGGCGATGCATCACTCTATTAAACCAATTAATCATCCCGGCATGCACATTGTTGGAAGCGCATTCACCGTGAGAACACATCCTTCTGATAATCTCCTTGTACATAAAGCCATGGATCTTGCTAAACCTGGAGACATTATTGTAATTGATGCCTGCGGCGACATGGGAAATGCGATTTTAGGGGAACTCATGTGTCACTATGCGAAAGTTAAAGGAATTGCGGGCTATATTGTTGATGGTCCTGTCCGGGATTTGAAGGGTATTGCCGATATGGGATTCCCGGTTTTTGCTAGAGGAGGTACCCCTCGTGGTCCCTATAAAGAAGGACCGGGAGAAATTAATACGACAATCAGCTGTGGTAACGTGCCTGTTTCACCGGGCGATATTGTCGTAGCAGATGATGATGGAGTCATTATTATTCCTAAGGAAGATGTTACTGCTGTAGCTAGTGATGCAAAAGAGTTAGCAGCAAAAGAAGTGGAAATTATCAAGTCTATTTATGATGGTACATGGGATAGAACATGGGTGGATGAGGTCCTTCAAAAGAAAGGGTGCTTAGTATTTGAATAATTATCAAGGGGAACGAATTCCTAAAGAAAATCTAGAAACCTTTGTTGAGAAAATCTTTCTTAAAGGTGGACTGGATGAGGAACAATCTAAATTAATTGCAAGGCACCTGGTGTTCGCAAACTTGAGAGGAGTAGATTCTCACGGTGTCAGCAGAGTGGGCATTTATACTAAACGCCTGGATAAGAATCTGTTGAATAAAAAATTTGATCCGGTTATCAAGCGTGAATCTCCTGTTAGTGCTTTAATTGATGCTCAGAATGTCTCGGGGATCCCTGTCGCCACCTATGGAATGGAAATGGCAGTTGAAAAAGCTAAGAAGTCAGGAGTTGGCATTGTAGGAATCAACAATTCCAATCATTGTGGGATGATGGCTGATTACGTTAAGAAAGCTGTTGATAACGATTGTATTGCCATTGCCACCACTAACGCTCCTTCCAATATGCCTCCATGGGGCGGAAAGGAACGTTTCTTTGGTACCAATCCATTTTCGTATGGGGTGCCTGCTGGGGAAGAAGCTAATATCTTATTTGATATGGCTACAAGTAAGGTGGCCAGAGGAAAGATACTATTGGCAGAAAAAAATAAACAGGAGATTCCAATAGGTTGGGCGTTATCGCCTGAAGGGACTCCCACCACTGATGCAAGTAAAGCGGTGGATGGCGTGGTGTTACCTGTAGGGGAACATAAAGGCTATGGGATAGCATTTTTAGTGGAAACCTTGTCTGCACTCTTTACCGGGGCTGCATTCGGCCCTTATATTGGCGATTTATATAAGGAATTAAATCATTCTCAAAACGTAGGGCAGTTCTTTTTAGTCATGCGAGCCGACTTATTCCAAGAGCTGGAGACATTTAAGAAGAGAATGGATCAAATCATCAGGGAGGTAAGGGAAGTTCCATTAATGGATGGTGCAAAAAAGATATATCTTCCTGGGGAAATGGAAATAGAAACCGCAAAGGAACGAGAGGAAAATGGTATTCCATTATCACTGGAAATTATCGATGAACTAGTTCAGGTTGCACAACGATATAAAATAGAGCCCACGCTTATTAAAACCTATGTCTAAAATAAAATAATTAAATTAAAGGGGAGAGTAAGTATGAGATTAGCTACTGTAAAAAGAAACGGAGAAGAAAAGGCTGCTGTCATTACAAAGAAGGGTACTATATTAATTGAATCCATCAACCGCAATCTTAATTTCAATTGGAGTACTAACTTATTTGACTTAATACAATCAGGACAAGTCAACCATTTACAGGAATGGTACCAGGCAGAAGGTGAAAGTAAATTAGATAGCTTCTTTGAAGTCATTTCTAACGAAGATACTGAATACGGACCTTTATATAGGCACCCACGAAAAATATGGGGAATAGGCCTGAACTATGTAGAACATGCCTCTGACTTAAGCGAACAAGCACCCAATAAAGAGCCAGCAAGCTTTATGAAGCCAGATACAACAATCATTGGCCCTGGTGACCATATTAAAGTCCCGCACCAATCAGAACGGACAACCGCTGAAGCTGAGCTGGGCATTATTATCGGGAAAGAGTGTAAAAATGTTAGCGAAGAGGATGCGCCGAATGTCATTGCAGGTTTTACTACGATCATTGATATGACTGCTGAAGATATTTTGCAGCATAACCCACGGTATTTAACAAGATCGAAAAGCTTTGATTCTTTCTTCAGTTTTGGTCCGGAACTCGTTACTCCTGATGAAGTCGATGAGGTATTAGACTTAAATGTTTCTACTGTTATCAATGGGGAATTACATCGTAAGAATGTCGTTTCCAATATGACTTTCAGACCTTGGGATCTGGTTTCTTTTCATTCCAAAGTTATGACACTGTTGCCAGGTGACATTATCTCTACAGGAACTCCTGGAGCTGTCGTAATAAGAGATGGCGACATTGTAGAATGTCAGATTGATGGGTTTAATAAACTAGTAAATCCGGTCAAGGATTTAAAAGTATCGTCTGTACGGGATAAAGTAGAAATAGTCAACAAGTAAGAGTCGTGCATATAAAAAAGGGTTGTCCTACAAGTCTTAATAGACTTACTGGGGCAGCCTTTTGTTATTATTGATACCCTAAAAGTAGGACAGGGCTAACTATAAGTAGTCCAGCAGTCCAGCAGGTAGGTGTCCAGGTAGAACAGACTAAAAACGGCTAACGAAAAAACCACGAAGAAAAATAAAATTCTTCGTGGTTTCTCATTTTAAAGAGTCTTTAGGGATGGAAATTGAAATCCTAATATTTTTATTCTGTTTTTACTTTACTCTTGTTTGTTGCCAGCAGAAAGTCGAAGTCACACCCTTTGTCTGCTTGTAAGGCGTGGTTTTGGTAGAGGCGCGTGTACCCCCTGTCCTCAAATACGGGAGCTGTCCATTCGCCTTTTCTTTGCTCTAAGTCCTCCTCTGATACGTGAAGTTCCAGTTTGCGGTTTTCCACATCGAGTTCTATTATATCTCCAGTTTTAATCAATCCAATTGGTCCACCGACTGCTGATTCGGGAGCAACGTGCAGGATTACTGTTCCAAATGCTGTTCCACTCATTCGTGCATCTGAAATCCTCACCATATCGCGGACCCCTTGTTTTAGCAGCTTATTGGGGATTGGCAGCATCCCGGCCTCAGGCATCCCTGGTGCGCCTACAGGTCCGGTGTTTTGCAAAATCATGATATCCTCGGGGCTGATATCCAGTTCAGGGTCATCAATCCGATTTTCCAGATCCTGAGATGAGGTAAACACTACTGCTCTCCCGGTATGTTTTAATAATTCTGAAGAAGCTGCTTTAGGCTTGATGACAGCGCCATCTGGTGCAAGGTTACCCTTCAGAACAGCTATTCCACCCTCTTTATGTAAAGGAGATTCAAAGGAGGTGATAATGTTTCGGTAAACATCCGATACTTTGACATCATTAAGGCTGACTCTTAAAGGATAACCTGTTACTGTCATTTCCTCTAAATGAAGGAGTGGCTCTAATTCTTTGAGAACAGCAGGAGTTCCACCTGCTTTATAAAAGTCTTCCATTTGGTATTGCCCAGCTGGCCGTAAATTAGCAATAAAAGGCGTCGTCCTGCTTAATTGATCGAATAAGTCAAGGGGTAATTCGATACCCAGGCGTCCTGCGATCGCTGTGAGGTGAATGACAGCATTCGTTGAGCCGCCAACCGCCATTAATGCCCGGATACTATTTTCAAGAGAATTTCTTGTAATAATTTGGGAAGGGCTCACGTCTTTTTCCACTAGTTCTACAATCTTTTTTCCTGTGTCAATAGCATGTTTCATTCGTTTATTCTCTGTTGCTGGGATGGCCGCGCCTCCAGGGAGCATCATTCCCATCGCTTCAGAACAAACGGCCATCGTACTTGCACTTCCCATTACCATACAATGTCCAGCTGTAGGTGCCAGAGATGCGTTGATCTCTTCAATACTTTCCTCATCAACTTCTCCGCCACGATATTCTTGCCAGAAGAACCGGCAATCTGAGCAAGCTCCAAGCGTTTTCCCTTCATATTCACCATTGTTCATGGGTCCGCCTGTAATCATGATAGAAGGAATGTCGGCGCTCGCTGCACCCATCAGTTGGGAAGGGGTCACTTTGTCACACCCACCAATTAGAACAACTCCGTCAATAGGTTGGGCTTTTATCATTTCTTCTGTATCCATTGCGGCCATATTACGGTAAAGCATCGTTGTCGGACTAGTATTGATTTCCCCAAGGGATATAGTAGGGAACTCCAAAGGAATGCCACCAGCCATTAATACACCTTTTTTAATGGCATCAATTAACGGTTGGATGTGGGAGTGGCAGCGGTTGATTTCACTTTTTGTATTACAAATACCGATTACAGGCTTCTCGAAATCTTCTTTTTCAAACCCCAGATGTCGGTTGAATGCCTGTCTTATGAATTTGCTGAACCCCGCATCTCCATAAGAGGTAAGTTTTTTTTCTTTTTGTTTCCCAGTCAATTTATTTCCTCCTTAATAAAAATCATTTTATATTATGGTATGACCAATATGTATGTGTACTACCTTTATCCATATACTATCATAAAATTGGAATAATAGAAATAAAATTCAGAATATTATGGAGTTAAATGCGGATCTGTAGCACATAAACCGTTATATACATTTTAAAAAGTTGTATAAATCCTATTGACAAAATTTTCTGAAATATTATAAGATAACAACAACTTAATATGATTCACAAAATTTTATATTCATTCACTTAAATTGGTCTGACCATAGTAATATAATAATTTGATTTAGAGTAGAAAGGAGGAAATGATGGTGAAAATGATGGAGATTAAACAGAAATTCTCAAATGAAAAACTGAGTTCTGTAGAGCGTAAAGTTCAAGAAGAAATTATGAAAAATTTATCTGTAAGTCAGTTGCCTCCATCTGCAGACATAGCTATCACTGCGGGGAGCAGAGGAATCACTAACATAGTATCAATTTTAAAAGCGACAGTGGATACGCTTAATTCCATGGGTTTTAACCCTTTCTTAGTGCCAGCTATGGGGAGTCATGGAGGTGCCACGAAAGAAGGTCAGTTGGAAGTATTAAAGCACCTGGGCATTACGGAAGATTCTGTGGGAGCCCCAATACGGTCATCCATGGAAACAGAATACGTTGGCATAACACCCAATGGTAAACCCGTCTATATGGATAAAATAGCGTATCAAGCTGATGGGATAATTGTTGTCAATCGTGTCAAAGCTCATACAGCATTTCGCGGCAATGTTGAAAGTGGGCTCAGTAAAATGGTCACTATCGGTTTAGGAAAAAGAAAAGGTGCTTCTTTTGTACATAGTGATGGAGCACTACAAATGGCGGAAAATATTGAAAGCGTATCCAAGTATGCCCTCGAAAATACAAACATACTGATGGGATTAGCTATCATCGAGAATGGCTACGATGAAACTGCCGACATCGTAGCGATAAACAAATCCGAATGGCATCAAAAAGAAGCCGACCTGTTAAAGTGGTCAAAAAAGATGATGCCACGGCTTCCGATTGAAGATATTGATCTATTAATTGTAGAAGAAATGGGAAAGAGTTTCAGTGGTACAGGCATGGATCCCAATATCATTGGAAGATGGAGGATCAATGGTGTACCTGAACCAACAAAACCTCGGATAAGTAAAATTGCTGTATTAGACCTTAATGATGCCTCATTTGGTAATGCTCAAGGAGTTGGGCTTGCTGATTTCACCACTAAACGTTTGTTTGACAAGATTGACAAAAAATCTACCTACACGAATGCACTAACCAGTACATACCTTCAACGAGCTATGATTCCACTAATATATGAAACTGAAAAAGGAACCGTTGAAACCGCCATCCAAAGTCTCGGACCAGATAAAGACGTAAATGATAGTAAAATCGTCCAAATTCCAAATACCCTTCATTTAAGTAATATATTCATTTCTCAAGCAGTGTTAAAACAGATGGAAGACGATCAAGGATGTTTCGAAATACTAGGTGAACATGAGCTTTCCTATGATGAAAATGGCAATCTAGCCAAAAAAATTACGGTTTATTCTTATTAGAAAGGAGGGAGGATCTTGGAAACAGCTACGCAAACGAAAAAAGGGGCGCTTGTCATACATCCTGAGGACAATGTTGCTGTAGCTCTCTCGGATTTGCAAAAAGGGGAAAAGTGTTCGGTTAGACTGGGAGAATCAGAGCAAAGGGTCACTGTTTTAGCCGACATAAGTTTTGGTCACAAATTGGCGCTTTGTCCAATTGGAAAAGATGAGAGCGTCTTAAAGTATGGAGAGGAAATAGGGAAGATGAGTGAAGTTGTCAATACAGGGGGATGGATACATACCCACAACATGTATTGTGAAAGGGGGATGAAGTAAATTGGACACTTTTATGGGCTATGCCAGAAAAGATGGACGAGTAGGGATACGAAATCAGATTGCTGTTATACCATCCGTGTTTTGTGCCGCTAAGGTAGCGGAACGGATTGCTTACCAAGTACCCGGCTGCGTTTATTTCAGACATCCGGTTGGGTGTAGTCAGGTAGGAGAGGATCTAGAGGTAACAGCCAAGACATTAATTGCGATAGGAAAGAATCCGAATTTTGCGGGTGTCGTGGTAGTTGGGTTAGGTTGTGAACGATTTTCACCCTATGAACTGGCAAAAGGCATCGCTCCTTCTGAAAAAATGTTAGAAACGGTAGTGATTCAAGAAGAGGGGGATTCTTTAGCTGCCATTCAAACAGGAAGCAGGGTCGCACGAGAGATGCAGCAAATCGCTTCCCGGCAAACGAGAGAGGAATTTCCAGTCAGTGAATTAATGGTTGGGTTGAACTGTGGTGGTTCAGATATGACCTCTGGGCTTCTAGCCAATCCAGCGTTGGGATATGCATCCGATAAACTTGTGAGCCAGGGAGGCTCCTCGATATTAAGTGAAATCACGGAATTAATAGGAACAGAAGACATATTAGCCAGGAGAGCAGTGAATGATGAGGTTGCAGGGTTGATAAGAGAGACGATCAATCTTACCGAAGAAAAGCTTTGTAGGCAAACCAAGGGTTCGACTAACAAGGACCGTACCCACCTTATTTCTAAAGGGAACTATGACGGAGGCTTATCAAGTGTAGTAGAAAAATCCTTGGGAAGTATGAAGAAGTCTGGAAATGCTCCTTTCAGTGGGGTGATTCAGTATGGACATCAGCCAGATAACAAAGGTTTGTTTTTGTTAGACTCTCCAGGGCATGATGGTGAAGTATCAACTGGCGAAGTTGCAGCGGGGGCGCAGATTATTTTGTTCCCGACCGGGCGTGGTACTCCTACTGGTTTTCCTGGAATACCAGTAATAAAAATTACCGGGAATCCAAAAACATATATCAAAATGAAAGAGAACATCGATATTAACGCAGGAGCTGTTCTGAAGCAAGAAAAGACTATCGAGCAAGTAGGAGAAGAAATCTATAAGGAAATCCTGGAAGTCGCTTCTGGAAAACAAGTTAAAGCAGAGATATTAGGACATGATGAACAATTTTGTGTAACTCGTCTTCCGTAGGATTAAATGAAAGCGCTTTTATAAGTGTTGATTCAATATTAATAAAAGGGGGGATTCATACATAAAAAATGCATGATCAGGCTGTTGGCAACCGCTTTAAAACTTAAATAAGGAGCTGAATAATTTGAAAAAATTACTATCTGCATTTATGTTGCTTGGACTTATTTTGTTATTGGCCGCTTGTAATGGGGACGCGAGTGGCACTTCGTCGGAAAATAGTAGTGGATCAGATGGTGGAAGTGCAGAAGGTTTTACCGATAAACCGATTAACGTAATTGTTTCTTATGCAGCTGGGGGAGGCACCGATACGGGTGCTCGTATCTTGCTTCCATATGTTGAGGAAGAATTGGGAGTTGATATAAATGTCATCAACAAACCTGGTGGAGGAGGCTGGGTCGGCTGGACAGAACTTGCTAATGCAGATCCGGATGGATATACCATCGGTTATATCAATACCCCTAACTTGATGACTGGATATCTTGACCCGAAATACAACCGCGATCAAAGTCTTGATAGTTTCACTCCGATTGCCAACCATGTGACTGACCCAGGTGCAATTGCAATCCGTCCAAATGATGATCGTTTTTCGAACGTTGAAGAGCTTATGGAATATGCGAAGGAAAATGAATTAACTGCAACTTCTACTGGAGCAGGTAGTGATGACCATTACGCATCTTTGAAATTGAATGACAAATTCGGTACCAAATTCAAGGCTGTTCATAACAGTGGGGCTGCAGATAGTCGCGCAGCAGTCCTAGGTGGTCATGTAGATGTTTTATTTGCCAACGTAGGGGAACTGGCATCCCTTCATAAGGATGGAGAGGTTAAAATTGTTGCTGTCATGAGCAAAGAAAAGTCTCCATTCTTGGAGGATGTACCAACTTTAGGTGAAAGTGGATATGAAGATGTATTTTCCTGGTCTGCTCGGGGGCTAGCCGCACCAGCGGGAATAGATGAGGAAAAACTTGAAATCTTACGTGCAGCTTTTGAAAAAGGAATTAAAAACGAGGAACAAATAGAAAAAATGGGTGAAATGGGATTACAGGTAGAATATTTAGATGGAGAAGATTACGACCAGCTATTAAAAGAGGATGAAGATGGAGTTAAAGCTCTGTCAGATCTTATGGGGTGGTAATCATAACATCAACCGGGCAGAAATGCCCGGTTGATACATAGAAGGAGGAAGGAAAAATGAGCAGTAAACTCCACCAGGATTTATATGTAGGAGTAATAGTTATTGGCGTGTCTATCTTCCTTTTTGTCAAAACGCAAGGACTGATTGAAGAGGCTGCCAGATACCCTCAAGGATTATTGGTTTTATTTACGCTCTTTGGGATCTTTATTATTTTAAAAGGAATAAAGAAAACGAAATTACTAAGAGAGGGCGAAGAGTTAAAGTATGACGGGGATGAAGCCCCATTAAATATGAAACTACTTAAATCCCCACTTATAACAGTTGCGATAGTAGTCGTTTATGTATGGCTGTTATCTTTCATCGGTTTTTTTCCTGCTACAATTCTCTTTATGGCTTCCTACCTTGGTTATATGCAAGTAAGAAGCTGGAAAGCTTATGCTTTCACTATTGTAGGTTTAAACTTATTCATTTATTTAGTTTTCGTCATGCAACTGAACGTACAACTGCCAGCTGGAATTTTCTTCGAATAGGAGGTGCTGAATTTGAACGCTGAAATTTTAGGACAAGTTGCTCAAAACCTATTATCATTTCAAACCATTCTTGCGTTATTTCTGGGAGTTTTCGGTGGTATCATTATCGGAGCACTGCCAGGACTAAGTGCCACAATGGCTGTTGCTTTGCTGGTTCCTGTTACTTTTGGAATGGAACCGGTAGCGGGTCTAACTATGTTAACAGCTATTTATACCTCCGCATTATACGGGGGATCTATTTCTGCTATTTTAATTCACACCCCAGGTACCCCGGCTTCTGCGGCCAGTAGTTTGGATGGTTATCAGATGACCCTGAAAGGGCAGGGAGCCAAGGCAATCGGGATGGCTACTATATCTTCCATGATTGGGGGGACAATCAGTGCATTGGCTTTATTATTCCTCGCTCCTCCACTATCTAAAATATCATTAGCCTTCAGTGCACCTGAATATTTTCTTATTGCGGTGTTCGGACTGACAATTATCGGTAGTCTTGCAGCAAAGTCCATGGTAAAGGGATTAGCAGCTGGGGTAATTGGGTTATTAATTGGTGCTATCGGCGTTGATATTTTGACTGGTTATCCACGATTTACATTTGGGAGCATGTCACTAGAATCAGGTATTGCACTAGTCCCGGCAATGATTGGGCTGTTCTCTTTATCCCAGGTGATGATCCAGGCGGAAAACCGGGGAAAGAAACAGAAAAAAATTTCATCCGAAGCAATGACTGGTAAAGTTCTGCCGAACAAAAAAGAACTCAAAACGGTTTGGGTAACCATTTTGCGGTCTTCAGGGATAGGGACATTCGTAGGGATGCTTCCTGGAGCAGGCGGCGATATCGGGTCCTGGGTCGGATACAATGAAGCAAAACGCTTTTCTAAAAACAAGGAAAAGTTCGGAACAGGGTATATCGAGGGGGTTGCTGCACCAGAGTCTGCTAATAACGCGGTTACCGGTGGTGCGCTGATTCCTTTGTTAACACTTGGAATACCTGGAAGTTCTACCACTGCTGTACTCTTGGGAGGGTTGATGATTCAGGGGCTTGTGCCTGGGCATGAACTATTCACTACGCATGCCAACATCACTTACTCTGTCATATTTGGTTTTATTATTGCCAGCTTATTGCTTGGTGTGATCGGGTTATTGGGCGCAAGGTTCTTTGTAAAGATATCTGGCGTATCTGAAAAGTTACTGGCCCCAATTATCATTGGCCTTTGTGTAGTGGGTTCATATGCCATCAATAATAATATCTTTGATGTATGGGTGATGGTGGTTTTTGGTGTAATCGGATATTTTATGAGAAAAACCGGCTTCCATCCGGCACCGGTTATCCTGGGGATGATTCTAGGACCAATTGCCGAAAACGGGTTGAGACAGTCTATGTTAATGGCTAAAACCGACTTGTTGACTTATTACTTTACACGGCCTATTTCTGTGGTACTGATTGCACTTACTGTAATTTCTCTATTTTCACCACTGGTTATGAAATGGTGGGAAAAAAGGAATGCGACCAATTTGAAAGATACTCAGGAAACAAAAATCAGTTAATAAATAGGAGGAAATCATGGGGAATAAAAAAATTCTTTATTTTGATAAAACGACGGAAGAATTTAAAGCTATCTTATTAGGGCATAAACCGTCCGGATTCGATTTGTATTTCTGGCATGAGATGGATGATAACGAACGTGAAAGAATTCTTCCAGAGGCTGATTATTTATTAGCTGCTACCCACAAAACGGGAGAAGAGATTTTTTCAAAAGCTGCTAATGCGAAATTTCTTCAAAAGACAGGGATAGGTGTAGATCATATAGATCTTTCCTCTGCCGATACCTATGGATTCCCTGTTTGCAACACTCCAGGTGCCAATGCCACCGGCGTAGCTGAGCTGACAATTTTAATGCTACTAGCTTTATATCGAAAATTACCATTAATGAACAGAACAACCAAATCTGGTAAATGGGAAATGTGGGAGCATCGACCAACATCCTTTGAGCTGGAAGGTAAAACACATGGGTTAATCGGGTTTGGTAACATTGGTCGTCAAACAGCGAAAAGATCACATGCATTTGGAGCGAACATTATTTACTATGATGCCTTCCAAGCTGCACCAGAACATGAGAAAGAGCTGAATGCAAAATTTTTATCGTTGGAAGAAGTATTGAGCCAAGCGGACATCATTAGTCTTCATATCCCACTTTTACCTGAAACGAAGGGGCTTATTGGGAAACAAGAGTTGGAACTAATGAAGGAGCATTCTATCTTAGTAAATGTTGCGCGTGGAGGAATCGTTCAAGAAGATGCTTTATATCAAGCGCTAAAGGAAAGAAAAATTGCCGGCGCAGGCATAGATGTATGGGAACAAGAGCCGCCACAGGTTAATAATCCATTGTTTGACCTAGAAAATGTCATTGCTACTCCTCACATTGGAGCAGGAACAAGAGACACTTTAAATAGGGTATTGCAAACAGCATTTCAAAATATTGAAAGAGTAGAGAAAGGCCAATCGCCCGCATTCGTTGTTAATAATGTGAAAAAGCTTAGGGAGCCTAAAGTTTCTACAGAATAGAAATAATAATTGTTCAGAAGGAGAGCTTTATATGAATTTGAAACTGAATGGAAAAGTGGCATTAGTAGTTGCGTCAAGCCAGGGATTAGGAAAAGCAATAGCTGAACAACTGGTCACTGAAGGTACTAGCGTTATGATCACCAGTCGAAATGAAGAAAAATTGCAAACTGTCTATGAAGAGCTTAAACAAATTGGAAAAGGCAATGTTTCTTACTGCCCTGCAGATATTACAAAAATTGAGGATATCCAAAATCTTGTAACTAAAACAAGGGAAGAATTCGGAAAAATTGATATCCTTATAAATAATGCCGGTGGACCGCCGGGAGGCACATTTGAGAAATTCAGTGATCAAGATTGGCAGAATGCATTTGAGTTAAACCTGTTAAGTTATGTAAGAACTGTCCGTGAAGTACTTCCTGATATGAAAAAAAATGGTGGAAGAATTATAAATATTGCCTTATCATCTATCAAGCAGCCAATACCAGGGTTGATTTTATCCAATACCTTTCGCTTAGGTGTTGTAGGCCTGGCTAAAAGTTTGGCTGAGGAGCTGGCTCCTTATAATATCCTAGTTAATACTATTGCACCGGGCAGAATTGCTACCGATAGGGTTGCTCACCTGGATCAGGTGAAGGCTGAGAAACAAGGGGTTTCTAGAGAAGATATCGAGGAAGCTTCTAAAAAGAACATCCCATTAGGCCGTTATGGTAAGCCGGAAGAATTTGCAAAAGTAGTTACATTTTTTGTGTCTGAGGCGAGTACATATATGACAGGTAGTTCCTTTGTGGTTGATGGAGGGATGGTTAAGGCAATTTAAATTTGAATAAATCAGAGCTATAGTGAGGTATAGCAATCGTGTGAAATTTGTAAAGAAAATTAGGAGCTTCAATAAGGTGATCTCTTTATTTTATATGGGGATCATCTTTTTAAAGTATTAATTTATATAAGTGTATTGAATTCTGCCATTGCTGTGTTTGATTTTGCTAACCTGATTGCTCTGCTTATGTTCTCCTTTACCATATGTGCTGGTGGTGCCTTCTATTTATGTGTTACGCAATTTTGGGGAACGGGCAACTGCTGCAGGAAACATCACCTCTTGATATTAGGGGGTCTGACAGTTGTTCTGGCTAAATGGGGGGGCATTCTATTCATTGAGCTGGAGCCGATTTATCCTGCTTGATCGTGAGTGCTATTTCCTCCTATTTTGTTTCTCATCTTACTACTCGTCCCACCAAAATCGAATTACTGAAGGACATGAATACTAAGCTAAACTAGAGTAAAATAAGGAATTACGTCTCCTGGAATCCGGGACGTGTTTTTTTATGTAAGTTAAATTAAATCCACTCTATTTTATAGATTACTAAGTGGTAATTTGATACGATATCCGATATAAAATTTATTACTAGAGGGTATCGTATGAATTTAATTACTAATGAACAAATACAATCTATAGAAAAAAGATTTATTAACCAAAACTTAGCGGAGGAAACTCATTTTTACCAGCACTCAGGAACTGTCCCTATCATAGTGTCTGCTCCGCACAGTGTTCCACAATTAAGAAAAGGAAACCTTAAGCAAGGGGAATACCGGACGGGGGTGCTGGCAATTCAATTACATGAAGATCTCGGTTGTTTCAGCATGTATAAAACCAGAAATAATGGCGACGATGCTAATTTTGATGAAACTTGTGAGTATAAAGAAGCGCTCATCGAAACGATAAAACATAACCAAATTGAACTATTGATCGACCTCCATATTATGTCGCCGAAAAGAGAAGCGGATATCGAACTTGGTACTGGCCATGGAGAGAACATCTCCTATAATACATACTTGATTGAAAGATGTATCAATAGCTTTAAGGAAAACGGTATAGAAAATATCATCGTAGACGAAAACTTCCCAGCCAGTTATCCTCACACAGTTTCTGCCACCATTGCAAGGGAATGCAATATCCCGTGTATTCAAGTAGAAATGAATTGGAGAATATTAGATACAGAACCAGGACTGGAAAATTTCCTGAACGTATACAATAGCTTGGCTGCAATAGTACGACGATAGAAGGAGAATAAGCGTAATGGGCAAGCCGAATGGTTGGATTATTTATAACGGAAATTCTACTCATGAAAAATTTTATAATTTAGTAAAATGGATCGATACGGTTGCACAGGAAAAAGGTCTAGAGACAGAATTGATCAAGAATAATGAACTGGTTGTTTCCATGGAAAACGGCCAAAGTATTATTAAAGGCAAACATGAGGGAAAAGCTCTGCCTGATTTCGTGATTTTTTGGGACAAAGATATTTATTTGGCTAACCATTTAGAGAAAATGGGACTGAAACTTTATAATAGTGCCTCGGCTATAGAGGTGTGTGATGATAAAGCGTTGACGCATCAGGCACTGGCTGAGAACAGTGTCCCTATGCCAAAAACAGTTATTGGTCCGAAGGTTTTTTATAAAGTGTCATCATTCGAAAATTATGAGTATATAGCGGATGAAATCGGGTTCCCAATGATCATTAAAGAAGTATTTGGTTCGTTTGGCCAACAGGTCTACCTAATCCAGGATTATGACGAAATGATTGAGAAAGTGAAAGAAATCGGAAACAAAGCCCACCTTTTTCAGGAAATGATTGAGTCCAGCTACGGCAAAGATGTCCGTCTGCATGTGGTTGGAGGTAAAGTTGTGGCTTCTATGCTGCGAACCTCAGAAGTCGATTTCAGAGCCAATGTTAGTAACGGCGGGAAGATGCATCGTTATACTCCTTCGGAAGCGGAAAAACAGTTGGCAATTGACGCGGCACAAGCTGTAGGGGCCAGTTTCGCGGGCGTAGACCTTCTGTTTGGAGCAAATGGTGAACCGATTGTCTGTGAAGTGAATTCTAACGCTCATATGAAAAACATTTATGATTGCACGGGGATAGATGTAACGGAATATATCATCGATTTTATCTTAGAGGAATTAAAGAATAGGTGAGCTTATGTACAACGGTTGGATTATTTATGATGAGAAGGATTTGAAGCGCAATCACTTCTTTAAAAATGCCCTGGTTCAAAATGCGAGGAAATTGGACATGTCCTTAACCTCAATGGTAAAAGAAAATTTACTCCACGGGGTGAAAAATAGACAGCATCTAGTTACCTATAATGGAAAAGACGTAGAATTACCTGACTTTGTTATTATGAGAAGCCGGGATTCTTTTTTGAGTAAACAATTAGAGTATCTTGGCATTCGGGTATTCAATAAATCGTTTGTATCTGAAATCGGAAACAACAAAGCAAACACCCATCAATATTTCGCAAGCTTCGGAATTCCAATGATGGAATCCTATTTCATGAACGTAAAAGAATGCGGACAGAACGCCACATTCATTCCATATCCGGTTGTAGTAAAATGCGTGGAAGGCCATGGCGGCAGTCAAGTTCACCTGGCTGCTAATGAAGGAGAGTTACAAAATGTACTGCTTAAATTTCATTCTGACCAGCAATTAATCGTACAGAAATTGGCTCCAGTTATTGGAAAAGACTTGCGGGTATATGTGTTAGGTGAGGAAATTATTGCTGCAGTTCTTCGCACTAATAAGCACGACTTCAAAGCCAACCTCTCTTTAGGTGGAACCGCCGATCTCTATGATTTGAACCAAAGAGAGAAAAAGTTAGTACATAAAATAGCTGAAAAATTAGATTCAGATTTCATTGGTATTGACTTTTTATTTGATTCGGATGGTTCGCTTATTCTTAATGAAGTGGAAGATGTTGTAGGGACGCGATCCCTCTATCAGATTACTGACATAGATATAACTCACCTTTTTATGAACTATATATACGAGGTTTTAACTAATTGAAATTATGCCACCCCGGACCCTCCATATTGTGGAGGGTCCGGGGTGTTGTACTTTTCCCTGTATGATTTTCTAACAAGATATTAGAAAATTGCGAACTTTGTCGTGTTATACTATTACACAACAAAGGAGGGATCGAGTATGAATCTGATGGATATTCAGCCGACGGTACAAAATATTGCAGATGCTATTGCTTCCGTATTGAAAATAGAAGTCGAGATTGCCAACCAGGATTTTATCCGTGTGGCGGGGACTGGAGAACAGGAAAGCGGAGTGCTCCAACAGATGGAAGGCGATCTGGTTTATCAATCAGCTGTACGTACCGGCCGGCCTGTCATCATCGAAAACCCTGGCTTTGAATCCGTTTGTGAGCGGTGCTTCTTTTATCAGAACTGTTCGGAGACAGGGGAAATCTGTTCTCCTATCACTTATAAGGGGGAACCGATCGGAGTTATCGGGCTGCTTGCCTTTAACGAGGAACAGCGGACACGTCTGTTTGAAAATACCAAGGATATATTGAGTTTCCTCGAAAAGATGGCGAATTTACTGGTCAGTAAACTTCATGAACATGAAATGCTGGAGGAGCTGACCAATAACTCACTGAAAATGGCGAAAATGATGAACCTGGTCGAACAGGGCATCATCATTATCGACGAGCAGGGAAATCTGGCGGAAATGAATGTAAAGGCTAAGATGCTGCTTGGTTTTAATGAAGAAAAAGATAAAGATGGGGTTTGTAAACTATTGAACGAGATAGATTACGGTCTACATGATAAACGCCAGACGATCCAATTAAATATAAATGGACAGGAACAGCCGTTATTCGCAACGTTACAAAAACTCATCACCTCACAAAAATCTACCGAATATTTATTAATCCTTCAGGCTGTGGAGGAGATTCAGCACCTTGCCGATCAAGTGGTGGAAGAGAAGAAGAAAGCATTCGAACCTATCGTAGGTATCAGTCCTCAGTTGAAGGAAGTGAAAGATTATGCCTTTAAAGCCTCGCAATCTCACTCCAGTATTTTGATCATGGGAGAAAGTGGTACAGGGAAAGAGGAATTTGCTAAAGCCATTCACCGGGCGAGCCCCAGAAAAGAACATCCGTTCATCACGGTTAACTGCGGTGCTATCCCTGATCATTTATTAGAAAGTGAATTATTTGGTTATGAAAAAGGTGCGTTCACCGGAGCGAATCAATCCGGGAAGCCTGGTAAATTCGAGTTAGCCAATAACGGAACGATATTTTTAGATGAAATCGGGGAAATGCCGGCACAGTTACAAGTGAAATTGTTGCGAGTCCTCCAGCAGATGGAGGTAGAGCGGTTAGGTGGAACTAAAACAATACCGATTGATGTTCGGGTGATAGCGGCAACAAATCGAAACCTCCAATCAATGGTCGACAATGGATTATTTCGAGAAGATTTATACTTCCGACTGAACGTTATCCCAATGATGATTCCAACGCTCCGCAGCAGGAAGGAAGATATTCTTGCTTTAAGCGACTATTTCATTAAACAATTCAATGAAGAGTTTCAGGCGAATGTGCTTGGGTTTGGAAAAGAAGTCAAAGAATTAATGCTCGAACATGCCTGGAAAGGTAACGTCAGGGAGCTGAAAAACTTCATTGAATATGTATTTAACTTCATTCAGGATGGCTGGATCACATTAGACGAAGCGGGTCCGATCATATCACGTAAATTGGAAGTTAAGCCTCAGGCTGACAAACAGGAACTCCCTTTCTTTTCCTTAGAAAAAGTAGAAAAGGAAACAATCGAGAAAGCTCTTATTTATGTGAAAAAGAATGATTTACCTATTGATAAAGCTAGTGAATTGTTGAATATTGGACGGGCTACGTTGTTCAGGAAAATAAAGAAGTATCAAATTGATACATCGTCTCATATTGATACTTCGGCAGGATGATGCGAAATACACTGGCTCTGGTCTCATATTGAGACGAAGGCTGGTGTTATTTTTTTTAGGAAATACTATTAATTCAATATTCTTAATATTGGCACGATAATTGCAAGATATATAAGTGAAAACAAAAAGGAGGCAGAAGCATGTTGAAACCTGTAGAAACAACCAAAGCCCCGGCTGCAGTCGGTCCTTATTCACAGGCTGTCCTATCAAACGGTCAGATATATTGTTCAGGGATGTTACCGATCAATCCGGAAAACGGAGAAATCACCGCAACTACCGTGGAAGAACAAACAAAGCAGGTGATGGAGAATATTATTGGTTTATTAAAAGAAGTTGACCTTAGCTTAGATGATGTGGTGAAAACGACGATATTTCTTGATTCTATTGAATCATTCCAGCAAGTCAATGAAGTTTATGGCCATTATTTTTCAAATCATAAACCGGCCAGGAGCTGCGTGGAGGTGGCTGCCATTCCAAAAGGCGCCCTGGTTGAAATAGAATTTATTGCCCAACTGAACTAGGAGGTTATCACATGCAAAAGACAGAGACGAAGACGATTGCCTGGACGAAAAACAATTTTTATTCCAGTGACTATAACCAGATGGAGCTGTCCTTTTTCCGTCACCAAGAGATTGCCAAAGTACATGCCTTTCAAAAAACTCACGAAGCATACACCGAGACACCATTATTTCAATTAAAAAACCTGGCGAAAGAATTAAATGTAGCAGATATCCGGGTGAAAGATGAATCGTACCGCTTTGGATTGAATGCATTCAAAGTGATGGGTGGCATCTATGCGATGGCAAAATGTATCGCTGACAAAATAGGGGAAGACATTGAGAATCTTTCTTTCGATATCTTGAAATCGGAACAAGTCAAAGAGCAACTCGGGGACCTTACCTTCATATCGGCTACGGATGGCAACCATGGCAGAGGAGTAGCCTGGGCGGCAAGGGAGCTTGGTTATCATTCAGTGATCTATATGCCGAAGGGTTCTTCACATGAACGTTTGGATGCTATACGGAAGGAAGGGGCAGAAGCGGATATTACGGACCTGAACTATGATGATGCAGTCCGTTATTGTGCGGACCTTGCGGAAAAAAATAACTGGATCATGGTGCAGGACACAGCCTGGGAGGGATATGATGAAATTCCGTTATGGATCATGCAGGGATATGCTGCGATGGCAAAAGAGGTGACGGAGCAACTTGATGCCAGTAACGGCAAGCCGCCAACCCATGTTTTCCTTCAGGCGGGTGTGGGTTCATTTGCGGGAGCGATCGCTGCCTATTTGGTGGAGCATTACAGGGAAGAGGCTCCGAGAATCATGGTAGTAGAGCCTCATCAGGCTGACTGTTATTATCGTTCATTTTCTTCTCCGACTGGCCAAAGAGAACTGGTGACTGGAGATATGGATACGATCATGGCTGGGCTGGCTTGTGGAGAGCCGAACACAAGGGCTTTTCGGGTGCTTAGACAGTATGCGAGCGCCTCCTTCTCCTGTGACGACCGAGTTTCCGCATTGGGAATGCGGATATACAGCAGTCCAATCGGGGATGATTCACGTATCATTTCTGGAGAATCAGGGGCAGTAACACTTGGTTTGTTTCATTACTTGCGATCTGATTCAAACTATATACGGGCAAACAACGAGGTGGGATTAGATGAAAATTCACGAGTGTTACTGATCAGTACCGAGGGGGATACCGACGCGAAGCATTATCGTGATGTCGTTTGGAAAGGTCATTATCCAAATCAATAAATCAAGGGAGGAACCTTACATGTTAAACGAAGTCCAAAAACAAAATGTTATAGAGTTATGCCAAACGTTAGTACAAATCAAAAGCTATTCCGGTGAGGAAGACCAGGTCGCCAATACAATTCAGGAGTATGCGAAAGCAAGGAATGTTGATGAGGTAGTGACGGATGAGTACGGGAATGTGCTGCTTGTCTGGAATGGCGATCGTCCGGGACCGACTGTCTTGTTTGATGGCCATATTGATACCGTCCCCGTACAGGAGAGGCAATGGTCCGTCGGTGCTTTTTCAGGAGAAGTGAAGGACGGAAGAATTTACGGGCGCGGCACTTCTGATATGAAAGGTGCTGTGAGTGCGATGATTTCTGCCGGTGTAAATTTCGTGGAAGCTGCCAACCACTCTTTCCCAGGAAAAATTGTTGTTTCCTGCAGTGTTCATGAGGAGTGCTTTGAAGGAGTGGCAACCCGCCTCGTCAGTGAAAAGGTGAAACCGGATTTCGTCGTCATTGGGGAAGCTACTAATTTAAATCTAAACCGCGGCCAAAGGGGACGGGCGGAGATCTTAGTCGAGACGTTTGGTAAGCCGGCCCATTCATCGAACCCTGAAAAAGGACTAAATGCTGTTTACCAAATGACGAAGTTAGTCAATGAAATTCGTGAGCTGCCTGTTGCAAAACATGAGGTGATGGGAGAAGGAATACTGGAATTGACCGATATCAAGTCTTCTCCATACCCTGGCGCATCTGTCGTTCCATCACATTGTAAGGCTACTTTCGATCGACGATTATTGGTAAATGAAACGAAAGAATCTGTACTGGCTCCAATCGAAGATTTGATTGCCAGGATTAAAAAAGAAGATCCAACTTTTGAAGCGAGTGTCTGTTATGCAACTGGAGAGGAGCGTTGCTATACGGGGGAAATCATTGGCGATGAACGGTTCTTTCCTGGCTGGCTATATGACGATAAGGAAGCATTTGTCCAATCTCCCCGAAATGAGCTGCAGGAGCTGGGCCTGAATGCGGAAGTCTCCCATTATTCCTTCTGTACCAACGGTAGTCATTTTGCAGGGGAAGCTGACATCCCGACTATTGGATTCGGTCCATCACCTGAGTCGCTTGCCCATATCGATGATGAGTATATTGAAGTCGACCAATTAGTGAAAGCGACAGCGGGATATGCAGCCATTATGCATGCGTTAAGTCAATTAGAAGCTAAGAAGGAGGAAACGAAATATGTATGATCTTTTAATTCGTAACGGAAAAATCATCGATGGAACAGGCTCCCCTTGGTATTACGGAGACATTGCAGTAGAAAATGGAAAAATCGCCAGGATCGGAAAACTTGATCATATTGAGGCCGCGGAAGTAGTGGATGCCAAGCAGAAAATCGTCAGTCCAGGTTTTATCGATATGCATACCCATTCGGACCTTGTCATCCTTGATGAACCATTGATTGAAGCAAAAGTCAGGCAGGGAATCACGACCGACCTCCTGGGCCAGGACGGGATTGCAGCAGCACCATTACCGGAAAACTATGTATCACCCTGGAGAAAAAACCTTGCCGGCCTGGACGGAACACCCCCAATTGAGTGGGACTGGAATACAGTAGAGAACTACCTGGATAAAATTGAACGTAATGAACCGAGCTATAATCTGGCAACCCTCGCTCCCCATGGAAACATCCGGATGGAAGTGATGGGGCTTGATAACCGTCCCGCTAACGCAGAAGAAATCAAACAAATGCAAGACGTTTTGCGCAGGTCGCTCGATGAAGGAGCGGTCGGATTGTCGACCGGCCTGATCTACCCGCCTTGCTGTTTTGCGGAAATGGAAGAGCTGGAGGCGTTATGTCAGGTAATCGCTGAATACGGCGTACCACTAGTCATCCACCAGCGCAGTGAGGGCGATGAAATCCTGGAATCGATGCAGGAACTGATCAATATGATGAAACGCTGCGGGGCCCATCTCCATTTTTCCCATTTGAAAAATTGCGGGAAAGATAACTGGCACAAAACGCCGGATGTTTTGGCCAAAATCGATCAGGCTCGATCGGATGGACTGGAAGTTACTTTTGACCAGTATCCTTACACGGCAGGAAGTACGATGCTAAGTGCAATTCTCCCTCCATGGGCACATGATGGTGGAACAGAAGCGATGCTGGAGCGGTTGGAAACACCGGAACTTAGAAAGCAGATCGTGAAAGAAATGGCCAGCGCCCTTAAAGGCTGGGACAGCATGTCGAAATGGGCAGGCTGGGATGGCATTGTCATCACTTCTGTAGCTTCTCCTGAAAACCATTCGTTTGTCGGAAAGACCATCGAACAAATAGGGGCTATGAAGGGGCGTCAAGATTATGCTGAACTTGCTCTTGATTTGATTTTAGAAGAGAAAAATGCTGTCGGTATGATTGACTTTGTCATGGACGAAGCGTCTGTAAAGAAGATCTTGGCCCATCCGGCAGGAACGATTGGAAGTGACGGTTTATTGGGAGGGGAGCCGCACCCACGAGCGTATGGGTCATTTCCTAGAATTTTAGGAAAGTACGTCAGGGAAGAAAAGGTCTTACCGTTGGAGGATATGATTCGCCGGATGACTTCACAGCCAGCGAGAATCATCGGTCTTCAGGACCGGGGAATTATCCGGGAAGGTCTTGCTGCTGATCTTGTGCTATTTGAACCGAACAAGGTCATCGATCAGGCTACCTATGAAAACCCGCGTCAATTCAATAAGGGCATCGAGATGGTTATCGTTAATGGTCAGATAGTCATTCGTGGAGAAGAAGCTTACCGCAAACCTGCCGGACAGGTAATTCGCCGTTCATATGCTGCTGCGCCATTGAATGTCAGTTCGTAAGCCATGGAAGTAAAACTTTTGAGGAGGAACTAACATGGGAGTTAATTTAACGGTAATCGGGATTGTTGTCATTTATTTAGCCATTATGGTGCTGATCGGATTCATCGCTTCGAAAAAGATAAAAAATAATGAGGATTTCCTCGTTGCAGGCCGTAAAATGGGCCCGTGGCTGCTGGCTGGAAGTTTAGCAGCTACCGAGGTCGGAGGCGGATCCTCGCTCGGTGTTGTCGAAATGGCTTTTGGCGACTGGGGATTCTCAGCCTTCTGGTATGTCACCGCCATGGCCGTAGCTTTTATAATCCTTGCTTTTATTGCACCTCATTTACGAAAAGCACTTGTCAAAACGGTTCCTGAATATTTTACTAAGCGGTATGGCAAGAAAAATGGCTTTGTGACAGCGGTTATCATGCTGCTTCCAATGGTAGGTCTGACTGCCGTTCAGCTGATTGCATCAGCCACTATTCTTTCCGTTATGACTGGCTGGAGTTATACACTTTCTGTTGCAGTTGTAACGGTGGTAGTGGGCGCCTATAGTGTTATGGGTGGAATGTTCAGTGTTGTTTATACGGATGTTGTCCAGTGGTTCTTCATCCTTGCCGGTATGGCATTAATCATTCCATTTGCCCTTGATTATGGCGGGGGATTTACAGAACTCACTGCCAATGTACCAGCTGAAAAATGGAGTATGGTCGATGGGGCCGGCTTCGGTACTATCCTTGCCTTGATCGTCATGTATGTGGCTTCCTTCACCGTAGGACAGGAAGCGGTCCAGCGCTATTATTCAGCAAAAGATGCAAAAGCAGCCAAGCACGCTTCTTACATTACCTCTTTCGTATATGTCATTTTTGCCTTCATTCCGGCTTTCATTGGTATTCTCATGTATGGCATGGTACAAAATGGTCTTATCGATGGTGCTATTATCGCTGAGCAAGGTGCCAGGTATGCACTTCCTGTCATGGCCATCGAAGTATTACCATCCGCTGTAGTAGGAATTCTGTTTGCGGCATTGATTTCCGCAACCATGTCCAGTGCTTCCAGTAACCTTCTGGCCGCTGGCTCGATATTCACCAATGACATTTATCATCCTTATATTAAGAAAAATGCAACGGATGCGGAGCTTTTGAAGATGGTTCGTTATACCATGCTTCTTGTGAGCGGGTTAAGCTTTGCTATTGCTGTTTTCGATTTTGCTAATCTGATTGCGTTGCTCATGTTCTCCTTCACGCTCCGGGCGGGTGGAGCATTCTTACCTTATGTGGTCGGGCATTTCTGGGAACGGGCAACTGCTGCCGGAAGTATGACCTCCCTGATTTTGGGAAGTTTGACAGTAGTGCTGGCTGAACGTGGGATTATACCATTTTTCGGACTGGATCCGATATATCCTGCCCTTATCGTCAGTGCGATTTCCTTCTATGTTGTTTCTCACCTGACCAGTCGGCCGGCCTCAGTAGATGTGCTTGAGGAATTGGACCCTAAAGCAAAAGTAGAATAATAGAAGGTTGCGCTCTCTGGTTATTCAGGGAGCGCATTTGTTTTTGTGGCTTAATAACGTTTACTCTACTTAAAAAGTGTAGCCATTGGTAGCCTTCTAATAGATTCATGATACAATCAGAAATAACAAGTTAACCTACATATATTAGGAAGGGAGCAAGGCCGTATGAAATTTTCCATTCTTCAAATGGACATCGTACCAGGTGATCCAGAAGCAAACCGGATCAAAGTAAAAGAGTTGATACAGAAAGAAGTCGAAGAGAATAACCCAGATACAATTATTCTTCCGGAAATGTGGACGACCGCTTACACCTTGCCGGAGCTCGACGAATATGCAGACGTTGACGGTGAACCGACCATCCCGTTCATCAAAGGACTGGCAAGACAGCATGAAGTGAACATAGTCGCAGGCTCGATTGCCAACAAAAAAGAGGGTGGAATCTACAATTCTGCTTATGTGATTGATTCCAATGGGGAAGAGGTTTATAACTATGACAAAGTCCACCTCGTTCCGATGCTGAAGGAAGAAAAATTCCTCGCTGGCGGGCAGAAACCTGCGGAAGTTTTTGAGCTGGATGGCCTGAAGATGGGCTTGATCATTTGTTATGATTTGCGCTTCCCGGAATTGATTCGCTCTCTTGCATTAGAAGGAGCTCAAGTACTCATCATTGTAGCCGAGTGGCCGCTGGCAAGGAGAGACCACTGGCGCACGCTTCAAATGGCGCGTGCGATTGAGAACCAGATGTATGTATGCTCCAGCAACCGGATCGGCTCATACGATGATGTGGATTTTGCAGGCACCTCGATGGTCATCAATCCATGGGGCGATGTGTTAGCCGAGGGAACGGTGGATAAGGAGGAGTCACTGTCGCTGGAACTGGATTTGGAAAAGGTTAAGTCAGTAAGAAAAGATGTTCCTATTTTCACAAGCCGGGTTCCTCATTTATATAAAAAAGAACTCTAACAAAAACAGCGCGTTCTGGAATGGGGAACGCGCTGTTTTTGAATGCTTTATTTTTCCGTCAGTTGAAAACCAATGAAAGATAAAGCGGACTCGAGATTACTCACAGTTTTAGATTTTTCACGCAACTGCTGGATGTCGCATAATTCATGCCGTGCTATCTCGGGGGAAATCCCCGTGATAATCGTTTTGATGCCCATTACTTCAAGAGCAGTGACAATCTCCATAAGTACTGGCGGGAAGGTTCCGTCCAATATGATTAAGCCTGAGAGATCTACAATGAAATACTCGATATCATTTTTAGTACCGTAATCCAGGACTACGCTGGTGATTTTTTCTGCGCGAATTTCATCAATGAGTCCTTGGATGGTAAGAATAGAAACTCCTTTGGTGATCGGGATGATGGGGACATTAAGAAAAGCCATATTATATTTAGTCTGGTCAAGTTCGATAATGTGGGATAAGACTTCAGCCATTGACTTCAAATATTCGATGTCTTCATCATTGAAGTTCTTTTCTTCTTTATCCATGACACATAATGTTCCAAAAACTTCACCGTTCAGTTTCTTCAGTGTTACTCCTAAGAATCCTTTGACCTGCAATTGAGAAGTAACTTCTAACTCCCTGGTCAAAGCATCCTTCGTCAAGTTGACGGTGTTCATGGTATCTTCTTCATTTCCGATGATCAGCCGGCAATATGTACCTCCATATTCGACGGAGTAACCCTCCGGAATAATTTCTTCTTTATCATTATACGAACTGAGCACCGTCATTGCTGTCGGTCCTCGTTGGGTGACATAAGCTGTATTGACACCTAATTGCTTACTGATTGCTTCAAACATTTTCTTGGAGGCTGTTTGTAATGAATGAAAATCAGTAGAAGATAAGTTATATCCACTCGCCATACGTTTATTTCCTCCTACAATAATCGATAAAATTCGATTAAACACTTTCTTTCACCATACCACATGATTTTCCGAATGGACTAATGAAAAGGATGAAAAGGCGTATGGCCAAAAAAACGGAGCCCTCCAAATTTTGGAGGGCTCCGGGGTGTCACTTTTTAATTATGCTGCTTTGTCCGAGCCATCGATCGTGTGTTTGTTTTTCCAGCCGAGAAGAAAGAGGATGGCTAGAATTACAAACGTGGCCAGGATAAAGAATATATTAGATTGGATGAAATTAATCAGGTTTCCAAGTACAATTCCAACTACACCGAAGTCAGAGTCTCCAAATGTGGTTCCTTCGAATCCGAGTGTTCCGAGTACTGGTAACAGCAGAGCTGGCAGGAAGCTGATCAGGACACCGTTTGCCGCTGAACCAAATATCGCTCCGCGACGGCCGCCGGTGGCATTCCCGAAGACACCAGCTGCTGCCCCGGTGAAGAAGTGTGGGACAAGTCCCGGCACGATTACTTTCAAGCCGAAGACCGGCAATAAGAACATGGAGGCAAGTCCTGCGATAAAGCTGGTTAAGAATCCGATAATCACTGCGTTACTTGCGAATGGGAAGACGGCAGGACAATCGAGCGCCGGCTTCGCGTTTGGTACGACTTTATCTGCGATCCCTTTAAATGCCGGGACAATTTCAGCCAGTAACATACGGACACCAGCAAGGATGATGTAGACACCGGCTGCAAAGGTGATCCCTTGAATAAGCGCGAATACTAGAAAGTTCTGTCCGCCGCTTAGTTCTGCTTCAATGAATGCTGGACCGGCAGCTCCTGCTACGACAAAGAAGAGAATAACCATTGTCAAGGAAACGGATACCGAAGTATCGCGTAAGAACCCAAGCGATTTAGGGACTTTGATTTCTTCTGTAGAACGTGATCCTTTACCGACGGCTTTACCAACAGACGCTGAAATGAAATAGCCGAATGAGCCGAAGTGGCCGACAGCAAAATCATCAGATCCGGTAATTTTCCGGGTAAATGGCTGGAGCATAGCTGGAGACAGTACCATCAATGCACCAAGAATGATGGATCCGACAATGATCATTGTTGGTCCGGTAATACCGCCAGTTACTAAGATCACCGCAATCATACAAGCCATGAACATCGTATGGTGTCCAGTCAAGAAGATATATTTAAATGGTGTCAAACGGGCTAACACAATATTTACTACCATACCGAACAGCATGATCATTGCTGTTTCGGTTCCAAAGCTTTCCTGAGCCAGTGCTACAATAGCTTCATTATTAGGAATTACTCCTCCGACACTGAAGGCTTCGTCGAACATGCTGCTGAATTGTTCCAGGGAGCCGACAAGTACGTTAGCGCCGGCACCAAGGATGACAAAACCCATCACGGTCTTCAATGTTCCTGACACGATATCTGCAATGTTTTTTCTCTGTATAAGCAGTCCGATCAGGGCGAATAGACCGACCAGAATGGAAGGGGTACCTAATATATCAACCATAATTAAATCGACCATTTGTTAATTCCCTCCTCAAAATGTTTGATTCGTGCTGTTTTACAGGTTGTTGGTTAGTGCCTCGCGAAGTTCATTTTTATCCATTAAATTTTGCAATTTGACGACATTCTTTTGTCCATCTTCGAGGCTTCCGACGATATCTTCTGAACCCAGGTAAAGGTCAGCTGGCTCAGACTTTGCGCTTGAAAGGTCCGTATGAGATACTTCTGCTTCCTTCCCCATCTCCTGCAAAATGCTCTTTACGTTCATTTCTACGATCATACTGCTTCCTAATCCGTTTCCACATACTACAAGTACTTTTTTCATTTTTAGTTCCTCCTTAGTGTGAGTAAGTTTCTATTAAATCAGTGATTTCATTTTTATCTTGGGAATTTAAAATTTTGTCGATGTTTCCATCCTCTGACAGCATGGTTGTCAGCTGGGATAAAGCTTTCAGGTGCGTTTCATTGTCAATAGCTGCTAACACAATGACAAGGTTCGCCTGGTGTTTTTCTTGTTCAGAAAAACCAACCGGTTCTTCCAGCTTGAGTAAGCTCATCCCTAATCGTTCAACTCCCGCTTCAGGGCGTGCGTGAGGGATAGCGATTTTGGGGGCAATAACAATATACGGGCCAAATTCATTTACATTTTCAATCATGGCATCCACGTAGCTGGCATGGATGAATTTTTTATCTACCAGCGGTTGGGCGGCTATTTTTATAGCTTGCATCCAATCGGAGGCTTTGTCTTTAAACTGTATAGTATCTGAGGTCAATAGTTCCTGTAACACGGGAGAATGACGCTCCTTTCCAGCAATTGAATTCTTTGGTGCATATCCTTCTAAATCTTGCAGAAGCCGGTCGCGATCATGAATGGTGGCATGACGCTCGATGATAGCCATCAGTTTTTCAGCTTCATTTCTTTGTTTGCCTTGATAAGAAAGGTGCTTGTTCAACTCTTGCATGACAAATTCTTTGTCTGTATTGGAGAGAATGGCAGGGACATGGATGACTGGTGTATCTTTTTCTTTAATGAAATTTGTTGAAAAAATGATATCGACATCCAGTGCATCTTTTTGTGACTCGAATTCTCTCATGGAGAATGTTTGCGTGATTTTTATCCCTGAGAGCAAGTTTTCTAATTGTGATTTCAACATATTAGAAGTACCGATACCGTTTTCACAGACGATGATTGCCTGGTAGTCAGCAGGAACCTGCTTTCTTTCTCTTTTCAACCATCCACCGAAATGAAGCGCGATATAGGCGATTTCTTCATCAGGAATCTCAACTCCCACAAAATACTCCAGGTGAATCATCACTTTTCTTGTCAGATGGATTAGTTCACTATAGTTTTCCTGGATAGAATCTGCGAGCTCATTTGCTATTTTCACTCCATATTTCAAACGGTAATAGGTGGGTTTGATATGAGCGATGAGGTTATCCTCCAGCCCTTCCCGGTCGTCGAAAATAATGCATGCATGCGCCTGGAAATCGTTGATCATGCGTTTCACTACATTTCGAAGGCCCTCGAGCTCCTTCTCACTATCGCTTGAAAGATCATCTCGGTGTACTTTGGCGCCAAGAATGTTCATGGCAATGAAACAGATTTCATCTTCAGGAATGGTGGTACTCTCTTTCGTGTGCAGTTTCTCGATCATTTCCTTCGCAACTTGAAAAGCCTTCGTTGTTCGCAGTACTTCTTTTTCTTCCCCATCCACCTTCAAAGAAGGAGCGGTATCCAGCCGCTTTAAGGTGATCAGAATTTGAATCGACAGTAATTCGACGGTTTCTTCCGTGAAAGTCAGGTGCAGCAAGTCTTCCATTTCATAAAGATGATTTTTGATACGTTCCTGCAATTCATTATCGTGATCAGCAGAATCACCATGGGAAAGAAGTAAATGATGCACCTGCTCTTTCAGCACCTCAGCTTCCTGCTTCACATATACTTCTGCTACTAAATCAGAAAGAATCTCGCGTTTCGCGGTCTCTTGTCCAGTTATCACATAACCTTTATTAGGCTGATAGTCTAATTGAATAGAATGCTTTGCAAAATGCTTCTTGATCTGTTTTAAATCTTTAACGATCGTTCCTCTGCTTGCATGTACCAGTTCAATGAACATCTTCATAGAGGATGGACCTTTTGCTGTAAGCAGATAAATCATTAGGAGTATTCTCCGTTCTTCCTGAGAATACTGGTAGCCCCATTCATCAGACCATTGTGCCTGGTGAGGAAGCTTCGTACGAGCTTCTTCTGTAAGGTAGAAACCAGCTCCGTGCTTCCTCTTAATACTTTCGATCCCCTGTTGCTCCAGCCAATTATTAATTTGCTGGATATCGTAATAGATCGTACGTTGCGATACACCCAGTTTCTTTTCGAGACCGCTGGTGGGTATAGGGGATTCTGTTTCAAAGAACAGTTTTAATATAGAAACTCTTCGTTCATCTAATACCATCGGTTAATCCTCCCGGGTTAGGATTATTCTATTTAAATTTGCAAATTGTAACAGATATTCAAGATGATCATCTTATGGTTACTATTATAACTGCTTAACAATCGGGTTGAAAGGGGTTTCGCAGTGAAAGGATTGTAGATGTGCGTTTTTGCAAAAGTAAACACTAAGGGCGTTTATCGGTAAACTTTTCCTGTGGTGGATAAACTTGTCTGTGTGATGAATTTTATCTCAGGTGAGTAACTAATTTTGATATACTTAAACTGCTATTAATACATCAGGATGTGAACCAATGATTATTTCTTCCCAAGTTGCGCAATCTATCGTAGATGAAATGAGTAAAGTGACGGATTTTAATATTAATTTTATGAATGAAGAAGGCAAAATCATCGCAAGCGTTGATGACAGGCGAATCGGTGATTTTCATGAGGGGGCCAGGAATGTCATTGCTTCTAAAGCAAAAGTGATCATTTCTGAGGATACTAAGCTGGAGGGGGCCAAGAATGGCATCAATCTGCCTGTTTTTTTACATAATCAAGTAGTTGGGGTTATTGGAGTGACAGGTGAACCGAGCAGTGTTGGACATATAGCCGAAATTATCCAAAAAATGACGGAAGTTCTCGTTAAAGAAGCCTATCTGGAAGAACAAATTGAATTAGAAAGTCGCGCCAAGCAATCGTATATCGAGGAATGGATTATCGGTGATTGGGAGGATGATAAATTATTCGCCTCGCGTGGCTGGATTATGGGAATCAATATTCATCTCCCAAGAGTAGCTGTGATTCTGGATTTGACCGGTTTCAATGACTGGATTTATCAAAAGTTGAAAAGCCACCATGCAAATGTGAAGGGGGAGTTGGAAGTACAGCGTGCCCGCCGCGATATCCTGTCAGTCATACAGGATCATTTTCCGGAAAAAAGTGAACATGTCATCGTTCCTTCAGGAAGTACCAAATATACCTTATTACTTGCAACGGACGAAGAATTGCCTCTCCATAAAAGAAAAGAAAAAATTACTTATCGCTTAAATAAAATTCAGTCTGCCATTAAGAATAACCATCAATTCAACTCGATTGCAGGAATTGGACGTATGTATACCTCCCCCAGAGAAATGAAAAAGTCTGCCGAGGAAGCTGCTTTGGCGCTGCGACGCGCTGACTTTATGGAAAAGCGTTTATTTTATTATGATCAGCTAGGATTGGAATCTTTTATCTATCATTTAGACAAGGAGATCCGAAACGATTTTGTAGAGCGGATACTCCAACCGGACCTTTTTCCTAAGAAGCAACAATACTTGGAAACACTGCACGTCTTTTTCAGGGAAAATGGGTCGATTTCAAAAGCATCACAACAGCTCTACATTCATAAAAATACGCTGCAATACCGTCTTAATAAAATCCATGAAATACTCGGATATGACCCGCGCAAATTGAGTGATGCTGTTTTATTGAAAGTAGCATTAGCTTTCCTACAAGCGAATACTGATTAAACGGAAACCCTTCGATGCGTACGAGGGTTTTCTTTTTTTGTTATTTGTAACAAAAAAAGCTTATTTGAAAACGGTTTTTTTAATTTCTATACCATAGTTTGTGGAATATCTGTTTAGTATCATTAGAGCCAACTAACAAATAGGATGATGTTCATGAAAATTATTATAGCTCCAGATTCATTTAAAGGTTCGATGACAAGTGTGGAAGCTGCAGAACAAATGAAGCAAGGGATATTAGCTGTCGACCCCATGTTGGATATCTCTATGATCCCGGTTGCGGATGGCGGCGAAGGCACCGTAGATGCTATTACCATCGCTCTTCAAGGAGAAAAGGTTGTAAAGCAGGTAAATGATCCAATTGGTCGTTTGATAGATGCGGAATTTGGCTGGGTACCGAAATCGAAAACAGCTGTGGTGGAAACTGCTGCTGCCTCAGGCTTACCGCTGCTGATGGAGGAAGAACTGGATCCTGTAAATGCTTCTACCTATGGAACAGGGGAGCTTGTCAAGGAAGCACTGGAAAAAGGTGCTGAACGGATTATTCTTGGCCTCGGAGGAAGCGCCACGGTCGATGCTGGTACTGGTTTCCTAGAGGCTCTGGGAGTTCGATTTCTTGGTGATAATGGAGAAGAAATCCGTGCATCAGGTGGCACTCTATCAAAAATCGCATCCATTGATTCTACTAAGTTAGATAAGAGGTTAGAAAATGTGGAATTTATGGTGGCCTCTGATGTTACCAACCCGCTGTTAGGTGAAAAAGGAGCGGTTGCCGTATTCGGTCCACAAAAAGGAGTTAAAAATGACCAGATCAGTCAATTCGAGCGAGGGATGGCTCACTACGCGCAACAAGTTATTCGCCACACCGGAAAGGATTTCGCGGAAGAAGAGGGTAGCGGTGCGGCCGGAGGGTTTGGATTCAGTCTGTTATCCTTCCTTGAACCTTCTATTGAAAGCGGATTCGAAATGATGGCCAGATTGAGTGATTTAGAGGAGAAAATCAAGGCGGCTTCCTTTGTGATTACCGGTGAGGGGAAGCTAGACACACAGTCACTATTTGGAAAAGTTCCGATTGGGATTGCACGCCTAGCCAAAAGAAATCATATTCCAGCCATAGCTTTTACCGGAAAAATAGAAGGTGACTTGACACTGGTGAAAGATGAAGGTTTAGAGCTGGTACTGCCGATAGTTGATGCTGCGATGTCACTTGATGATGCATTGACTAATGGAAAGGAACTCTTATATAGAGCAAGCAGGCGTTTTATAGAAACGATTCACTTTTCAAAAAAGCTTAAGGGAGGAACGATAAATGAGTAACTTTACCATGTTAGACTACATTGTGTTGGTCGTTTACATTTTAGGCATTGCCTGGATGGGAGCAGCGTTCGGGAAAAAGCAAAAATCAACTAAAGATTACTTCCTTGGTGGAAGAAACATTCCATGGTGGGCAATCGGGTTATCCGTCATGGCCACACAGGCAAGTGCGATTACCTTCATCGGTGCACCGGGCTGGGGGTATGAAGGTGGTTTGGAACGAATCAATACGTTTATTAACGTTCCATTAGCAATGGCGTTTTTAATTGCTACGATTGTTCCGTTTTTTTACCGGACGGAAGTATACACGGCTTATGAATACTTAGAAAAAAGATTTGATGTAAAAACCAGAACATTAGCTTCTGTCTTATTCCTGGTAGCGCGGGGGCTTGCGACTGGGGTAGTATTATACGCTCCGGCACTCGTCTTATCCGTAGTAACAGGCTGGGATTTGACTATTACTATTATTTTAATGGCAGTCATTTCTGTTGCTTACACAGTACTTGGTGGTATCAGCGCGGTTATCTGGACAGATGTGATTCAAATGTTCGTTCTATGGCTTGGTGCAGCGATCAGTATAGGTGTTATTTTTGCCAATGTTCCCGGTGGCTGGGGAGAGGTCATCTCCACAGCTTCTGCTGAGGGGATGTTGAATTCGCTGGACTTTTCTTTTGACCTATCGGTAGAGTATAGCATTTGGGCTGGTGTAATAGGCGGTTTCTTCCTTCACGTTGCCTATTTTGGAACGGACCAGAGTCAGATTCAACGTGTCTTGACGAGTAAATCCGTTCGGGAAAGTAAACTTTCCCTGATGCTCGGCGGGTTTCTGATGATTCCGCAAATGCTTCTCTTCTTGTTTGTTGGTATTCTGCTATTCTCGTTTTATCAGCATGCAGGAGATCCGAATGTCGACAATATGAATGAATTGTTCCCACTGTTCGTGGTGAATGAACTGCCTGCGGGTGTTTCCGGGCTGATCATTGCAGGTGTATTTGCAGCAGCAATGTCCAGTCTTGATTCAGCCTTGAACTCTTTATCTGCCGTCACGGTCCGTGATTTTTACAGTAAGTTCTTTAAGAAAAATGGATCACAGAAACATTATTTGAAAGCTTCACGCTGGGCTTCCGTTTTCTGGGGTGTGTACGCAACAATCTTTGCCTTCTTTGCTTCTAACCTCGGCCCGGTAATTGAAGCTGTAAATAAAATTGGATCTTATTTCTACGGAGCTTTACTTGGTGTATTCCTGCTCGCCATTTTCACAAGAAGGAGTAATGGAACAGGTGCTTTCTCAGGGATTGTAGCTGGTATGATTGCAGTTTGGGCTACGGAACGTTTCCTGGATATTTCCTGGTTATATAATAATTTTGTCGGCGCGTTAGTTGCTGTTATTGTAGGCTATATGATCAGTCTATTGGGTAAAAAGCCTATCCGGGAAAAATTGAGTGGATTGACGATGCAGGATCGGAAAGCTGATATTCAAAAGGCACTGGCTGCGCGTTCCGAGGCAGCAGCCACAGTGGAAATAGAAGTGGAGGAAGAACGTAAAACAAGCAAGTGGCCATATCTATTGTTAGGATACTTCGTTGTAGCTCTTCTATTCCTGTTGTTCTTACAGTCGTTATAATTAAATGAAGAGGCGGGTGAGCCATGAATCAACAATCCTATATCAAGCCGGAAATCAATGAAAACAAGGCAATAAACGCCATTCATCAACACAGCTCAGGTGTTATAATGAAATTATTTGGTCATAAGAAAGCTTCGTTAAAATCAATCGAACTTGTTTACCTTCCGTTTTGGTGCTACCCCTATCACTTAGAGAGTGCCTCACTAAAGGGGGGAGTAGAGGGGAAACTTGCTATGGAACCGATTACGGGAATATCCGCCATCCTCCCAGCTGAATATCCGATTCATCCAGTAGAAGAAGGATTAAATTGCCTTCCATTAAATGAGCCAGAAAATCGAGAGGCTGCTCACAAAGCGATCTACTGGGAGGCTTTTAGCAAAGAGAAGCAGCGAAAGTCTATTGATGTCGAGGTTCATACTCCATGGATATTATATATGCCTTATTGGGTTGGTTATTTAAAAGGGAAAGAGTATGATATTCTTTGTGTCGATGCCGTCACAGGTAAAATAGACCTACCTATTAAAAAAACGATTTTGTTGCAGCTCACAACGTCTATTTAAATTCTAATCCCGGTCCTTCCTGCAGTGGAGGGACGGGGTTTTTAGTTGGGTTACTCTGCAAGAAAATGGTAAGCAGTTCATAGACCAAATGCTCCATGAGGGTATAGTTGTTTGGTTTCATCGTCCTAGTATCATGGAACCGTTTTCATAGAAATTTGTCATATATATACTCATTTTGTAAGATTTTCTTTATACTAGAATCGTTAGACGTATGACCATAAATCATTAATGGAGGGTATGCAGATGAAAAAGGTCGTAAGTAATCGGATTCAGGCATTGAGTTTGATTGCTGTATTGCTGCTCGGACTTTTGGCACCGGTCGCACCGGTACATGCGGATGAGCACATGAATGATTTGATTATTTCTGAATATGTAGAGGGAAGCAGCTACAATAAAGCAGTTGAACTCTACAATGGTACAGGCAGTGAGATAGATTTATCAGAGTATACGTTGGAATTGTACTCCAATGGGAATGATTACACCCAATCCACGTTTACTCCTGAAGGTACATTAGCCAGTGGCGAAGTATTAGTTATTGTTGACAGCCAGGCTGGCGAAGAGCTAAAAGCTAAAGCAGATGTGATCCATAGTGTCACTGGGTTTAATGGCAATGACGCTCTTGTCCTGAAAAAACAGGAAGAGGTTGTGGATTCATTTGGTCAGGTTGGCAACGATGCCGAATATGCGAAAGACGTAACACTTGTCCGCAGTGACGATGTGACAAGCGGAGACACTGATCCGAGTGATGGTTTTGACGCAAGCGCAGAATGGGATGCATATCCACGTGATACTTTTGACTACCTTGGTTCCTATGAAATGCCTGAGGTTGAGCCGGTAGAACTTCAAACCATTGAAGAAGCACGCCAGGCTGAAGAAGGAACAGATGTAAAAGTACAAGGTGTTGCGACTGCAGCATTTGAAGCAGGCGGACAAACGAACCTTTACATACAAGATGAAACAGCAGGAATCATTGTCCGTGCACCAGGTCTGAATGTACAGCCGGGTGATGAGGTAGAAGCACAAGGTGAATTTTCTTCTTACTATGGCATGCAGCAGATTCTAGCATCTTCATCAACCGTAGAAGTTGTAAATGAAGGTGTCGGAGTACCTGAGGCACAATCCGTAACATCCAATGCTTTCTCAGCGGAAAATGGAGAAAACATTGAAGGTGAATTTGTTTCTACAGAAAACGTTGAAATCACAGATGTAAACGGTTATGGCGATTTCACAGCACAGGATGAAAATGGTACGTTCACCATCACTCCTAACGATGAGGATTTATTAGAAGTTGGAGAAACCTATGAATTAGTACAAGGTGTAGTAGATTATAGTTTTAATGAGTATAAGCTGGTTCCTCGTTCTGGGGAAGACGTTATCGATGTCCTTTTCTCTGTAAAAGCAACCCCTGCTTCCGGCCAGGTTTTTGAAGGTACAGAAGTAGAATTGAAGACTTATGAAGAAGGCGCAGAAATCTATTATACTATCGATGGTTCTGAACCTACTACTGATAGTGAGCTTTATGACGGAGCAATTGAAATTACAGAAGATACGACAATCAAAGCGGTTGCCGCTCGTGACAACGGTGAAACAAGTGAAGTCGCCACATTCGACTACACGATTTTGAAGCCAGCGGATGAAGTGGAAATTCACGACATCCAGGGTGCCGGTCACACCTCTCCTTATGAAGGCAGTGCCGTTTCCGGTGTGGAAGGCGTTGTGACAAAAGTAAATGGTAACAATGGTTTTTATATGCAAAGCGTGAACCCGGATGATGATATTGCTACATCTGAAGGTATTTATGTTTATCAGCGAAACCATGGTGTCGAAGTCGGCGACTTGGTTGCGATTGATGGTGAAGTTACGGAATGGCGTGAAGAAGGTTATTCTGATGCGAATGATTTACTGACTACTCAAATTGAAGGATCAGAGGTATCCGTAGTAGAGTCTGGTGTGGAAGTTCCTGATCCGGTCGTGATTGGTGAAGATCGCATCCAGCCTACCGAAGTAATTGAAGACGATGCGATGACATCCTTCGACCCTGAAACAGATGGTCTCGACTTTTATGAGAGCCTGGAAGGTATGCTGATTCAGTTGAACGATGCGACTGCGACTGGTCCAATCAAATATGATGAGCTTCCAGTAGTGGTGGAAACAAGTGAAGATCAACTTCGCACAGAAGCTGGCGGACTGTTGATTTCACCAGATGATTACAATCCAGAACGCCTGCTCGTTGACGTTGATGGCGTTGATATCAGTGCGAAAACGGGTGATTATTTTGAAGAGCCGATCACAGGCGTGGTCAGCTATGACTTCAGCAACTTCAAAATTCGTCCGACAGGTGATTTTCCTGAGATCCAGGACGGAGGCACAGAGCCGGATAGTACAGAGTTGGAAGGCTTGAAGCCCAAATTGACGGTCGCAACCTACAATGTGGAGAATTTCCATGCTGGAACGAATCCAGAAAAAGTGGAACGTATTGCAGAAACAATGGTAGAAAACTTGAATACACCGGATATTATCGGACTTGTCGAAGTACAGGACAACAATGGTCCGACTGATGATGGTACGGTAGATGCTTCTGAAAGCTATCAGACTTTGATTGAAGCAATCGAAGCGGCTGGCGGTCCAAGCTATGAGTTTTCTGATATTGCTCCACAAGATAAAGTAGATGGTGGTCAGCCTGGCGGAAATATTCGTGTTGGTTTCCTATACAACCCTGATCGTGTCTCCATGACAGATAAACCGGCTGGCGATGCGACGACAGCAGTAGCGGTTGACGATAATGGTTTGACACTGAACCCTGGACGCATCGATCCGACAAACGAAGCTTTCGAAGATTCTCGTAAAGTGCTTGCCGGTGAATTTGAATTCAATGGTGAGAAAATTACCGTAATCGCTAACCACTTTAATTCAAAAGGCGGCGATGGAGCGTTATTCGGATCAGAGCATCCGGTCGTTCTTGGAAGTGAAGAGCAGCGTCTGCAGCAGGCAGAAGTTGTGAATGGTTTTGTACAAGATCTAGTTAATGAAGATCCTAATGCGAACGTAGTCGTACTAGGTGACTTGAATGACTTTGAATTCTCTGTTCCAGTTCAGACATTAAAAGGTGATATCCTGACCAATATGATCGAAGAGCTTCCGGAAGAAGAGCGGTACACTTATATCTACCAAGGAAACTCTCAAGTGCTGGATCATATTTTAGTCAGTAACAATCTGGCACACCGCACGAAAGCCGATATCGTAAACATCAATGCTGATTTTTCTGAGGAACATGGACGGGCCAGCGACCACGACCCGGTTGTCGCTCAAATCCATCCGAAGAAAACAGTAGGTGAGAAGAAAGGGAAAGGCAATAACGATCATCCTGGAAAAGGAAAAGGTAAAAAGCCAGGGAAAGATAAAGAGTATGAATTATCATTGATGCACACCAATGATACTCACGGAAACCTGGATGATATTGCAAAAACAGCAACAGCTATTGAAGACTATCGCAGTGAAAATCCAGATTCTTTATTGCTGAGCGCAGGTGATGTATTCTCTGGAACTCTTTATTTTAATGAGTTTCTGGGACAGGCAGACCTGGAGTTCATGAACTACTTTGGTTATGATGCTATGGCATTCGGTAACCATGAATTTGATCTAGGTTCTAACGAAGAAGGCCATCAGGCATTGGCTGACTTTGTAGAAAATGCGGAATTCCCATTCCTTGCAGCGAACGTCGACTTTTCGGACGATGCTCTATTCGACGGTATGTTCTATGAGGATGTTATTACCCATAAGGCGGAAGATGGAAATATCTATGGTGGTATCATCAAGCGGGTGGAAGGTGAAAAGGTTGGTATCTTTGGTTTGACAACAGAAGAGACAGCTGACATCTCTAGTCCAGAAGATGTTACCTTTGAAGATTACATCGAAGAATCAGAAAAAATGGTCGATGCTTTTGAAGATAAAGGTGTTAACAAAATCATCGCACTGACACATCTTGGTCTCGATGATAATGCTGACTACGATAACGATCTTACTCTAGCTGAAACAGTAGATGGCATCGATATCATTGTCGGCGGTCATACGCACAGTGAATTGATTGAGCCGCGTTTTGTAGAAGCAGGCGAAGAACCAACGGTTATTGTTCAGACTGGTGAATATAACGACAACCTTGGTACCCTTGATGTCACATTTAATAAAAAAGGTAAAGTCATCAGTTACGAAGGTGAATTGGTGGACATCGGTGATTTGGAAGAAGACCCAGAAGTGAAAGAAATGCTTGCGCCATATGCAGAGCAAGTGGAAGCAGTTAAGAACGAATCAATTGGCGCTGAAGCTGAAGTACACTTGGATGGCGAGCGTGAAGATGTCAGAACAGGCGAAACGAACTTGGGTAATTTGATTGCCGATGGCATGCTTGCCAAAGCAAAATCCGTTAACCCGAAAACAACAATTGCAGTAACTAACGGTGGTGGTATCCGTGACTCCATTGACGAAGGGGATATCACAGTCGGTGAAGTATTGACGACGATGCCGTTCGGAAACTCACTGGCCATCATGAACCTTACTGGTGCTGAAGTTATGGAAGCGTTGGAACACAGTGTCAGCCAGGCTCCGAATGCAAGTGGTGCATTCCTTCATGTTGCCGGCATGCAATTCGAATATGACAGCAGCCAGCCTGCGGGTGAGCGAGTTGTCAATGTAGAAGTTGAACAGGAAGACGGATCTTATGTACCGTTGAACGAAGATGAAAACTACTACGTTGCAACCAACGCATTCACGGCAAAAGGCGGCGACGGCTATGACGTATTCGCACAAGCTTTTGAAGAGAACCGCGTCAGTGAACCAGGTTTCATCGATTATGAGATGTTCATTGATCATGTTACATCTCTAGAAACAGTTGCTCCTGAGGTAGAAGGACGAATTGTCGACGTAAATTAATAATCACGAACACCCCGGGTCCTCCAGAATTTGGAGGGCTCAGGGGTGTTTTTACGTTCGAAAAAAATATCACAGGAGCTATACTCCTGTGATATATATTAATAGGAAGATAAACCTTGTTTTAATAGGTTCCAGAATTTATCCTGATCTATCTCATGTGCGAAATGAACATTAGGCTCTTGACCGGTAACCCCAAGTAAATCCACACATGTCATACCATATGCAAATTCCCCTTTTGTCTCGATCGCTACATTCACATGTTTGAATGCAAAAATCGACGGGTCGATCAGGTATGCAACTGTACAGGCATCATGAATCGGAGCGCCCTCAAACCCGAAGTATTCCTGGTATGTATGTTTGAAGTAGTTAAGCAGCTCTACGACGGTTTCTGCGACGGGGTTTTTAATGGTGGCTAAATCTTCAATGATGCTGTCGGTTGCCTGTGCCTGATGGGTAATATCGAGTCCGAACATGGTGATCGGCACGCCACTCTCGAATACGACCTTGGCTGCCTCGGCATCCACGTAGATGTTGAATTCTGCTGCCGGGGTCCAATTACCGAATGTGCCGCCTCCCATCAGGACAATCTCTTTTATTTTCGTGATAATCTTTGGTTCCTTAATCATAGCCAGAGCTATATTAGTAAGTGGTCCCGTCGGTACCAGCGTGATCGGTTTATCGGAATGTAAAACCTTTTCAATAATCAAATCAGCAGCATGGATCTCTTCTACTTTTTTGACAGGGGCGTCAGGAAACTGAGGGCCGTCCAATCCGCTGTCTCCGTGGATTTCTTCTGCGATTTCACTTTGTTTCACTAATGGCCGTTCTGCTCCCATGGCAAGCGGGATGTCATTTAACTGCAAAAGGTCGCAAATGCGCTGGGCATTCAAGGTAGTCTTTTCCACTTCCACATTACCTGCGACAGTGGTGATCGCTTCAATATTAATCTTCTTACTAGAAGCGGCCAGGATGATAGAAATAGCATCATCATGACCTGGGTCGCAATCTAGTATGACATTGGTCCGTGTCGTCATTATTATCCCTCCTGTAGTTAATCATTATATAGAAAATTGTAGAAGATTAATATTTTTCTATACAAGGAAAGATAATTTTCATTTTTTCGTCCCTCTAAAATTAAATTATCTGATGAAATAACCTGACAGAAACGTATTTATCATGTTTCGCCAAGCAGGTACACAGAGAGTAAGATGGAACCATAAAAATATGTAGAGGAGAGATAGGGATGTATGAAGATCTGAAAGAGGAAATACGCGAGGAAGAACTCCGGGAACTGATGGATGACTATCAGACGAACTGCTGGAGATGCCGTGAATCCGTGGATATGTCAGAAGTAGTTACAGTGACAGACGGCAGAACATACTGGAAAGAATTATGTCCCGATTGTTATGACTTCTATAAAGAAGCTACCAAATGACACCCCGGGTCCTCCAGATTTTGGAGGACCCGGGGTGCCATTTCCAAAATAGAAACAAATATTTACAAAAAACTACAGCAATCTTCTCTAATCTATGGTATATTCTTATTATTGACAAAACGGAAGTTTGATAGATTAGGAGGGATAGTAGTTGGAAGAACAGCGGAAACTGACGGAAATGCTGCAAAACTTGATTCAAAAAACGGAAACAAAGGAAATTCAATCGTCAGAAGAAATGATCAAACAAATTGTTACTAATCTTGAAGGGTATCGTTTGCAGAACTAAACCATTCGAAGTCACCAGCATTTATACTATATATTACGAAAGACCGTCACTTTGGAGCATTTCCAAAGAGTGACGGTCTTTTTTGTTTAAATGAATAGCAATGCTAAGGAAATAGGTATGGCGCTCCAAAACAGGATTATCACACAAAAACCCATAATATCTTTTACTTTGAGACCTGCAATCGCAAGGAGCGGCAATGCCCAGAATGGCTGGATCATGTTTGTCCAGGCGTCTCCCCAGGCGACAGCCATTGCTGTTTTTGCTGTATCGATTCCAAGGTCCAGGGAAGCAGGTATCATGATTGGAGCCTGTACAGCCCACTGTCCGCCTCCGGATGGAACGAAGAAGTTGACGATTCCGGCACTTAGGAAGGCAAACAGCGGAAATGTGAATTCAGTGGAAATACTTACGAACCACATCGACATCTGTTCGGATAAGCCGGAAGCCACCATCATCCCCATGATTCCTGCATAGAAGGGAAACTGGATGATGATTCCGCCTGCATTTTTAACACCGTCGGTAACACTGTTCAAAAACCTTCTCGGTGTCTTATAAAAAATAATGCCGAGAAACAAGAAAATGAAGTTCACTATATTAATGTTCAAGTCCAGTCCGTTTTGAATAAAATGATATACGATGAAAGCTAACCCTAAAATTCCAATCAATAAAGAAATGATCATGCTGTTTTCCAGGCGCTCCGCTGGTGTCAAATCATTGACCGCGGTTGCGGCCAGTTCTTCTTCAGCTGACTCTGTTTCTAAAAAGTCGAGATTGTTTTTGCTTAAATCCCCGCTCGTTCTCAATAACCATAAGTTCAATAGGGGCAAAGACACCAACAATACAAGTACTATCGTGATATTCAATCCGCTGAATAGTGTTTCTGTAACCGGGATACTTCCGATACTGTCGACTAAAAAATGGTCATCTGTGGCAATGGTAAGGGGAATCGACCCTGATAAGCCGCCATGCCATAGCAGGAACCCGCCATAAGCGCTGGCCATCAGAAGGCGATAATCGACATTCGGTACCCGCTTAGCAACATGAACAGCAAGCAAGGCACCGACAACAAGTCCGAACCCGTAATTAATCAGACAGGCAATTGCGGTGACGAAGGTGACCAGCACAATCGCTTTGCCAGGTGAGTCGGCCAGCCTGCTTATTTTTGCTAAGATGAATTTTACAACTGGTGTATTGGCTAATATGTAACCAGTGACAACAATCAGTGACATTTGCATCGCAAACGCCAGAAGATCCCAGAAACCATCGCCCCAGTATTGCACCATTTCACCAGGGGAACTTCCGGTGATTCCGATTCCCAGCAAAAATACGACAAGTGTAAGTATGATAGCAAATAAGAATGCGTCTGGCAGATAGCGCTGTACCAGGCGGTCGAAAAAAGAAGTAACTCCTTTTAACATAAAAATCCTCCTCTGATATGTAATCGTTTACAAAAGTCTGTATCCTTCTTATCTTAAAAATAATAAAGAAACCCGTTCATTATTCGGATTAGAAGGAAAATTCAGACTAATAATAGTGTCTTAAACTTTTGTCGAAAAAGCAAGAGGGTTTTCTATATGTGTGAATATAAACATATACATTTTTGGGGATGGATCATGCAGCCTTAATTCCCGGCTATACCTAATCCTAATACCGTCTTTGTCTCAATAACATACTGACTTACCGACAGCCTATCGTTACTTTAAGTAATTATGGAGTTATTAAAGCATAAAAAAGGAACAGGCGTACTGCCTGTTCCTTTAACTGTACTACGAAATTTCTTCAGCCGCAGGCTGTTCAGGTATCCCGTGTTTTTTCTCAGATTCTGCAACGACTACTGCGCATGCAGCATCGCCATAGACGTTGACTGCTGTACGAACCATATCCAGGAGACGGTCGATACCGAGGATTAACGCAATACCTTCCACAGGCAGTGCGACCTGGTTAAGCACCATTGCCAGCATGATCAATCCAACCCCTGGAACACCCGCTGTACCGATACTTGCAAGTACGGCAACGACTACGACCATGACCAGCTGACTGAATGCCAGGTCGGTGGCATAGACTTGAGCAATAAAAATGGTTGCAACCCCTTGCATAATTGCTGTTCCGTCCATGTTGATCGTAGCTCCCAATGGCTGTACGAAACTGCTGACAGGCTTAGGGACTTTCAATTCTTCTTGTGCTGTTTTCATGGAAATTGGCAGGGTGGCACTGGAACTAGATGTACTGAAAGCCACGGTTGCTGCCGGGAAGAACTTCTTGAAAAAGAAGATAGGACTCATTTTACCTAAGAAAGACACTGCTGAACCATAAACGGCAAATAAGTGGATAAATAATGCCGCAATTACGACGAGCATATAGGCAAGCATTGCTACAGCACCATCTAATCCCATGGTTCCGATAGCGGATGCAAGCAAACCGAACGCCCCGTATGGTGCAAATTTCATAATTACATTTACCAGGAACATCATGATTTCATTACCCTGTTCAATGACTCTCATGACACTTTCTGTCTTTTTGCCAAGCATGGCTAGTGCGAAACCGATAAAGATCGAAAATGCAATGATTTGAAGCATGTTGGCTTCTGTCATCGCCTGGATGGGGTTAGTCGGTATGATATTTGTAAATGTTTCAATTACGGTTGGTGCTTCCTGACTTTCATACTCAGCACCAGCTGTATTGAAGTCGCCGCTTCCAGGCTGGAAAATGTACGCCAGTGCGATAGCAATTGTAATGGCAACTGTCGTCGTAGCAAGGAAAAAGCCGATGGTCTTACCACCGATACGACCCAGCTTTTTTGGATCACCGAGTGACGCTACCCCTAAAGTAATTGAAAAGAATACGATCGGTACGACGAGCATCTTGATGAGGTTAAGGAAGATGGTACCGAGCGGACTGAAGATATAGGTATCTAATGTAGTGAACAACTCCGGTGCGGAAAAATGCAGAAATAAACCTACAGCAGCACCGAGAAGAAGACCGATGAGAATCTTGGTTGTCAATTTCATAGTTTTGTTCCCTCCTGTGTTAAGTGATGATATTCAATTGTTTGTGGTTGCGGGTTGGAATGGATAGTGGGTGAGACCAGTCTCGCAGGGGTGTTTTTCTATAAAAACGACCGAACTCGAGGCTGGGTCGCTTTTTCCCCTTTTATAAACTACCATAAAAATTATTGCACGTAAAAAGGTTTCGATTAATGTGGGAATAATTTAATAATTATGTAATTAATACGTAATAGAACTAACAATTAGAATCAAAAAATGTAAACAACCCCGGGTTATCCAATATTTGGAGGAAATGGGGTGCACCGTTAGATTTCATGTATTTGATTTGTGTTTTAGTTAAGAATAAAGTGGTACAGGTGCTAACTAACTGTGATGTTTCTCACTTCTTGATGTTTTACATTTCTCTACAATGGTACATAGAGAGAGAAAGGTTTAAGTACAGGATGATACGGGGATAGGTATAATGGAATGAACGAATCAACTATTTTAGAAAGGATGTTGTTTAATGGATGCAAAAATGAAAGAACTGATTGACGGTTTGAATGAAGACTTGGCACATGAGTATGCAGCATCAATTATGTACACCTTCAATGCAGCTACAGTTGATGGTTTATACTATTCTGTACTGAAACCATTCTTTGAAGGAGAAATTGGTGATGAGCAGGGACATGCGCTGTACTTGTCCGAAAAAATCAAAACATTAGGTGGAACCCCGACAACCAAGCCGGCAGAAGTCAAACAGCTGGAAAATGTAAAGGAGATGCTGGAAGAGGCGCGTAAATCAGAGCAAGAAACGATCAAGCGTTACGAAATCCGCAAAGAACAAGCGGAAGATCTGGGTCTTACAGAACTAGTCGTAAAGCTTGACGATATGATCGCCGATGAAACACACCATATGGAAGAAATGGATCGCCTCCTGGCAGATCCACGTCTCCAGTAATACTGTAGAAAACTCCAGTAATGCTGAAAAGGACTCGCTGGAGTTTTTTTATTGCTTTGATCGTTCACCCCGGGACCCTCCAAAATCTGGAGGGTCCCGGGGTGTTTTGACTCTTTATCTGCTTCCCTGTTTTACAAGGGCATTCGACAATTTATCTGAAAATTACTATTGTTTTTCTATTTTATGCATGATATTATTTGATTAATGATTTTATGCAAACGTATTCACAAAAATTGCGCAATGAATAGTTTATAGCTTTATTGAGTGTCTTTTTAATGGTTTGCATTTTTTTACATACCAGAATGCAAACGTATGCACTGTGTTTTTTCTAGTACTTTATGAAAGTTTAACTTTGTTGAAGGATTAAAGTATAAGCAACACTTAGGCTTTCGCCATAAGGACTTGGCGATAAACCAAGTGTTTCTATTAATCTACTGATTCGTTGACTTTTTTTGTGGATACGTGGAAGCGCATACAATCAAACCATCCTAAAAGGAGTGTCTAGTATGAAGAAGAAAAAGTTTTACGGGATAGCTTCTGCTTTATTGGCATCCACAATTGCGTTGACTGGTTGTTCTTTTGGTGAAGATTCCAGTTCAAGTTCCAATTCAGACGAAAATTCGGGAGATCAGGTAACCATTGATATTTTCCAATTTAAAGTAGAATTCAAAAACCAATTTGAAGAGCTGACAGACAAGTATGAAGAAGAAAACCCTGATGTAAATATTAATGTCAAAACAGTCGGTGGCGGTAATGATTATGGTTCCTCTTTGAAAACGTCGTTCTCTTCCGGAGAAGAACCGGACATTTTTAACATTGGCGGACCTTCCGACTTGGAGCAATATGAAGACTACCTGGCAGATCTCTCCGACACCGATGCTGCTAATGCAGCTCTTGACGGCACGCTCACAAGTGTCAATAAAGATGGAGAAACACTTGGTTTGCCGTTCAACCAGGAAGGTTACGGTATCCTTTATAATAAACAAATCTTTGAAGAAGCAGGTATCGATCCAGCTGAGATTAAGACACATGAAGATTTAGTGGAAGCAACAGAATTATTGGAAAGCAAAAAAGATGAGCTGGGTATTCAGGCTCCGTTCGCTTTGCCTGCTAAAGAAACGTGGGTTATCGGAAACCATTTAGCAAACGCATTCTTAGCAGATGAATTCAATCATGATGTTATGGAAGCTTATAATGCCGATAGCGTTGAATTTGCGATGGGAGATCAAATGAAACGCTTCCTGGATCTCCAGAACGAATATTCCGTACAACCTACATTGAGCCTGGATTACTCTCAACAAGTTGAAGAATTGTTCTCTCTTGGAGACGTCGCTATGATTCAGCAAGGGAACTGGGTGTATAATACTATTCTGGAAATGGATCCAGAAATGGCAGAGAATAATGTAGGCATCATGCCAATTCCTGTAGAAGGATATGAAGGCAGCCTTCCTGTAGGTGTACCAATGTACTGGTCTGTTAATAAAGAGTCAGAAGAAGAAGTCGTTCAGGCAAGTAAGGACTTCCTGGACTGGATGTATACTTCCGAGGAAGGTAAAAAGTTTGTAACAGAAGAGTTCAAGTTCATCCCTGCATATGAAGGGTATGAAGATCAGGAAATCGCTGATCCAATTTCCAAAGATATTTATGAATATGCAGCGGAAGGCAATACATTAGGTTGGGTCTTCCTTGGTGCTCCAACGAACTGGACAGAAGGAAGTCTGGCAGTCAATATGCAGCAATATTTAAGCGGAGATATTACATGGGACGAAGTAGAAGAGAATGCCCGTAATGATTGGGAAAAATCACGTCAGTAATTAAATAATCATGCTGTCATAAAGGTTGTTCGTTTTTGGACAACTACTGAAAATATCTCTTCTGTCAGGTATCGGTCAGATACCGATTTCCCTGATAGTTGAGATGTTTTCATTTATTCATCCGTTCTGCACCAGAAGCAACAAACCACGAGCGATAGCAATAGTGGTTATCGTGCTCAGTTATTGGAGGAGATACACATGCAAAATCGCAGTCCGGCTTTTTGGCTATTCCTTACCCCTGTAATCCTGGCATTAGGAATCGTTGTCGTCATTCCATTCATTTATGGTCTGTTCTATTCATTTACCGATTGGAATGGTTTAAGAGCGACACAGTTTATCGGGTTGGAACATTACATAAATCTGTTCCAGGAAAAAGAGTTTATGAATTCGATCTGGTTTACGATAAAGTTTGCGGTAGCTTCCGTGTTATTGTTGAACTTTTTTGGCCTGGCTTTGGCATTGATTGTTACTCGTAATATTAAAACGAATAACTTGCTTCGAACTGTCTTCTTCATGCCAAATCTGATAGGCGGTCTGATTCTAGGTTTTATCTGGCAATTTATTTTTATCAGTGTATTTGGTGATGTGGGGGATCTGCTTGGCGTTGAAGGTATGAAAGGCTGGCTCTCAACGACCGAGACCGGTTTCTGGGGTCTGGTCATTCTGACGTCATGGCAAATGGCTGGTTACATTATGATTATTTATATCGCCTACCTGGAAAATATTCCGAAAGAGTTGATCGAAGCAGCTAAAATCGATGGTGCCAGCAGCTTTCAACGCTTTAAAAATATTACTTTCCCGCTTGTGGCACCAGCTTTCACAATCAGTATGTTCCTGACTTTATCGACATCTTTCAAGATATATGATCAGAACTTATCACTGACCAATGGCGGGCCTTTTAATTCCACGCAGATGGTAGCGATGGAGATTGTCCGGACTGCCTTTTCCGATAATCAAATGTCCTATGCTCAGGCAAAAGCAGTCATTTTCTTCTTGATTGTTGCTGTCGTGGCGCTGACACAGGTTTACTACAATAAGAAACGAGAGGTTGAGATGTAATGAAAAACCAGGAAAAGAAAAGCTTATTCTCAATCGAAATTCTCGGTATCCTTCTGGGACTTTTGTGGATTGCACCGTTTTATCTCATGATCGTCAATGCCTTTAAAACGAAACGGGATATTTTCAGCGGAGTACTTGGCCTTCCTGAAACCTGGGAATTCGATAACTTCATCCAGGCGTTCATTGATCTCAGTTTCTTGAAATCATTATTCAATTCCGTAATGATCACTGGATTTAGTGTAGGAATCATCATCATTTTTTCATCAATGGCTGGCTATGCACTGGCAAGAAATAAAAGTAAGTTCAGCGGCTTCTTATTCTTTGTCTTCGTGGCAGCTATGCTGATTCCTTTCCAATCCGTCATGATTCCATTGATTTCAATTTTTGGGCAGGCAGATATGCTTAATGCCACCGGGTTGATTTTCATGTATTTAGGGTTTGGATGCAGCTTGTCTATTTTCTTATACCATGGTGCCATGACCGGTGTATCGAGATCTCTAGATGAAGCGGCAATCATTGATGGAGCTAGCCGCTTCCAGTTATTCTGGAAAATCATTTTCCCATTGTTGAAACCGATATCGGTGACGGTCGGGATATTGAATGTCATCTGGATTTGGAATGACTACTTGCTTCCGTCCCTTGTATTAAGCGAAGCAAATGCAACGATACCATTGAAAATGTTTTATTTCTTTGGTCAGTATACGAAACAGTGGCATTTGGCTCTGGCTGGTCTGACGATTGCCATCATTCCAGTTATCATTGGGTACTTTTTCGCTCAAAAACAGATTATCAATGGTGTGTCTGAGGGCGCGGTAAAATAATAGACAGGAGTGGATAGAAGGTGTCAGTTACAATCAAAGATGTAGCGAAACAGGCGAATGTGGCGCCATCCACGGTATCACGCGTCCTTACCGACAGCCCAAGGATCAGTGAGAAGACGAAACGGAAAGTACGGAAGGTCATGGAGGAAATGGGCTATCATTTGAATTTCAGTGGACGGATGCTTGTACAGCAATCGACTCAGACGATCGGAATAGTGATGAAGGGTTCATCCAGCCATTCATTCGACAATCCATTCTTTTCCGATGTATTGCGAGGAATTAGTGCTTCCTGTCATAAACATGATTATAGTATCAATATTACAACAGGTGATTCTGAAGATGCGATTTATCGCGATGTCATCAAGATGGTTCAAGGAAAACGAGTGGATGGGGTGATCGTTCTTTATTCAAAGGAAGACGATCAAGTAGTGCCGTATTTGCGCGAGCGTAATTTTCCATTTGTCATGATTGGGAAACCTACGGCAGATGCCAACGATATTATATATGTGGACAATGATAATGTGCAGGCAAGTAAAGAAGTAGCAGAATTTTTGATTAATCTCGGTCATGAAAAGATTGGCTATATTGGCGGGGATACTCATTTTGAGGTCACAACCGCCCGGTTAGCTGGCTTCCAACAAGCTGTTGTTGCCTACGGTATCGATATTCCCAATAGGTTTTATAAAAATATCCAACTAAGCAGTGGTGATGCTAAAAAAGTTGTAGGAGAATTGCTGGGCGTTGATGAACCACCTACAGCATTGATAGTTACCGATGATTTTAATGCGTTAACTGTTATGCTGGCGCTCCAGGAACAAGGAATTCGAATTCCGGAAGAGATGAGTGTGATCAGTTTCAATAATACGATTATCTCCCGATTGGCCAACCCGCCACTGACAACAGTGGATACTCAGCCCTATCAGCTTGGATATGAGTCTGCGGATTGCCTCGTTGGGCAACTTAGAAGCGACGAGATTTTCAAAAAAAGTGTCATCGTACCAACAGTGATTGTGGAGAGAGCTTCCTGCATGACCAGGAAATAGAAATAAAATTTTATCTTAATAAGTGAAAACGTTTGCCATTTTGTAATTAAAGGAGAGAAGTCAATGAATATTTTAGTTTGGAACGAGTTTCGTCATGAAAAGGAGAATGAGGTAGTTTCTGATATCTATCCAAACGGCATCCACGGAGCGATCGCCGGATTTCTTGAAGGAGAAGGCCACCAGGTGAAAACTGCGACACTAGATGAAGAAGAGCATGGGCTGACTGATGACGTGTTGGCTGAGACCGACGTTTTATTATGGTGGGGCCACAAAGCTCATGACGAAGTGGAAGACGAAATCGCAGAAAAAGTGAAGCAGCGTGTACTGGATGGAATGGGACTTGTCGTCCTGCATTCTGCCCACTTTTCTAAAGTTTTCAAAAAGCTAATGGGAACGACCTGCGATTTGAAATGGCGTGAAGCGGATGAAAAAGAACGGTTATGGATCGTTGATCCGAGCCATCCGATTACCGAAGGATTAGGCCAGTATATCGAGTTGGAAAAAGAAGAGATGTATGGAGAGCATTTTGATATCCCGGCACCGGACGAGCTTTTATTTGTCAGCTGGTTTGAAGGCGGAGAAGTTTTCCGAAGCGGAGCGACATTCCGACGCGGTCGCGGGAAGATTTTCTATTTCCGTCCTGGTCATGAAACGTATCCGACTTACCATAATGAAGAAATTCAAAAAGTCATACAAAATGGTGTGAAATGGGCTTATAACCAGGGAACTCCAAAGCATGTTTATGGTAATGCACAGCCATTAGAAAACATTTCTGAAAAATAATCAATCAGGGGAGGCAGAAAAATGGATACATTGAAAGTTGCAATTATCGGTTGCGGAAGCATCGCACAAAATCGTCACCTGCTGGAATTTGAAGCAAATGAACATGTAGATATTACTGCGGTATGCGACATTGTGGAAGAACGAGCAATGGTGACAGCAGAGGCGTTCGGCGCCCAATCATACACAAACTATGAAGATCTTTTGGAAAAGGAAGAAATCGATGCAGTCAGTGTTTGTCTGCCGAACTATTTACATGCCCCGGTGTCGATCGCAGCATTGGAAGCAGGCTGCCACGTACTTTGCGAAAAGCCGATGGCGACATCCAGTGAAGAAGCAGAGAAAATGATCGAAGCGGCGGAACGTAATGGAAAGAAATTGATGATCGCTCACAACCAGCGATTCGTTTCTTCTCATGAGCGTGCACGCAAGCTGATTGAATCAGGTGAAGCAGGAAAGATCTACAGCTTCCGTACAACTTTCGGCCATGGCGGGCCAGAAGGCTGGAGTGTTGATGGCGCGGACAGCTGGTTTTTCAAAAGAGATGAAGCGTTCATCGGTGCGATGGGGGATTTAGGAGTACATAAAGCTGATCTCCTGCGCTATCTTCTTGGTGAAGAGTTCGTTGAAGTAGCCGGCTTTGTCGAAAATAATGCCAAAGAAAATGTGACCGTCGATGACAATGCGGTCTGCATTTTACGAAGCGAGTCCGGGGTTGTGGGTACGTTAACAGCGAGCTGGGCCTATAACGCGAACGAAGATAATTCGACCGTCATCTATGGCGAAAAGGCGACATTGCGTTTGGAAGATGATCCTGACTATTCACTGGTTGTCCAATATACGAATGGAGAAGTAGTGAAGTACGAGCTTGGCCAGATTCAGTCTAACGAAGAGGGCGGTCAAACCAATACCGGGGTGATTGATCATTTTGTTGATTGTATTGTTGAAGACAAACAGCCATTGATCGATGGCGAGGAAGGTAAACGTTCGTTGGAAATCATCCTTGCAGCCGTGGAATCAGGAGAAACGAAACAAATTACCAGGTTGGCGAAGTGATCACTGATGCAAAAACTTAGAATGGGGATTATTGGAGTAGGCGGGATTGCCACACAACGGCACATCCCTGCCTATCAATCACTACAAGACCAAGTTGAATTAACCGCCGTACACGATGTAAATAACGAACGTGCCAGACAAGTTGCTGAAGAATTCAGCATTCCTCATGTAGTAGACGATTACCATGACCTGTTTGAACATGTCGATGCCGTCACCATTTGTACGCCAAACAAGTTCCATGCCGAAATTTCTATTGCGGCTTTGGAAGCAGGGGTCCATGTGATGTGTGAAAAGCCGATGGCGATGACAGCCGAGGAAGGAACAGCCATGCTTGAAGCGGCAAAGAAGAACGACCGGCTGCTATCGATCGCCTATCACTACCGCTATACCCCGGAGGCTCGACTGGCAAAAGAGGTCGTAACCAATGGGGAGATCGGTGATCCATTGGTAACCCGTGTCCAGGCACTTCGCCGCCGCAAAGTACCAGGGTGGGGCGTATTTACGAATAAGGAATTGCAAGGTGGCGGAAGCCTGATTGATTTTGGCTGCCATTTACTCGATTTATCACTTTGGCTGCTTGATAATCCAAAGCCAGTCGAAGTAATCGGCAAAACTTATGATCGACTCAGCAAAGTTCCAGGCCAGGTCAATGACTGGGGTCCATTTGATCATGAAAAGTTTGATGTCGATGACCATGTGACCGCCTATATCACATTTGAAAATGGTATGTCGATGCAGTTCGAAACATCATGGGCAGCCAATATTAAGGAAGATAACACGTCATTAAGCATTTCAGGCGTTGATGGCGGTCTTGATGTTTATCCATTCGAGCTTTATCAGGCCAAGTATGGAGCCGTATGGGACAGCAAGGTCAAAGTCCCGGAAGAAGAGACAGATCCAGGTGTGCTGCAGGCGAAAAATTTCATCGAGAGCTGTAACGGCGATGCCAGATTGGTAGTCGAGCCGGAACAGGCATTGAAAGTGACAGAACTGATGGAAGCGATCTATTTAAGCAGTGAAACTGGTTCAAGTATTAAGCTAACTTAACAGGATGGAGGAGAGTACCATGAAATTAGGCGTATTTACCGTGTTATTTTCTGATAAGAGTTTTGAAGAGATGCTGGATCATGTGAGAGATGCCGGTTTGAAAGCTGTCGAAATCGGTACCGGCGGCTATCCAGGTAATGCTCATTGTAATGTTGATGAACTTTTGGAAAGCGAAGATAAGCGTCAAGAGTATCTGGAAAAGGTTCACTCCCGCGGTTTGACGATCAGCGCATTCAGCTGTCATGGCAACCCGTTATCACCGGATGAGGATTTCGCAAAAGAATCCCACGATATTTTTGTGAAAACGGTCAAGCTGGCAAAGCTGCTGGACGTGCCGGTTGTCAATACATTTTCCGGCACACCGGCAGGGGCAGAGGGAGATAAGACACCAAACTGGCCTGTCACTCCATGGCCGGGCGAATACTCTGATGTTCTGGAATGGCAATGGAGAGAAAAGCTGATTCCTTATTGGAAGGAACAAGGCAAGTTTGCAGAAGAACATGGTGTGAAAATCGGTTTGGAATTGCATGCCGGCTTTCTTGTGCACACACCATATACGATGCTGAAGCTTCGGGAAGAGACGAGTGATGCCGTCGGGGCAAACCTTGATCCGAGTCACTTGTGGTGGCAGGGAATCGATCCGGTCGCCGCTGTAAAAATTCTTGGCAAAGCGGGCGCTATCCATCATTTCCATGCCAAAGATACGTATATCGATCAGGAGAACGTCAACATGTATGGCCTTACTGATATGCAGCCGTACGGTGATGTTCAGACACGTGCCTGGAGTTTCCGCTCTGTCGGTTATGGACATGGTATTCAGGAATGGTCTAATATTGTAAGTGCGCTGAGAACTTATGGGTATGACCATGTCATCTCGATTGAGCATGAGGATCCAATCATGTCGATCAATGAAGGGTTCAACCAAGCTGTGAAGAATTTGAAAGCAGTCAATATCGAAGAACCGCCGGCAGATATGTGGTGGGCGTAAGTTGATGAGTTGAAGGAGGAGATCAGGTGAAGCCATCAGGATTTATGGGAGGACTCTATGTTGTAAGCGAGTGGGTTATGCGATTTTCCCTCGTCAACTTACAATGGGTCGTCTTCAACTTACCGATTGCCCTCCTTCTAATCAGCATGTTATATGTAGAAAAAACAGAAGACCTCTTTTATTTAGCGGTGCCTCTTATCGTGCTTATACCCGTGTTGTTTTTCCCGGCAACGAACGCGATGTTCGCCAAAGCACGGGAATGGGTACGTGAGGCAGAAATGGAAAGGGAACCTCGGAAATATATCAGCTATTATAAAGAAAATTACCTAACCAGCCTACTCGCAGGCATTGTTTTTGTCACCTTATGGGTCGTCTGGCTTGCTGATATTTATTACTTTTCCGATAAGAACCAGGTGATTATGAATCTGTTCGTTGTACTGGGAATATTGCTGTTTATTTTTACCGTGAATTTCTTCTCGGTTAGTGCTCACTATAATATGAAACTCCGTGGGCTGTTACGCCAGGCTTTTTTCATCACCGTAGGAAGTCCACTTTTATTTCTGGCAGTTTCGATAACAAGTGGCATCGTTTTGTATATTAGTCTTAATGTATTCCCGATTATCATACCGCTGTTTTCAGGAAGTTTGATTGCTTTCCTGGCATTCTCTGCCTTCTACCGGCTGTATTTAAAAATAGTAGCGAAAAAATTGAAACGATAGTCGTGCTGCAGGTTACCTTAAAGTGCCTGCAGCTTTTCTATGATTTCTTTTAAAACTGTAAGTGAGTGTATGACCTATCCGACTAATTATGTGAGCAAATCCCCTAACCGTGAGAGTTACGGTCTTAATGGTGGAAGTTGTCTCAGTAAACGAGCAATTATGCTGATTATTTTAATTGAATATTCTGAACTATTATTATATAGTTGGAAGTAACTGCAAGAAGGTATATACAGATTGTTTTGTAAGCGTTTTCACTAAATTATAGGGGGTTACATATTTGGAGAAGGTATGGAAAAAGCATTATCCAGATCGTATCAAGAGCGAAGTTGATATTCCTGACATAGCACTTACAGAGTTTTTAACAAGGTCAGTCGAGCAATTTCCCGACAACACGGCTATCACCTTTTTTAACAAAACGATCAGTTATAAAGAATTAAGTATGCAAGTGGCGGCTTTTGCCTCGTCACTGCAGCATCGCGGAGTACAAAAAAGTGACCGGGTCGCTATTATGCTGCCGAACTGTCCTCACTATGTCATTAGTTTTTATGGAGCCTTAAAGTCAGGAGCTGTTGTCACACAGGTCAACCCGATGCTGGTGGGGCGGGAATTAGAGCATATTTTAACGGATTCAGGAGCGGAAACACTTGTGATTTATGCTCCGCTGGTACCTGTTTTAGAAAAAATCAAAGAAAACACGCCAGTAAAAAAAGTCATCGTGGTAGACTTTGCGCAAAAGTATGAACCGGTAAACGATGAAATCGAATTTACCACTTTCCTGCAAACCGCGCCAGGTCCTCCCAAACAAGTAGCAATCAATCCTGCGGAAGACGTCGCTGTGCTTCAGTATACAGGAGGAACAACAGGCAGATCCAAAGGAGCGATGCTGACTCACCGGAATTTGGTCGCTAACGTGATTCAGACCCATGAATATTTTAAAGATGATATTGAACCTGGAAAGGAACGTTACCTAACAGTTATACCTCTATTTCATGTGTTCGGAATGACGGTCTGTATGAATCAGGCGATCCATTCTGGCTCGAGTATGATTCTGTTGCCAAGGTTTGAGCTGGAAGAAGTATTGGAAACAATCAAGCGTGAACAGCCAACGTACTTCCCAGGTGTACCGACCATGTATGTTGCCATCACCAGTCATCCGAAAGCAGAGCAATATGGCATAGACAGTATCCGCGTCTGTAACAGCGGCAGTGCGCCGATGCCTCAGGAATTGATGAGAAGTTTTGAAGCAAAAACAGGCGGCCGTATTTATGAGGGATATGGACTATCAGAAACAGCCCCTGTCACTCACTGCAATCCTATGTTTGCCGAACGAAAACCTGGCAGTGTTGGAATAGGTGTACCATCGACTGACTATAAAATTGTCGATGTCGGCAACGGAGTGGACGAGGTCCCGATAGGGGAAACCGGAGAAGTAATTGTCCGGGGGCCTCAGGTGATGAAAGGCTATTGGAACATGCCGGAAGAAACAACGCTTGCCCTTCGTGACGGCTGGCTTTACACTGGGGACATCGCCCGTGTCGATGATGAAGGATACTTATATATCCTCGATCGGAAAAAGGATTTGATCATCGCAGGCGGCTTTAATATCTACCCCCGTAACATTGAAGAGATCCTTTACGAACACGAAGCCGTGCAGGAAGCGGTTGCAGTTGGAGTGCCGGATGAATATCGCGGGGAGACCGTGAAAGTTGTTGTGGTGTTGAAAGATGGAAAATCAGCAACAGAGGAGGAGCTAATCGCATATTGCCGTGACAATATGGCGGCCTACAAAGTTCCTTCATCCGTAGAATTCAGAAGTGAACTACCAAAAACGAATGTCGGGAAAATCCTTAGACGGAAAATCCGGGAAGAAGCCGTAAGCAAAGCGAAACAATAGCCCCTTTAAAAAATATAAGATGCCTATTCAGCCAAAAAGTCGAAGACTTGATTTCGAGGTATCTACGGTTCTTCACCTTAAGAGTGTCAGGGGCGGCTGGGAAACTAATCGCTTTCCAGCTTCATCGCCTAGACACTCGCGACATAAGCAGTCCATCAACGGGAGAAAGACCACTTCCCTTTTGCTGTTCTGCTTATGCGTGTCGTGTCTCCCAAGGCGATTACGCATTCATTTCTTTCCTGTGGGGGAACTGGCGAGCTTCCTCGGGCTATCGCCCTGTGGGATCTCGCCTAGATCCTTCTCCCGCGGGAGTCTCGCAGTTTACCAAGCACCCCATTTGAAGAATGGGAGAAACGAACCCTCCCATATCTGTAGAGGTCTTCCGCTAATATGCACAAGGTTGAAAGTTACAAACGCGCTTTTATGAGTAGCTCTTCCTTTGGTTGAAGAACTGCATATCGACGTTTCCGTTTACCTCACCAAAGCAAGGAGGTCCGGGAAATTGCGAGACTCCAATGGGAGAATAGTACATGGTGAGATCCCGCAGGGCTTTAGCCCGAGGAAGCTCACCGTACACCCATGGAAAGCGAGTGATTTCCCGGACCTCCAAACACTTACTACAGTAACGGAAACAGTTTCTCTCGAAACTGAGTCTTCAATTAAAGGGAGCTATAACTGTAATAGAGAATATGGAGGTAATTATGAAAGCAATACAATTCACAGAATTCGGCGGGCCTGAAGTATTGGAACTGATTGATATGGAAATTCCAGAGCCTGGCGAGCAAGAAGTATTAATAAAAACAAAGGCCATCGGCGTAAATTACGCTGATACGGCAAGGCGGGAAGGCCAGTATGTAGTTGAAACAAAACTTCCCTATGTACCAGGATCAGAAGTAGCAGGCGTTATCGAAAAAGTAGGAACCGGTGTCCAGCATTTTAAAGAAGGCGATCGAGTCGTTACGCTAATAGGGAATGAACGGGCAACCGGGTATGCCGAATACACTGTTGCTGATGAGCGCGGGCTTATTCCAATACCGGATGGAGTGGATGAAAACCATGCTGCAGCCATCCCGCTCCAAGGGTTGAGCGCCTATCATATTATCAAAACGATGGGCCGGCTGGAGAAAGGAGAAACGATTCTGATTCATGCTGCCGCTGGAGGCGTCGGGTTATTTGCCATTCAGCTGGCGAAGCTTTTCGGTGCTGGAAGAGTTATAGGAACAGCAAGCAGTGAAGAAAAACGAGCGCTTGCGAAAGAATACGGAGCAGACGAGGTTGTCGATTATACCAAAGCAGGATGGGAAAAAGAGGTACGCAAACTGAATGATGGCAGAGGTGTGGATGTCGCATTGGAAATGGCAGGAGGAGACATTTTTCATCAGACGCTTGATTGTCTTGCCTCTTTTGGAAGACTCGTCATCTATGGTGTTGCAAGCGGAGAGCAGCCTCACTTTTATCCATCTCGTTTGATGGCAAAAAATCAGACAGTTACTGGCTTTTTTCTGCCACAAATCATGAAAAAGCCGGACCTGTTCCTTGATAGTTTAAAAGAAATACTAGCTTATATTGAAGCGGGTCAAATAAGATTAGAAATCGGCGGGGTATTTTCTCTCGAAGATGCTGCGGAAGTACACCGAAAGCTGCAAGGTAGAAAGACAAAAGGAAAATTGATTTTAAAACCATAATGTAAAAAGGCCAGAGGATCTCTATAATTAGAGTCTCTGGCCTTTTTACTTGGTTCTGTTAAACGTGCTAAAGGAATAGCATTCTATTTAATTGAGAATTCTTCTTTTATTAGTAGCTCCTCCGGCGATTTTCCGGTTTCATCTTGATGGAAGTAATCCCGGATGACCCCATCCTTCAAGTAATTTGCTATAGAAACAATAGTCATACCCTGATCTAATGCCAGGTAAGCCTCGGTAACTTCTCCTGTCTCCACATTGACGGAATCAAGAAAACCATACTTTCCATACATATCATATTCTCTTAGTGTTTTCATATTTTCAAGAGCTTCCATTGGCGCATATTCGAGTGCAAGGAAAGTGGCATGTGGCGTAACCGTGCCATCAGCTTCATAACCATCCATACCTAACGGAGTTGCCGCGAATTCAGAATAATCTTCAGGCGTTGCTGCTGGTGACATGCCCCATGCATCATACCCTTGTTCTTTTGCATATTCGATCTGGATGTCGACATGGCGTTGATTGTTGAGGCCAAGGGCGTTTTTACCCAGCTCTTTTTCTTTCAGGACAAGTTGAGGCATCAATGCTTCGAACATGCTGCCACCCCAGCTTGGAACATATTTCGTACCGTTATAGCTATAATGCCCTTCGAATACGTCCACACCATCATAAGTTACCATATAGCCTTCAGGCTCCTGTGATTGCCAATCCCAGCTGGCAGGCATGGTTCGCTCCATCTTCCACCAATGTTCGCTTGGAACGTCTTTTTTCCCGATAGAAATGTAGCTGGCGACACGGGGTTCTGTGTAAAAAGCACCGTAATGGTGTGGGGTGTAGCTCTCTGTTTCTACATCATAACCGCCTCTCATCTGTCCTACTTCCGGAGTGTAGAGTGTGGAATAGTCCATCGCTTCTACAATGTTGTTGGTTTGTTCGTATAATTCTGGATAGGCTTGTCCTACGACGATCAAGCCTGCAGACAGCCAGCCATTATCCACGGTGGAAATGAACTGTCCCCAGTCAGTCATTAAGGATCCATCCTCGGTGTTATACCAGTTGTAAAATAACCCATTCCATGTTTCCAGTTCTTCTACTGTATTTAATGTAGTCTGAATTCTATCCACTGCATCATCTCTTGAGATGTGGCCCATTTCTTCAGCGGAAATCGTACTCATCATATACATACCAATATTGGTGGGAGACGTATGGGTTTGAGGTTTAATTGTGCCATCGTCCAGCCTGACAGCATCATCTGTGAGCCCGGTTTCTTCATTGGTGAAATCTTCGAAGTAACGGTAGGTTTGCTTTGATACCGCTTTCAATTGTTTGGATAAAGCAGCTTCTTTTCCTTTACTTTCGGATTTTGCAGATATTCCTGCGGGTAAAGCTGCAGTTAGTCCTAATAAAAGCACCAATAAAATCGAAAATACTTTGTGCACAGTAACACTTCCTTTAGGTAGTTTGGTGAAACGTTTCGATTAAAAGTATACAGGATCTAAAATAACCCGTAAATGAGTTTCATAGGAAATTAATCAGAAAATTCAAAATGGTTAATAGGTTGTAGTTCTATTGATGGTACAATCTGTGAGGAAAGTAATGAAGAGAACTTGGATTCTTTCCTACTGAAGATGATTTATTCTTTATGTTTGCGAAACGTTTCGACTGGTTACAAGCAGGCTGGCGTATAAGATAGTGCCACCAGCATCAGAGTAACGAGGATCAAAAATAGGGAATGAAAGTGTTTTCAAAAATTGCTTGTATTTTGGTGTTTCTGAGTCTAGAATAAAATTAGTTAACAGGTCATCAGATGACCATAAGATTATATATTTTTGAAAACGATTTAGTATGAATCTAGTAATCAACCAGAAGGGAGTTTTCAGCTATGTTGCTGCTCGTGGCTTTGAGTGCCATCATTGCGCCATTTATTTTCCTGGTGTTATTAAGGATGTCAGCGCTCAAAGGAATGTTTTTCAGTGCAATCATCGTTATTTTGTTAGCGCTTACGACTTGGGGGATGGAAGGGTCAGTTGTCATCGCATCCATCTTACAGGGGACGCATAAAGCTTTTACGATTCTATTGATTTTATTTGGGGCTATTGTACTGTTGAATACACTTCGTCATACAGGTGCGGTCGATAGGATCAACCAGGGATTTAGGAGTATTTCGGGTGACATGCGTGTCCAGGTAATCATTGTCGCTTTCTTATTTGGTGCTTTGATAGAAGGGGCTGCAGGATTTGGTACACCCGCTGCAGTAACTGGTCCGCTAATGGTGGCCTTAGGATTCAACCCAATGGCGGCTGCTGCCCTGGCGCTTATTGCAGATAGCCCTGGCGTTTCGTTTGGGGCTGTAGGGACGCCGATTCAAGTAGGGTTAAGTAACATACCAGGGGCAGATATTCCGTTCTTTCAAAATATCGGTGTTAAGATTGCTATGATGGATATGTTCGCGGGGACCTTCATTCCATTCATTCTAATTGTTATTTTGACTGTTTTCTTTGGAAAAAGAAAAGGAATTGGAGACGCTGCAGCTATGCTGCCATGGACGTTATTAATCGGAGTTACATATACGGCTTCCGCACTACTGTATGCTACGCTGTTCGGCCATGAATTCGTTGCTATTCTAGGATCACTGACAGGACTTATCGTAGCTACTGCTACCGCTAAAAAGGGTTTCCTGCTGCCGAAGGAAGAATGGACGGATGCCTTACAGGAAGGGTTCAAACCTGAACAGAAGAAATCCGAGATGGGGCTGGTTACAGCGTGGTCTCCGTATCTGGTTGTTGTAGGATTGTTGTTAGTTACCCGGATTATTCCGGTTGTCAAAGAATTTACGGTGAGGGCGATCGACCTTACGTGGAGCAATATACTCGGTATTGAGGGTATTACATCGGACTGGCAGCTTTTATATTCACCTGGAACGGTACTGGTACTGGCCGCTATTTTAGCTGTACTGATTCAGCGGAAATCTTTTTCTAATTTTACAAAAGCATCAAAAGAGTCACTCCATTCCATTAAAAATGCAGGACTTGCGTTAATTTCCACGCTTGCCCTGGTACAGGTTTTCACAAATTCCGGCATGAATATGAATGATTTATTGAGCATGCCGCAATATATCGCACTTGCACTTGCTCAAGGGTTCGGTCCAATGTGGATATTTGTTGCCCCATTCCTTGGGGAATTAGGTGCTTTTATTACCGGGAGCGCTACGGTATCAACACTGACCTTTTCGCCCATTCAATATAGTATTGCTAACCAAACTGGACTGAATTCTGAGGTAGTCCTATCGGCGCAGGTGATTGGTGCGGCAGCAGGTAACATGATTTGTGTACACAATGTCGTTGCGGCATCAGCAGTCGTCGGATTGTCCGGTAAAGAAGGTGACATTATCCGAAAGACTTTAGGCCCGGCTCTGTTATATGGTTTACTTGCCGGTGTCGGAGGATTTGTTCTGATACAATTTTTGTAAATGAGCTTCACCTTTCCAATTTCTTCTGTTTCCATTAAAATAAAGGTATTAAGCAGTTGGAGGAAGAACTAGTGGAATATAAACGGATACGTGCACGAAAAATATATGAAGAAGTAGCAGATTCATTGGTTGCCATGTTGAAAAACGGTGATCTGAAACCTGGTGATAAGTTAGATTCGGTGGAAAAACTGGCAAAGAACTTCGATGTCGGCAGGTCTGCGATCAGAGAAGCTCTCAGTGCTATGCGGGCGATGGGGCTTGTAGAAATGCGGCAGGGAGAAGGTACGTATATCAAAGAATTTGATGCCTCCCGGTTTTCACTGCCTGTGGCCGCGGCTCTTATCATGAAACGCGAGGATGTCAAAGAACTGCTGGAAGTACGAAAGATTCTCGAAGCAGGGGCGGTTAGTTCTGCTGCCGAAAGACATGAGGATGCAGACTTATCGGCTATGGTTGAAGCACTCCAAGCAATGGAACAAGCCAAAGGGAATGGAGAGCTTGGGGAGAAAGCTGATTTGGCGTTCCATATGGCAATAGCTCGTGCGACCGATAATCAAATGCTGATCAACCTGATGAACAGTGTTTCCGAAATCATGATGGAAACGATGAGGGAAACGAGAAGGCATTGGCTGCATTCGGAAAAAAGTACAGCCAGGCTGTTAGAAGAGCATTGGAAAATTTTCGAAGCAATCAAGCAAAGAGATACTGATCTGGCGCAAAAGCATATGCTGGACCATCTCGTAGGCGTAGAGCAGGCATTGGCGGATTATATCGAATAAAAAGATACCGCCTTTTCTATTGTATAAGTCATCAGATGACCTGTTTTTTATCATGGCGGTTAGGGAGGTTTCGAAATTAATTCGTCTTTTATTAAATATAGGGGAGTGACAGACATGAAGGTGTCCTTATTCATTACGTGTTTGTGTGATATCATGTCGAGCGATGTGGGAAAAGATACGGTGGAAATATTAGAAAAAATGGGCTGTGAAGTGGACTTTCCTGAATTGCAGACCTGCTGTGGACAGCCCGCTTACAACAGTGGTTATTTAAAAGAATCAAAAGAATCGATGAAACAGATGATGCGGGCGTTCCAAGATTCCGAATATGTGGTGGGCCCCTCGGGGTCATGTGTCTCGATGCTTCATGAATATCCGCACATTTTCAAAGGAGACCCGGAATGGGAAGAAGCGGCGAATGACCTGGCAGGGAAATCCTATGAACTGACCCAGTTTTTGGTCGATATCATGGGTGTGACCGACGTCGGTTCTAAATTTAAAGGAACAGTAACTTACCATCCTTCCTGTCATATGACCAGGTTATTGGGTGTTAAAGACGCTCCGATGACATTACTGGAAAATGTGAAGGGACTTGAGTTTGTCGAGCTTCCCGTCAAAGAAGACTGCTGTGGATTCGGGGGAACGTTTGCTGTGAAGAACCCGGTGATTTCGGAACAGATGGTACAGGAAAAAACAGAGCATGTGACAGAAACAGGAGCAGAATACTTAGTCGGCGGAGATATGGGGTGTCTGATGAATATCGGCGGTCGCCTGACACGTAACGGGCAGTCTGTCAAAGTCCTGCATATCGCCAATATACTTAATCAGTAATAATAGAATGGAGGGGATTCTATGAGTATCCGGATTGGCACGAATTCGTTTGAACACCGGATCCAGGAAGGCATCAAAAATGACTTTATGCGAGGAGCTGTCTCGTCAGCGCAAGGCCGGTTCCGCAGTGGGCGTCTGAAGGCGGCAGAAGAACTGGGCAACTGGGAAGACTGGCGTACACTTGGGGAAGAGATTCGTAACCATACGATGGAAAATCTTGATTATTATCTTCAACAGTTGAGCGACCAGGTTTCGAAACGTGGCGGAAATGTCTTCTTTGCGGAAACTGCGGAAGAAGCGAATGAATACATCCAGAACGTCATCAAGAAGAAGAACGGGAAGAAAGTTGTAAAATCGAAGTCAATGGTTACGGAAGAAATCGGTTTGAACAAGGCATTAGAAGAAGCAGGATCCGAAGTAGTTGAAACAGACCTCGGCGAGTGGATTCTGCAGCTGGATGAAGATCCTCCTTCCCATATCGTGACACCCGCCCTGCATAAAAACAAAGAACAAATACGGGAGACATTTGCTGCGAAAAAAGGCTATGACAAAACCGATAAACCGGAAGAGCTTGCATTATTCGCACGGGAACAATTGCGGAAAGACTTTTTGTCGGCCGATATAGGGATCACGGGCTGTAATTTTGCTGTAGCCGAGTCAGGAGCAGTAACCCTGGTAACCAATGAAGGAAACGCCCGCCTGGTCACATCGCTTCCCGATACACAGATTAGCGTCATGGGGATGGAACGATTGGTACCGACATGGGAAGATCTTGAGGTATTAGTCAGTTTATTGACCAGGTCTGCTGTCGGTCAAAAATTGACCAGTTATGTCACTTCACTGACCGGTACTCGTTTGGAAGATGAAGTGGACGGACCGGAAGAATTTCATCTCGTAATCGTAGATAATGGCCGCTCGAAAATTCTGGGAACTGAGTTCCAATCGGCTCTTCACTGTATCCGATGCGCCGCATGTATCAATGCCTGTCCAGTGTATCGCCATGTCGGTGGCCATTCCTATGGATCGATTTATCCTGGACCTATCGGAGCGGTTTTGACGCCACTGCTTGATGGGTATGACGACCATAAAGAGCTGCCTTATGCTTCGACTTTATGTGCAGCCTGTACAGAAGCGTGTCCAGTGAAAATACCTCTCCATGAACATTTGATCAGACATCGTCAAATCATCGTGGAAAAGGAAAACAAAGCCTCCAAAGGTGAAAAGCTTGCCATGAAAGGTTTTGCAAAATGGGGATCCAGCCCGGCCGCTTATAAGATGAGTACAAAAATGGCACGTACCGCCTTGAAACCATGGACGAAGGACGAAAAAATTGAAAATGGTCCGGGACCGATGAAAGGCTGGACGAATGTCCGTGACTTCCCGGCGCCAAGCAAGCAGTCGTTCCGTTCGTGGTATAAATCCCGTAAGAAGGGAGATGAATCCTGATGACCATTCAAAATAGAGAGTCTTTCCTGGATAACTTAGCGGAGAACCTTGGAAGAAGCCGTCGGACGGAAGGAGTAGAGCGTCCGGAATGGAGTGTCCGTCCTCAATGGGAAGTATTTAAAGGGGCCACACAGGATGAAATAGTGGATGTACTAGAAAAACAATGTAAAGTCATCCATACCGATTTTCGGAAAACGAGCGCAGCTGGTTTGGATAAAGTACTACGGGAAACAATTGATCATTACGAGGGAAGGGCGGTTATAGCCGCTGATGATGAGCGTAATTCCGAATACCAATTGGACAGTCTATATCAGCAGCTCGATGCCACAGGGTTGGAAGTTCACATTTGGGATGCTGCAAAAGGAAAAGAGAATCAAGTATTCGCAGAACGGGCGGATGTTGGCATTACATTCAGTGATGTGACCTTAGCTGAGTCCGGGACTGTGACATTGTTCAATAATAAAGGCAATGGAAGATCAATCAGCCTTCTGCCTAAAACATATATTGCCGTCATTCCAAAAAGCACAATCGTCCCGCGGATAACCCAGGCAGCAAAACATATCCATGAAGCGAATCAGCAAGGGCACGAAGTCTCTTCCTGTGTCAGCTTCATCACAGGACCAAGCAATAGTGCCGACATTGAGATGAACCTGATTGTCGGTGTTCATGGACCGATCAAAGTAACTTATATTGTCGTTGAAGATAAATAAATGATTGGATGACACAATCAAACAAAAAATACTTTATTTCCTGGGAAATCGACACTGAATTTTAACACCCCGGGTCCTCCAATATCTGGAGGACCCGGGGTGTTTACGTTACAATTAAAGACAAGGAGGGTGGCTTATGTACCAGTTGTTAATTGCTGATCGTGATCGCCAGGAGCTTTCCGGCATCGAATGGCTGCTATCGAAATATTCTTTTCCTATATCCGATATCAAGCAAGCCGGTGACTTAGCGGAAACATTGAATATACTTGAGAGTGAACAGCCGGATATATTATGTATAGAACTTGATATGATTCCTGAAGGAAAGTGGGAAATCGTAAAAAAGTTTATTCTACGACATGCCGGTATAACTATTGCCTTAACCATAGAACCAACATTTGAACGTGCCATGCAGGCAATTGAAATCAGTGCCGTCGACCTTTTAGTAAAGCCCCTATCACCTTCCCGCTTGAAGAATACCATTCAGCAGGGATGTCGCCAGCTGGCAGTTAAAGAGGATAATAGCCACCCGAAAATACATACTCATACTATCTTTTATGAAGATCTTTTTATTGAAAGCGACCTTCCTTATCCGCACCCGGTATATTTAATAAGGCCGGAATATGGGGAGCAGCTAAATAACTTGCGAGATTTCATTGTACAGTTCGATTTTTATGATGCTCCGACCGTATTTTCGACGACGGACCAAATCACACTTGTCTTTCACGAGCAATTACCAGAACCTTTTCAACAAGCGCAGCGTTTTCTAAGTGAATGGGAGCGAAACAATGGTGGGCCAGTGGCAGTCGCTGTTCATGATAAAAATAACGGGAAATCGATCCATAGTATTTACCAACAGCTGCGCAAGGTAATGGAAGCTACTTTTTTTACTGGATATAAACAAGTGCTTAGGTATGAAGAAAAATATCTGTGGCGTGATATGGACCCGTTTTTAACGATGGATGAACAACGTTTCTGGGTCCACCATCTGGATTATGGGCAGGTAGATGAAATTAAATCCTGGTTATATCGGGAGTTTTTGGATTTCAGAGCCCCTTACCCAAATCCCGGCTTACTCCGGACCAGGCTGACTAGCATTCTGGCGCAAGTGCGTAGGTTCATGATCCGCAAAGGGCTGGACTCGCCTGACAGGGATATTCGTTATAAACAGGTGTTTTGTAGTATTTTATATGGTCCGGTTTTATACAGAATTGTCCAGGAAATGGTCCTTTTCATCAATGAACTGATTCATACACTAAGAGAGCAATCGGAAAGGGCGATTATAAATGTAGGAGAAGCTGCGCTTTCCTATATAGAAGAACATTATAGGAATCCGGCACTGTCGCTAGGTGAGGTGGCTGGTTATATCAACCGTAGTCCTGCTTATTTCAGTCACTTATTGTCCAAAAAATATAACCAGACTTTTCGGGAAATTTTATTACAGGTACGCATACAGAAGGCGAAGGTATTGCTTGAATCGACAGATGAAAATATCCAGCAAATTGCTGGTGAGGTCGGTTTCAACCAGCCTAATTATTTCAGTCGTGTTTTTAAAAAAATGACGGGTAAAACCCCACGGGAATATCGGAACATAAAAGTATAAACCACCCCGGAGCCCTCCAATATCTGGAGGACCTGGGGTGGTTATTTTTATCTTTAGCTAAAATTAATGCTATTTTATGAAAGCGTTTAACAATGTTTATTTATCCTTTTAATAACAAAGTATCCTTATTCTAAAGTTAGTTATCTATTATCCTTTTCCTCTCCTTGCTAAGCTTTAATTAAAGATAATTCAGGAGGGGATGAATGAGATGAGTGATACGAAATCGGGACGAGTGAAGCAGTATCGGGGAACCGAACTGCATACAAAAGGCTGGATACAGGAAGCAGCACTGCGTATGCTGAGCAACAACCTGCATCCAGAGGTAGCAGAAAACCCTGATGAGCTGGTTGTTTACGGGGGGATTGGAAAGGCAGCAAGGAACTGGGAGAGCTTCGATGCAATCGTAGAGGCATTAAAGACGATGGAAGAAGATGAAACATTACTGATCCAGTCCGGAAAGCCGGTTGCAGTATTCCGCTCTCATAAGGACGCCCCGAAAGTGCTGATTGCCAACTCTAATTTAGTGCCTGCCTGGGCGAATTGGGATCACTTCCATGAACTCGATCAAAAAGGATTAATGATGTTCGGTCAGATGACGGCTGGAAGCTGGATTTATATCGGCAGCCAGGGAATTGTCCAGGGAACGTATGAAACATTTGCAGAATGTGCCCGCCAGCATTTTGATGGAAAGCTGTCCGGCACGATTACTTTGACGGCAGGACTGGGTGGCATGGGTGGTGCCCAGCCACTGGCAGTTACTTTGAATGGTGGTGTTTGTATTGCTGTCGAAGTGGACCCGCATCGTATCCAGCGGCGCCTGGATACGAAGTACCTGGATACTTCAACTGACAAACTTGATGAAGCGATCCGGATGGCAGAGGAAGCTCGTGCCCAGGGAAAAGCCATGTCCATTGGACTTCTCGGTAATGCTTCTGAAATTTTACCGGAGATGATCGCGAAAGGCTTCATTCCAGATGTACTCACAGATCAGACTTCCGCACATGACCCGTTGAATGGGTACGTCCCCATGGGCATGGAGCTGGATGAGGCTGCCCGTTTAAGAAGAGAAAACGCAAAGGAGTACATCAAGCTTTCAACACAGAGTATTGCCGCCCATGTCAAAGCGATGCTTGAGATGCAGGGTAAAGGTGCAGTCACATTTGATTATGGTAACAATATCCGCCAGGTCGCAAAGGACGAAGGGGTTACTAATGCCTTTGATTTTCCAGGGTTTGTCCCTGCTTACATCCGCCCGCAATTCTGTGAAGGGAAAGGGCCTTTCCGCTGGGTAGCATTATCGGGTGACCCGGAAGACATTTATAAAACTGATGAAGTGATTTTAAAAGAGTTCAGTGATAACACACACTTGTGCAACTGGATCCGGATGGCACAGGAGAAAATAAGCTTTCAGGGTCTCCCTTCCCGGATTTGCTGGCTCGGTTATGGAGAGCGGGCGAAATTTGGAAAAATCATCAATGACATGGTGGCGACTGGGGAGTTGAAGGCACCGATCGTCATCGGAAGGGATCACCTTGATTCCGGTTCTGTCGCTTCACCAAACCGGGAAACAGAAGCGATGAAAGATGGAAGTGATGCTGTAGCTGATTGGCCAATTCTGAATGCACTCATCAACAGTGTCGGTGGTGCCAGCTGGGTAAGTGTCCACCATGGCGGCGGTGTCGGAATGGGTTATTCTCTTCACGCCGGAATGGTGATTGTTGCTGATGGCACAAAAGATGCAGAAAAGCGACTGGAACGCGTATTAACAACAGATCCAGGAATGGGGATAGCGAGACATGTTGACGCAGGCTATGAGCTCGCGGAAAAGACAGCGAAAGAAAAAGGCGTTCATATACCAATGCTAAAAAAGTAACTGGAGGGAGAGCTTTATGACACAAAAATTATTGATTACCAATGCAGCCCAATTGATTACGATGGCCGGTCATAACGATCAGCCAGCGAAACAAGAGGCGATGGCGCAGTTAGAAATAATTGAAAATGGCTCTGTCTATATCGAAGATGGGAAAGTTGTGGCAATAGGACCTGATGAAGAACTCAGCGAAAATTATGGAGACTTGATCGGTACGAATTCGCATATAGATGCTACAGGGAAGGTCGTCACACCTGGGTTGATTGACCCACACACTCACCTTGTCCATGCCGGTACAAGGGAAAATGAATATGCGATGCGGTTGAAAGGCAAAACGTACATGGAAATCATGCAGTCCGGTGGCGGTATTCACGCAACAACGCGGGCAACGCAGGCAGCCGGGCATGAACAATTATTTGAAGAATCCAGGAAGCGGCTCGATCAGTTTTTGCTGCATGGGGTGACTACTGTTGAAGCGAAAAGCGGCTACGGTCTTACGCTGGAACATGAACTGAAGCAATTAGAAGTAGCAAAGCAGTTGGATGAAGATCATCCAATTGATGTGGTTTCCACTTTTATGGGCGCCCATGCGGTGCCAATGGATGAAAAAGATAATCCGGAGCCGTTCGTTGACAGGGTCATCAACGAAATGATACCGGAAGTGGCCCGGCGTAAACTGGCCGTCTTCAATGATGTTTTTTGTGAGCGAGGCGTTTTCACACCGGAGCAATCGAAACGAATTCTGGAAGCAGGAAATAAACATGGCCTGATTCCGAAAATTCATGCCGATGAAATTGAACCATACGGTGGAGCTGAACTCGCCGCACAAGTAGGGGCGATTTCAGCCGATCATTTGTTGAAAGCGTCCGATCAGGGCATCAAAGACATGGCGGAAAAAGAGGTCGTAGGTGTCTTGCTGCCAGGTACTGCGTTTTTCCTGATGGCAGAGTTTGCTGAGGCCAGAAAGATGATCGATGGCGGAGTTGCTGTCGCTTTATCGACCGATGCCAATCCAGGGTCCTCTCCAACGATTTCGCTTCCATTCATCATGAACCTGGGATGTCTGAAAATGGGAATGACCCCGGAAGAAGTTTTAACGGCAACAACGATTAATGCTGCCCATGCGATAGGAGCAGCAGGGGAGGTCGGCAGCCTGGAGCCTGGTAAAAAAGGTGATGTAACTATTTTTGATGTGCCGAATTACCTTGTGCTGTCTTATCAATATGGCATGAATCATGTGGATACAGTCGTAAAAGCAGGCAAGCCGCTGGTTGTGGGAGGGCAGCTGCAATGACGGATTATCCTTATCCAATGCTCGACAGGCCAGGCATGGTTTGGACGAAACAAACGGATAAGCAGGCTGACCTTAAAGTTCATGAATGGATTGAAACACTTGGCGATGAAGAACCTGATTGGAAGGAGATCGATGTCACGATTTTTGGGGTGCCACTTTCCAAATCATCAATCAGTACATCCGCTGCCAGCGAAAACCCGGATGCGATGCGAAAAGTATGGAAATCCTTCGGTACTTATAATTTAGATGAAGCTATTGACCTTGCCCGATTGAAGGCCGTTGACTTAGGTGACGTCAAACAGCATGTAACCGATATTGCTTACACTCACCAGCAGATCAGTGAAGCGATGACTGCTATGAGGAAATATCATCCGCATACGATACCTGTTGCGATGGGTGGAGATCATTCCATTACAGCGATGCTGGTGAAAGGTTGGAAAGAGGCTCATCCTGAAGAAACGGTGGGGGTTCTGCAATTCGATACCCATTTCGATTTGCGGGATCTGAGTGAATTGGGGCCTGCCAATGGAACACCGATTCGCAATTTAATTGAAAGTGGAACTATTGAAGGAAAGCATGTCCATAATATCGGTCTCCATGGATTTTTCAATGCCAAAGAACTAAAAGATTACGCTGATGAAGTTGGGCTGCATTATACGACGATGAAGCAGGCGAGAAAAAAAGGCATGGCTGCAGTGGTGACCAGTGCACTTGCGCAATTATCAGGTCAGGTGGATACAATTTATCTTACCGTCGATATGGATGTTCTCGACATTTCACACAATCCTGCGGCGCCCGCAGCAACGCCGGGAGGGATGTATACCGAAGAATTATTCGAAGCAGTACAGCTTGCCGGTGAGCACCCAAAAGTGAAAGCAATGGATATCGTCTGTCTCGATCCGAGAAAGGATGTTGGTGAGATGGCAGTGAAAAGCGCTGTACATGTGATGCTTTCTTTTTTAACGGGATATTGTAAACGGTGAAGGAAGAGCGAGAGTGAGTCTCGCTCTTCCTTCACCAAAATTTAATTCACACAATAGGAGGCTGAAGGCATGGAAAACGTTCAAAAGGATATGAATATCCAGGAGACCCCAAAATCTCCGAGTGGAACTACTATACTTAAGTTCTTTCTTTTCAGCTTGATTGGTATATTTACATTTTTTATCCCGATCACCATCAATGAAACCTCATCCATACCACTCGATCATATGGTTACCTTCATTCAGACATCATTCGGCAGTTTAGTTCCTTATTACGCTCTTTTAGTTATCGTGTTAGGAGCGGCTTACCCTTTTTATAATCAATCCTGGAATAAAGACGCAGTTAATATAACTCTATCCTTCTTTAAAGTTCTTGGTGTGGCCGTTGCTGCTATGCTTATTTTCAATCTTGGTCCCGGCTGGCTGTTCGCCCCAAGCATGGGCCCGTTCTTATTTGAAAAACTGGTAATCCCGGTTGGACTTCTTGTCCCTATTGGTGCAGTCTTTCTCGCATTGCTAGTCGGCTACGGTCTGCTGGAGTTTATCGGTGTCATGCTGCAGCCTATTATGCGTCCGATTTGGAAAACACCTGGCCGTTCAGCGATTGATGCGGTTGCTTCATTCGTCGGTAGTTATTCGATTGGCCTCCTAATCACCAATCGTGTTTTTAAAGAAGGGAAGTATACGGTCAAAGAAGCGACCATCATTGCGACTGGATTTTCCACTGTATCTGCTACATTCATGATTGTTGTTGCTAAAACGCTAGGCTTAATGGAAATATGGAATACGTACTTTTGGGTTACATTGTTCGTCACTTTTTTAGTGACTGCTATTACCGTTCGTATCTGGCCATTGAACAAAATCAGTGATTCCTATGTAGATGGGAAAGGTAATCCCGAGGAAGTGATAAAAAAGAATCGAATAAAAGCCGCTTGGTCTCAGGCCATGGAGGCAGCGGCACAATCGCCATCCATAGGTAAAAATATTTGGATGAATCTGAAAGAAGGTTTTATCATGACGATGGCGATCTTGCCTTCGATTCTGTCAGTAGGACTGCTGGGATTAGTGTTGGCAGAATTTACGCCTGTATTTGATATTTTAGGTTACATCTTTTATCCATTCACTTTATTGATGCAAGTTCCGGAACCGTTGCTTGCCGCTAAAGCTTCTGCGATTGAGATAGCGGAAATGTTCTTGCCCGCACTACTTGTGACGGAAGCGCCAATGATCACTAAATTTGTCATTGGAACATTGTCGGTTTCGGCTATTCTATTTTTCTCAGCGTTAATCCCATGTATACTATCCACACAAATTCCAGTCAGTATACCGAAGCTGATTGTCATCTGGATTGAACGGACCATTCTCACCATCATCATCGTGACACCAATCGCCTATTTACTACTTTGAAATGAAGATACCCCGGAGCCCTCCAAAATCTGGAGGACCCGGGGTATTTGCGTTAGTTTCTGCTGGCGACTTCGCGTAGGAGATTGGACCTGATGGTTTCCTTTGTTTCTTCGTATTGTGCTTTTAAATCATCAGCATCGGTGGTACTATATCCGTTGACTTTCAATTCTTCTTGATACTCGTTATAGATTTGAAGAAATGCTTCATCCGTCTTATCTTCCAATTCCTGCGCTGCTTTCGTATATTTTTGGTAGAGCTGGATAAGCGATCCTTCTTTACCGCTTTGGATTTGTTCCTGGTAATCAGTTACCGCGTCCTGAATGAGTTGGTCAACCTGCAAGTTGACTTGCTTTTCCAACTCTTCAAATTTCGGCTCGAAATTATCTTTAATGGTTTCTTTCGTAATTTCTTCCCCTAGTGCTTTGTCTTCGTAATGAAGGCTTCTGAATGGCTTTTCTGTAATTGGTTCATCCCATTGAATTATCTGTTTTACTTCTTCGTGCAGGAGATTGTTCTGACCCTCATTGCCTGCTTCTTCCGGCATCTTTACCATTAATAATAGTAAAGTTCCAATAGAAGCAAGGACAACCATAAACGATACCAGTGCCAGCATCCCTCTTAACTTATTCATTATTCACCCCACCCACCATAGCTCAAATAGTATTATCACAAGTATGGGTAAATTCGATAGAAAATAAACACCCCGGGTCCTCCAGAAAATGGATTATTGCTTTTACAAGATTCGACTAATTAAGTATAATGTAATGGTGGTTTTATATTTAGTTAATGAGGTGGACGAATGAGAAGTCGTAAAGATCAAAAGAAAAAGCAGCGGAAAAAAGGCAAGTGGTGGAAAGTCACTTTACTGGTCATGCTTCTGATTTTAATAGGAGTGGGAGCCTATGCTTTTTCAATTTATAGTAATGTGAAAAACACAGTCGATAAAGATTTACATGAACCTGTTTCCTCTATTGATAATGATCTTACAAAGAAAAAAGTAGAGAGCAAAGAATCTCTTAATATATTATTACTTGGGGTCGATGAACGAAACTATGATAAAGGCCGTTCGGATACGATGATTGTCCTGACGCTTGACCCGGACAATGACCGGATGCAAATGGTCAGCATCCCACGGGACACACGTACCGAGATTGTAGGTAGAGGTACCGAGGATAAAATTAACCATGCCTATGCTTTTGGTGGCAGTGATATGTCCGTTGATACAGTAGAAAACTTCCTCGATATCGAACTCGATTATTATGTCCGGATGAATATGGAAGGCCTCGAACAGCTTGTTGATGCTGTAGGAGGAATTACCGTCAATAATAATATGGCGTTCAAACAGGACGGCATTACGTTCTCGGAAGGACAGCTTGATTTGAGTGGGAAAGAAGCTCTTTCTTTTGTAAGGATGAGAAAAAATGACCCTCAGGGGGACGCCGGACGTAATGAAAGACAGCGTCAAGTCATCGAAGGGGTCATCGAAAAAGGTGCCAGCATCGGCGGCGTCAATAAAATTGGCGATATCATGGACGTACTTGGTTCTAATGTAAGTACCAACATGGACTTTTCTGATATGAGAAAACTAGGAACCGATTATCGAAGTGCCCGCAAAAATACAGAAACCTATCAAATGCAGGGTAGTGGGACGAACATCGGGGGAATCTACTATTTGATTGTCCCGGATGAAGAAGTACAAAAAGTTAATGGAATGATAGAGGATTATCAATCTTAAAGTCATTTAATCGAGCAGGAAACTCATTGAGTTTCCTGCTCGATTTTTTAGTTTGCGAAAGTTAAAGGGAATTCTTATCGCCGCTTTTCTTCATCCTTAGCAAAGAAATCCAGATCAGCTAAGCTATTCTATTAGTTTTTGTAGTATAAAAGCCTCTGCTTCTATTAATAGCCAGATTATATTTAAAAAATCGGGTTTATAAACTAACTTTCTTCCAGAAAATAAAAAAATATAAATAAAAATCCAGAAATCGATTAAGAGAATATTAAATATATTACATAGGTTAGTAAGAAATATTTATATTCTGTAATAGGGGTATTCATTTTACAGGATTATATTGAAGGCGTTGTTTTTCACTCATATAATTAACGTGGAATTAGCCAGGCAACTTTAAGTTAGGAGAGATCCCGTTGAAGAAAGTAATATTTTTATCTTTACCTTTTTTACTGATAGGATTGACGTTCGCAGCTATGTTTGAAGTGAAAAGAGCGGACACGCCATACAGTCAAGAGACAAAACAGATGGAAGAGTACATAGAAGAAGCCGCAGAGAGTGTAAAGCCTACGGATGGAGCGGCAGCAACTATCGAAGAGATCGACATGGATGCAATCCAACAAACAAGTGCAAATGAAGCACCGTCTTATACCGTAGAAAAACAAAAGGGTACCGTTTCAGTATTTGATGATCAGGATAATAAGGTGTTTGAAACAACATTGGAAGACTGGAACAAGAATAAAGATTATTATCACCAAAAATATCGAATTGAAGAATAGGAGGAATAATCATTTGCCTGCCTTGAAGATATTGTTTCTTTAAGGGGGGTATTTTGTTTTAGATAACTGATTCTATAGAACTGTTTGTAATATAGGACATTGTAGATATGCTACTGACAACCTATGGATAAAAGGGTCCGTTACTGATTGTCGGAATTTGTAGAATTAACAAGTAATGGTAGTCTATCATGCTTATTTTGTCATATTCTGTATCATAAATCTTCTGAATATTCTATAATTAACTGGAAGCAACTAGAAATTTGGGGGAGGAACAAAGAATGTTGAACAAAAAATTTCTATCATCCGCTGCTGCTTCCTTGTTGTTAGTATCTGGACTGACGACAGGGCTTGCTGGCGGAGGGGTAAGTGATGTACAGGCATCCAATGATTATAACCTGGAACCAGCGCATTATGTTCCGGCCACACCGGAACTGGCTGAACAGGCGAAAGAAGCTGGTATCGATATTTCTAAACATGACCCAGCTGAAAAGTTTGCCAATCAAGGTTCAAAATTTGAACAAGCTGCCGGAGACCATGTAGCTTACGAAAAAGCAGAAGGAGAAGTTCCGGTGCTTGTTCTGTTAGCCAAATATAAGGATGGCGACCAGCCGAAAGGGGCACTGGATGAGCCAGTGCCAGCTAAGTACTTGAATGATCTCATTTTCGGGGATGAATATAACCCTTATGAGCTGGAAGAATTTAAGGAATATGCCGAGTTTGAAGGACAAAAAGTACCAACAAACAGTACCATGCAAAACATTTATAAAGAATCCAGTTATGATAAAGTCGAACTGACTACATATGACGATATGACCGATATCGGCTGGGTTGAATTGCCAAGAGGAGCTTCCTATTACCTTGATCAGACTGGTGAGTATGCTAATGGCGGAACGTATGTAAATGGGAATGCGAACGCAGATGCTCACATGGGTGAATTGGTGCGTGATCTCTTGAAAGCAGCTGACCCTCATGTAGACTTCTCTCAATATGCAGAAGACGGAGAAGTTCCGAATATCTTTGTCGTCCATGAAGGAACAGGGGCCGAATTCAGTCGTGATCCTGCTCAAATTTGGTCACATAAATGGGGTGTGCTCAGTGCATTGTATTATGGTCCATATTATGATGATGGGGTCCCCGCAAATCAAAAAGAAGGCTTGACTATGGATGAATGGATAGAGAAAACTATTAAAGAAGATTTGACTTATGATGGCGTAGTCGTTAACAACTACACAGTCGAACCGGCAATCGGAGGAAATGTAGCTGGTTATGACTTTGCAAACGACACATACAAAGAAGAACTAGAAGCTGGACCTTATCCGGCACAACCAGGGGTATTCGCTCATGAATTTGGCCATGCCCTTGGGTTACCTGACTTCTATGACACAGAATACACTTCAGAAGGCGTCGGAAACTTCTCCATGATGGCGGGTGGTTCCTGGATGCGTTATCCAAATGATGCCGCTTATTCCGGAAATTCACCGACCGGTTTTGATCCATTTTCTAAAATGTTCTTAGGCTGGCTGGAGCCGCAAGAAGTTACACCAGAAGATGGCGTCAAGGAGTTGACACTTGGACCTGTTAACGAATACGAAGATGTCGTAAAGATGGACGTACCGGGCTCTAACGGCACCGAGTATTTCCTATTTGAAAATGTACAGCAGGAAGGCTTCAACAAAGGACTGGCACGTGTTGGTGAAAACGCGGAAGGCCTGGTTGCCTGGCATGTTGATGAAAATGTCATCAATAAGTATAAGACAGCAGGTTTACGTCCAAACAACGTTGAAAATTGGATGAACAAACGCTTCCAGTACAATCAATCGGCAACAGCTTCTGATGGAACGTTAATCACGCATTATGGATTGTCCGTATTGCAGGCAGATGGAGAGTATGACCTGGAGCGTAATAACAACCGTGGTGACGAAGCTGACTTCTTCACTACTGGCAATCAAATCACTCCGAATTCAGGAAATGTTCATTCAGGATCCTATTACTTCTGGAGAGAAGATAATCCTGTACCAGCTGATTCCGGCATCCATGTCACTGACATCCAGCAAAATGAAGATGGCTCTATTACAGCTAAATTCTTCTATGAGTTTCCGGGAGATAAAGGAAAAAAGTAAATAATTCAGCATCAAGGTCAGGCGGAATTTGACGCCTGGCCTTTCATTTTGAATGGGAACTTAACTTTTTAATAATTCTGTCGAAATATAAGATAAAAGCATTATCTATTAAGACAGGTTATAATAGAGTTGAAAAGGAGGTGGAAAGTTAATGGAAATGAATAAAGAAACAGTTGCTATCGTGGCAACTGTCTTCTTGACAATTGGACTGGTGGTTAGCAGTTTCTTTATTGTCAAAAGCATTCAAGATGGGCGGACAGTTCTAACGGCCCAGTCAAATTATCAACTTCCACGTGAAGCAAATATACATAGGGAAAAAGAATACAACTATGAATTACATACACGTATAATTGATGAAGATTTTTTTGTTGATGAGGAAGAAGAAACTTCTGGAGAAAATTTAGAAACTGAAGATACTCTGTTGGAGGAGGGCGTAGAGGAAGAGAGTGAAATAATAGTAGAAGAAGAGTCTAATGGAACTTCCACATGGGAATCAAATACCACTACTACTAATTCAGAAACGAGCACCTCAAGTTCTGGCTCGACTTCCATACCTGCCAGTTCTAGTAATTCTGGTAATTCAAATAAATCCTCATCGACAGATCCTGATAGAAGCAAAAATAATGGGAAGAAATCCACTGAGGAAGATAAGATAGAAAATAAGGAAGAAAAAGATACTGATACAGGGAATAAAGAAGAAAATCCTGTGCAAAAAGAAGAAGATAAAAAAGAAACAGTGGTCGATGATGGTCCTTTAACTGAGGAAGAAAAAGATAACTTGGAAAAAGATAAAGAGGATGAAAAGGAAAAAGAAAAGAGGGAGAATGACCAAAACGGAGACTTAGAAGAAGAGTCCGAAGAAAATGCTGAATAATTCAAAAAAATTAGTGAAATTCAAAAGAGGAGGATCGGAAATGTTAGCACCAGCAGAGCTGGAAGTTGAAATTGAAAAGTTAAGACAAAAGATGTACGGGCTATATAAGAACAATCCCTCCGACCCTCAGCTCGTCTCAGTTTCCCAGGCTTTGGATGAACTGTTGAACAGATGGCAGTATATGAATCACGGAATATAAAAACATTAGAAAACAGCCGACGGTATTAAACCATCGGCTGTTTTCTAATTTTCATCATGGCTGCTTATCTGCAACGTTACTTTGTCGACACCGAGCACGCGTGCTGCTTCGATCATGTTTTTCGCTTTTGCCTCTGCTTGTTCAAGAGATAGATTAGCTGTTGTAATTTCAAAAGAAGGCGTTGCGATATTGTTTTGTTTTTGTTCAGTGACCTTTGAAGTATTTACTTGCACGTCACTTGATACTTTTGCCTTATCTTCAGAGGTTACGAAGGACACCATTTCCTGTACATTGTTTTTGTATCGCTTTCCACGGATTTTTCGACCATGGTAAACTACATTGGAGTAGGGACAGCCTGTTTCTGCAGCAATCTGGCGGTAGTTTTTGTCTGATTCTTCGAGGAGTTGTTTGACTTGGTTGAGGTCATAATCGTATTTTTTGTTACCCTTTGCCATTTGAATGCTCCTTTATAATTTTTTTAAAATGGAATAGTATTATTTTATCATAAACGAATTTTTTATATTTGTCATATTAATTTTTTCGACAGATTACAACTGGTAAATAATTAATATTGTAGAATATTTTTTGAGTATATACATGGTATTATCGATCAGCATAACAGTGTGTATCAATTGATGGGATAAATGTATTAGTTTTTTAAGAAATTAGGTAAGACGAAAATATGAAAATGGAAGGAGAGGATTTAGGCGGAATCTGTCGAAATGGTTAGGGAGAAGGAGTGATGGTACGGATGTCATTGTCGTTTTCACTACAAACAATCCTTATGCCGAATGGAGACCCGTTAGTATTTGACCATGGCTTGTTGGTTGTTCATGAAGAAAATAATAAGAATTGGTTTGTTATGGTGAATCATGCTGCTGTAACGGAAGAAACGAAGCAGTTATTTGCTGATAAAGAGGAATTTGAAGTTACGATGGTTACCTGGGAGTCTACTGTGTTTATAGGGAAAGTGAAGATTAAAAATTTGTATGAGGAAGATGCATACATGGACGGGCGTGCTCCCCTCCAGGAACCGGTCCAGCGTGTAATTGAGCTGGATGGAGAGAAAATTGCTTTTTAATACTGGACACCCCGGGTCCTCCAGAATCTGGAGGACCCGGGGTGTGTTGTTGTGATGGACATTCGGGTGTATTTGCAATAATATGTACATAGATTCCATTGGTATGGAGGAAAAGTTTTATGACAACGATCAATGATATTGCAAAAATGGCAAACGTATCACGCACAACGGTCAGTCGAGTGTTAAATAATAATGGGTACGTCAGTGAATCGGCTCGCAAAAGAGTTATGAAAGTAGTAGAGGAAACGGGCTATATTCCTAGTGTGTCCGCTAAATCATTGCGTACCAAACGTTCCGGTGTCATCGGAGTCATCCTTCCTAAAATCAGTACGGAAACAGCCAGCCGGGTGGTGGGAGGCATCAATGAAGTAGTCTCCAAAGAAGGCTTCCAGATTCTTTTGACAGATACCGAATTAAATCATGATAAAGAAATTGAGTATATCCGACTGCTCCAAAGCCGCCATGTTGATGGCATTATCTTATTAGCAACGAACGTCAACGATCGGTTGCTGCATGCGATTGAGGAGTCGAAACTGCCTTTCATTTCCCTTGGTCAGGAACTTCCTGGGGTCACTTCCATCGTTTATGATGATTACCACGCAGCGGTAGATATGACAACTATGATTCTACAAAAAGGCCATGAAAAAATAGCCTATATCGGTGTCGGGGAAGAAGATCCAGCGGTTGGTGTGCTTCGAAAAAAAGGATTTATGGATACGATGAAGAAAGCCGGGATTACCGTTGAAGAAAAATGGTGCAGTTACGGTGATTTCAGTATGGAATCCGGTTACGAAAGTATGAAACAAATCATTAATAACAACCGAGAAAATCCGCCAACAGCAGCATTTGTGGTTACCGATCGTATGGCAATAGGTGCCATGGAATATTTGAAAGAACAGGGTTTCCGCATTCCGGGAGATATCGCCATTACTGGTATTGGAGCAGCAGTCATGTCGAAGTATATTACTCCGTCATTAACGACTATCGATTATTTCAACAAAGATGCCGGGAGTAAAGCAGCAGAATTGCTGCTTGAACAGTTGCAGGGTAAAAATACCAGAAAAAAAATTACGCAAAATTATAGACTGATTAAGAGAGATAGTGTATAGTACAAATCAACAAGCGATATGGAATCGATTACACACACATCTCTCTCTTTTTTTAACAAAAATGTAAACCGCTTACATGGTTTTTATTTTTTCACTTATATGGAATCGATTCCCTAAATGTTGCTATTATTTTTTTCTTGGGTGTGTAATCGATTACACAAGAGGATTACCAAAGGAGGATTTATACGATGGCTAGTAATGATCAAATTGCCAAAGAGGTGCTTGAAGCAGTCGGAGGCGAAGAAAACGTTCAGTCTATTGCTCACTGTGCTACCCGGCTGCGGGTAATGGTCTATGATAAGGAAAAAGTGGATGTTGATGCTGTGGAACGAATTGAAAAGGTCAAAGGTGCATTCTATAACTCTGGTCAATATCAAATTATCTTTGGAACTGGTACGGTCAATCGTATTTATGAAGAAATAACGAAATACAATGTGGATGGCACATCGAAATCAGAAATGAAGGAAGAAACAGCCAAGCAGGGGAATGCCTTCCAGCGAGCGATTCGAACATTTGGTGATGTCTTTGTCCCTATCATTCCTGTACTGGTAGCGACCGGTCTCTTCATGGGATTACGTGGGCTTGTCATGCAGGAAGCGATTCTTTCGTTATTCGGCTTAACGCCTGAAAGCGTACCGGAAAACTTCATTCTATTTACAGAAGTTTTGACAGATACGGCCTTTATCTTCTTACCGGCACTTGTCGCCTGGTCGACGTTCCGAGTATTCGGGGGAACACCAGTCATCGGTCTTGTGCTCGGTCTGATGCTTGTGTCACCGGCGTTACCGAATGCCTGGGAAGTAGCATCCGGTGATGCATCACCACTAACGTTTTTAGGTTTTATCCCGGTAGTCGGATATCAGGGATCGGTATTGCCCGCCTTCATTGCCGGTATCTTAGGGGCAAAGCTTGAAAAAGCGCTGCGTAAACGAATTCCAGAAGCACTTGATTTGATTCTTACGCCATTCTTAGTATTACTCGTTATGATCGCAGCGGCATTATTTGCGATTGGTCCGGTTTTCCACTCGGTAGAAAATTGGATTTTCGCAGGTACAATGTTCTTATTGGAACTGCCGTTCGGACTGAGTGGCCTTCTGATTGGCTTCTTCAATCAAATTATTGTTATCACTGGGGTTCATCACATCTTTAACTTTATGGAAATTCAATTGCTGGAACGCCTCGGTTTTAACCCATTCAATCCGATCATTACAGGTGCAATCGCAGCACAGGGTGGGGCCGCGCTTGCTGTCGGTGTTAAAACGAAATCCAAGAAATTGAAGGCATTGTCTTATCCTTCAGCATTGTCTGCATTCTTAGGTATCACCGAGCCGGCTATCTTCGGTATCAACCTCCGCTATATGAAGCCATTTGTTATGGGATTAATCGGAGGCGGTGTATCCGGGTTCCTTGCTGCAATTATGGGATTGAAAGCAACTGGTATGGCGATTACGGTAATTCCAGGAACGTTGCTGTACTTGAATGGCCAGATTTTCGGGTACATTTTAGTCAATCTCGTTGCAATCGGGACAGCGTTTGTATTGACTTATCTGTTTGGATTCAACGATAAAATGGTAGACAACAAATAATAGAACACGAAGACCTGGGGCACGGTATCCTGGGTCTTCTTCCATTTATAGATTGGAAGGTTAGGAGAGTTCAGCTATGATGAATGACAAAGATTTGCGACAACAAGCCTATCAGGCGGTAGAAAAATCATTGAAAACAGCACAACAAGACCCATACCGTCAGGGGTTCCATATGACTCCCCCGGTCGGTCTCCTGAATGACCCGAATGGCTGGATCCAATGGCAAGGGAAGTACCACATGTATTTTCAGTGGATGCCGTTTCATACTGGTCATGGCGCCAAATTATGGGGGCATTACAGCTCGGATAACCTGGTAGACTGGGAACTGGAGCCAATTGCACTGACACCAAGTGACTGGTTTGATAAAAACGGCTGCTATTCTGGCAGCGCCATTGATCACGATAACAAGTTAAAAGTTTTTTATACCGGAAATGTACGTAATGACAAAGGGGATCGGGAAACTTATCAGTGCCTGGCAGAATCAGATAATGGCATTGATTTTATAAAAAAAGGTGTTCAAGTTGAACTGCCTGAGGGGTACACTGCTCATTTCCGTGATCCTAAAGTATGGAAGCAAGAGGGCAAATGGTATATGGTAATCGGCGCTCAAACTTCAGGAAAAGAAGGTACAGTAGCGTTCTTCGAATCCGATGATTTAGAAGAATGGACACATAAAGGCGAACTGGCTGGTCCTGTTGACGGGCTCGGTTATATGTGGGAATGTCCAGATGCGTTTCAACTGGATGGTAAGGATGTATTGATTTTTTCCCCGCAGGGTGTCACGGCGCAAGGAATTGATTTTAACAATCAGTACCAGACAGGTTATGTGATTGGGAAGATTGATTATGAATATGGAAAAATGGAACATGGGAGTTTCACCGAATTAGATCGCGGTTTCGACTTTTATGCGCCTCAGTCGATGGTAGACGAGAAAGGGAGACGTCTTCTTGTCGGATGGATGGGTGTCCCGGATCAAGGTGAGGAGCATCATCCGACTATTAAGCATCATTGGATTCATAATTTGACGTTGCCGCGGGAACTTAGACTGGAACAGGGGAGCCTTTATCAGCTCCCAGTCGAGGAAATGAAGCAGTTGAGAGAAAAGAAACTGTTCGAGCAGGCGGTTGATTCTGAAATCTCTCATGAGATCGCCCGCACTTCCGAATTGATAATCGAAACAGATGGCTCCCTGGATCATTTGGAGCTTAAACTGTTTGACTTTCTTACTTTGTCCTATAGTAAAGAAGAAGGGTATTTAACCTTGGAACGTCCGAACTTAGCATCAGGGGAAATGGAAAATCGGAGCTGCCGCTTGATCGAAGGGATAAAACATGTGCAAGTGTTCATTGATCGTTCCTCCGTAGAATTTTTCATCAACAAGGGTAAAGAAGTCTTCACTACCCGAATGTTTGCTGATCCAGAGGAGCGCCTCTTGAAAGTGAAACAAAAAGGAAATGAACAACTCAAGCTGACAGCCTGGGGTTTGAAGGATAATTGCATCCAACAGGATATAAGCAACTGGTATAATGAATAATAGAAACTTTTACGGAAGGAAGAAGTCTATGAAACTTGGTGCAATCGAAGCTGGTGGAACAAAGTTTGTGTGCGCAATTGGCGATGAAAAAGGCGAAGTGTTTGAGAAAACGGTTATACCGACAGAAAAACCGGAAATCACCATGCCGAAAGTCTATGAGTTTTTTGAAAACAGTGATATAGAACGGGTTGGAATCGGCAGCTTTGGACCGATTGATTTGAATGAAGGAACAGGAACCTATGGAACGATTCAAAAGACTCCAAAGACGGATTGGGTTGACTTCCCTTTGGCAGATGAAGTCAGCAAGCATACAGGGGTTCCTGTAGTAGTCGACACTGACGTTAACGTGGCAGCTTTATCTGAATCCCGATGGGGAAATGCGACGGATGTTAATTCCTGTCTTTATATTACGGTTGGTACTGGCATAGGTGCCGGTGCAATTGTAAATGGGGAGACACTCAAAGGATTGTCCCACCCGGAAATGGGCCATATTGCTCTCCGGCGGCATGAAAAAGATGATTTTGCCGGAACTTGCCCTTATCACGGCGACTGTCTGGAAGGAATGGCAGCAGGACCTGCGATTGAACAACGTTGGGGAAGACCTGGTAAAGACTTAGCAGACGATGAATTGGTATGGGAAATTGAATCCTATTATTTAGCGCAGGCAATCGTTAATTACATTTACATTTTGTCACCGGAACGTGTGATTATGGGCGGTGGGGTTATGCAGCAGACCCACTTGTTCGATTTAATCAGAAAAAATGTAGTGGACATGCTGAATGGCTATGTCAGCTCTCCGTTATTGACTCCCGATCGCATAGATAACTATATCGTGCCGCCTGGCTTGACAAATGAGGCTGGTATAAAAGGAGCTTTAATATTAGCTGCTAAATAATTAGAAAGCGTGGAGACGGCTCCACGCTTTTTTTTAATGAGAAATTCATCTACTAGAACTATTTTACTAAAATGCAGGAATTTATACCGATAAGGCAAAATATAACTAATATACTAATCAATATTATTCGTTTTAAAAGATGTTATCTTCAACCAGGCATTCTTAAACTCCATTGCTACCCAGTTATCCAATATCGATGCATGAGGTTATTACATCCGAATAAATAAGGAGGGCATGCATTTTTCTAAACCTGATAAAGAGACGACCGTTGAAGGTTTGGATATACATATGATGATGATCGAGAATGATGTTTTCATTGGGCGGAAACAGGAGATAGAGGAATTTAAGGAATTTATCGCTAGCAATAAAGCTAATAAACGAATCCTCCATTTTTATGGAACCGGTGGAGTTGGTAAAACGTTCCTGTTGCAGGCATTTCATCGCTTAACAAAAGCTAATGCCGACACGATTTACCTGCATTTAGATAGCGAAGATTTATTTCAATCTCCCACTATCCTCGCAGGGCAGATTCTTACCATGTTAGAAGCAGCTATCCACTATTCAAATGAGTTTGTTAGTTTTTCTCCAACCACAATGAATCATTGCTTCGGACTATTGAAGCAAGCCGCAGAAACCCACCGTATCATTGTTGCTGTTGATACGTATGAAAAGATGGAAAACCTTGATCGGTGGTTTCGCGAATTTTTTCTTAGACAACTTCCGGGCAACGTTTCGGTTATCCTGGCAGGTCGTCAACCGCTGACAGGACCCTGGATTGAATCTCCCTCCTGGCGCAGGGTGATTAAGCAAATAGAAATTTCCTCCTTTGATGAAGAACAAACGCGTGAATACCTTTACAATGCAGGCATAAGCCGGGAAGATACCATGCGGGAATATTGGTATTACACCAAAGGTCATCCACTAACTTTATCTTTGAGTGTCAGCACCTGTGACAAAGGCTTCGGTGATATGCTGCAGGAAGAAAGAAATGAGTTGTTTTCTTATTTGGTGCACCGCTGGATGAGTGAAGTCGCAGATCAGCAATTGCAAGAACTATTGGAAGCAGCGGCGATTCTGAGGCACTTTGATCAGGAGGTTTTGTCTTATGTAAGAAAAGAAAAATTGTCGGCTTCTACGTTTGGAAAACTTACTCGCCTTTCCTTTGTTAGAAGAAATAAGCGTGGATGGGCGCTCCATGATCTGGTCCGTTCTTCTATTTCGCTCGATCTAAAGAACCGGGATCCAAATCGGTATAAAGCATTAAAAAAATATAGTGCTTTTTATTATATGGAGCGTATCCACTCCAACGAGGCAGAAGAACGTGAGATTGCTGAATTTTTTTATCACCTGGATGAAGAAATGATACTGTCAGCATTTTTTCAGGACCCCGTCACTACGAATGTTTATACAGAGCCGGTTGGGGATCACAACTTTACAGATGTAGAAGCTTACTTTGAAAGAAGGGGTAAGCAATTTTCTGAGAGTATTGCTCATTATTATCACCGTGACTCCCGCCAAACCTATAATTACTATGTATCATTCGAGCACAATCAAAAAGAATCCGAGCTTATCGGAGCGGATTATGTGAAGAGGTTAGGATACAATGTCTGCAGGCTGGTAAAGAGCGGACAGGGAGAGACGATAGGGGTTTCTATAATTGTACCAATTAATCGGCAAACGCTCCCTCATCTGAAAAAAGAACCGGTTTCACGTGCTTATTTCACTGGTTTGACTGCCAAAGAGGAAAAAGAATACGCCGTTCCATCTGACGCACGGTCCGGCTGGTTTATCCGGATGCTGGATTGCCTGGATACGAGTGATGCTGGAACCCGTTCTTACCTGTTATATAACTTGTTTCCTTTACTGTTATCGGGGGAAAGAATCATTATCTCTACCCCCATTCCTTTTTTTCAGCGCTTGATCCAGTTGTTTGGTTTTGAAAAAGTGACAAGAGCAACCCATTATGATTATGGTCCAGAAGAAAATAAAATAAGCGAGGATAGCCATTAACTTATTACTTTCTACATCTTGCCTCGCAGCAGCACCAGTGGTCTGATTTACATCTTGAGATTCCATCATCTCCCACCTTTCCCATATATTTCGCTTTGCGCATCCATTGCTTATACTTTATCACCATCCATAAAGAAGTAATATTATACCTGGGTATAGTTTCTAGTGAAAGTTTTGTATGGAAGCGCCTCGGCATTCGTTTCAGTTTTTCTCTCCCTTCTGGAGAAAATGTTTGTTATAATAGCGACATATATCATCAAAAAAGGGGTTTTATCATGGCAAAGAAGTTAATTTTTGGGCACAAAAATCCAGATACCGACACCATTACCTCAGCAATTGTCTATGCTGATCTGAAGTCTAAAATCGGGGAAGAAGTCGAACCGGTTCGCCTGGGCGAAGTGAATGGCGAAACTCAATTCGCACTCGAGCAGTTCGGTGTAGAAGCCCCTCGTCTTATCGAAAAGGTATCAGATGAAGTAGAGCAGGTGATCCTTGTCGACCATAACGAACGTCAGCAAAGTGTAGATGACATCGACCAGGTACAGGTAATGGAAGTCATCGATCATCACAGGATTGCTAACTTTGAAACACAAGGTCCGCTTTACTACCGCGCAGAGCCTGTAGGCTGTACCGCTACTATTTTAAATAAACTGTATAAGGAACATAATGTTGAAGTCAGCAAGCAAATGGCCGGACTGATGGTTTCTGCTATTATCTCTGATTCTCTATTATTCAAATCGCCGACTTGCACGGAAGAAGATGTGGCAGCGGCAAAAGAATTGGAAAAAATCGCCGGAATTGATGCGGAAAAATACGGACTTGACATGCTGAAAGCAGGAGCGGATATCAGCGATAAAACAATGGCAGAGTTGATCAGCCTGGATGCGAAAAACTTTGATATGGGCGGAGCCAACGTAGAAGTTGCACAGGTTAATACGGTCGACACGAGTGAAGTGCTTGAAAACCAGGCGGACATCGAAGCGGAAATGCAAAAAGCCATCGATGAAAAAGGTCTGGACTTGTTCGTATTCGTCGTAACGGACATCCTTTCAAACGATTCTACTGCGGTTGTATTGGGAGATAAGTCCGCAGCTGTCGAAAAAGCCTTTGAGGTGACCTTATCTGAAAACAAAGCAGTCCTCGAAGGCGTTGTTTCCCGTAAAAAACAAATTGTACCTCCATTGACAGAAGCTTTGTCTTCATAAAAAATCAGCTTCTCTTTCATTATGAAGGGGAAGCTTTTTTGCATTTCAAAGCATTTTAATACAAGTTCGATTTAACCTGTTTTATTTTGTTTTCTATCTATGACTTGTATCATTCCTGTGGTGTAGTAAAATTCTTATTAACATACTATGACTTATCGACAAAAGGAGCAGAATTCATGTATAACGAACCTATCTTTTTAAAGCCTGTCTTCAAAGAAAGAATATGGGGAGGGAAACAGCTGCACGAATTGTTCAACTATGACATTCCTTCCGATCAAACTGGAGAATGCTGGGGAATTTCAGCCCATGCGAATGGTCCGAATGAAATCATGAACGGCCCGCTCGCAGGTAAAACGCTAACGGAAGCGTGGGAGGAGAACAGAGAGCTGTTTGGCGATCAAGCAGGTGACGAGTTTCCTTTACTGGTCAAAATTCTTGATGCGAAAAAAGACTTGTCTGTACAGGTACATCCAGATGATACTTATGCACAGGAAAAAGAAAACGAAGCATATGGCAAGACAGAATGCTGGTATGTTATCGATTGTGAGGAAGGGGCTGAAATTGTCTTCGGCCACCATGCGACAACCCGTGAAGAATTACAGGCGATGGTAGAAAATGGTGAATGGGACAAACTTCTGCGAAGAGTAAAAGTTCATCCTGGTGATTTCTTTTATGTTCCGAGCGGTACGATCCACGCGATTGGAGCAGGTGTCCAGATTCTTGAAACCCAACAAAGTTCGGATATCACATACCGTGTCTATGACTATGATCGTGTCGGAGCTGATGGGAATAAAAGAGAGCTCCATCTAAGTGAGTCATTAGAAGTAACTACTGTCCCACATGAAGATCCTCAGTTGGATCGTGAGTCGAGCAAAGACAAAGGCTTGAAGGAAGAGAGTCTGGTGAAGGCGGATTACTTTGGTGTCGTACTGTGGGAACTGGACGGTCGTTCTCCTGAATTTCGATTTGAAAAGTATATTTTAGTTAGTGTCATTGAAGGAAAAGGAATGGTCAAAGTCGGCAATCAGCGTCATGCTGTCAAAAAAGGGAGCCATTTCATTCTTCCGACAACGATGGAGCCGTTCGAGCTGGAAGGAAAGGCAAAAATGGTCGTTTCCTGGTCCAATAAATAGGAAAAACCTCGAGGTGTAACCATCACCTCGGGGCTTTCGGGATCTTTCGTCACAATAACAATTGTTTTTTAATACTTTTCGACATGATATGTCATAAAAAAACGAATGGACTCTGATATAATGAGCAGGAGTATATTATTCTAACAAAAAAGGATGATCCTATGACCTGGCAGACTTCATATCAACGATGGAACGATTTTGATAAGTTAGAAGCAGAAATGCGAACTCAATTGAACCAGATTCAAACAGATGAACAATCCCTGGAAGATGCTTTTTATAAAAATTTGGAGTTCGGTACAGGAGGCATGCGTGGCAAATTAGGGCCTGGTACCAACCGGATGAATATTTATACCATCCGCCGTGCAGCGGAAGGTCTTGCTAGATACATAGAAGCTCGCGGTGAAGAATGGAAGGAGAACGGTATTGTCATTGCCTATGATTGCCGTCATATGTCTAAGGAGTTTGCGATAGAGACTGCGAAAGTCTTAGGCATTCATGGCATTAAAGCGTATGTATTTTCTTCTCTTCGTCCAACACCGGTGTTGTCTTATGCGGTGCGTTATTTATATGCGGCTGGTGGTATCGTCATAACGGCAAGTCATAATCCTCCGGAATATAATGGGTTCAAGGTTTACAATGAAGATGGTGGACAACTGCCGCCCGCTGAAGCCGGCGCAGTGATCGAAATGGTGAATCAGATTGAAAATGAATTACAGGTAGAAGCAGCCGATCAAGGTGATTTGGAAGCCAACGGCCTTTTGGAATGGATTGATAAAAAAGTGGATGAGGCATACCTGAAGGAGCTTCGAGGGGTCAATATGAACCCGCATATTACCCATGATGCCGGTGAAGATTTTCAGGTAGTTTTCACTCCTTTGCACGGTACGGCAAATGTATTGGTACGTAAAGGACTGGAGCAAGCCGGTTTCAAAAACGTGCATGTAGTTGCTGAGCAGGCCGACCCGGATCCTGAATTTTCCACAGTAGCGTCACCGAATCCTGAAGAGCATCAGGCGTTCGAAATGGCAATCACCCAAGGGAAACAAGTAGGTGCCGATATATTAATCGCAACAGATCCGGATGCGGACAGACTTGGAGTAGCAGTGCCCGATGAACATGGAGAATACCGTGTTCTGACAGGTAACCAGTTGGGGGCATTGATGCTTGACTACCTGCTTTCCCAGCACCTCGACCTTCCTGACAATGGAATCATGATCAAAACCATTGTCACTTCTGAATTCGGTCGCGCAATTGCATCCTATTATAATATCGAAACGCTCGACACTTTAACAGGATTCAAGTTTATTGGAGAGAAAATCCGAGAATTCGAACGGACTGGAGAATATGAATTTTTATTTGGTTATGAAGAAAGTTACGGATTTCTAGCTAAAGATTTTGCTCGTGATAAGGATGCCGTGCAGGTAGCTGTACTGGCAACAGAATTGGCATTGTTTTGGAAAGTAAAAGGAAAAACGCTGCTTCAAGCGCTGGATGCATTATACAAACGCCACGGCTATTATATGGAAGATTTGCAATCTATCAAATTAGATGGAAAACAAGGCGAAGAGAAAATCAAAGCAATCATGGATACTTTTCGCCAGGAGAAGCTGACCGAAGTGGCCGGCTTGAAAGTTCTAGCTGTCGAAGACTATGCATCTTCCCGCAGATTGATAGTGAAGACTGGTGTAGAAGAGACCATTACTCTTCCTGCATCGAATGTGTTGAAATTTGTACTTGAGGATGATTGCTGGTTCTGTCTCCGTCCATCTGGCACAGAACCGAAAATAAAATTTTATTACGGCGTGAAGTCATCTTCAAAAGCTGATAGCCTGGAAAGACTGGAGAAATTAAAGCAAGCATTAGCCGCCTATTTACCAGCACTATGATGAGTGGGACACGCCCTCCATATATTGGCAGGGCGTTGTCCCTTTTCATTAGTTTCTGATGTGCTTGAAAAGGGAAAATAAACATATCACGAAATAAGAAAGAAGGGACAGAAATGCTCCAAAACAAAAGGAATATTCTTAAACTTAAAGAAATCCGGCTTGATGATCAACGTATTTCCTTTCAACGAGCATGCATCGAAAGGTTTGATTACGAATGGGTGATCGAAGTCATAAACCCTGCACCTTCCCCTTCAAGCGAGGAGGATAGTTTCGTTACATCCATCAGTTTTATCCAGGAAGATGGTACGCAATTTGATGATGTTGATATCGAATCCTTCCAGCTTTCTTCAGAAGAACATGAAAATGTCTACTTATTCCATATGTTTCCGGATGAAAAACAGGACTAATGAACTACGAAAATGATGATATTTTACTAGATAAATGACGGGAACCATAGTAGAATAAAAGATATCAGAATATTTTAATAAGTCGCTTTTGAAAAGGCAAACTTATCTAAAGATAAGGACGCAAAGCTACGGGTCTAAGGCCTGCATACGAGGAAAACTACATATTTAAGGGCTACGATCGCCGGGCTGCCTAGGGTGATGAGTGATGGAGGGATCATTCATGAAAAGAAATCAGCTGGACAGTCGGTTGGATTTGGAATGGATAGTGCTGATGGAAGAAGCCCGAGCCTTAGGGATTACGAAAGCGGAAGTGGAGCATTTTTTAAAGTTGCGGGAGACAAGTGCCCAGGAGAAGCCACTAAATATGATTTTCACCAAATGATAGAATACTAGATAAAGATCGGCTGGAAATCAGCCCATATAACGATAGCATCTGGTACAAGCAAGGAACAATTCAAGAGAATATAAAGTAAAAAGACAAGCTGTGTTGGCTTCAGAGCACATGGCTTGTCTTTTTATCTCTATAAATAAATAAGTAAAACTAAAACTTAGCCGTAAGAATTTGGCGATAAACCAAGTTTTTCTAACTACCAGTATTTTTTACTTTTCATATCTTTCAAAATACGTCATAATATATATAAAATACTGAATATTCAGATTTTAAATGGAGGGTGGTCAGATATGTTATCTATTAAGATGTTGAAGCCCTATTATGTTAAAGACGACGAGCACTATGTCCGTGTCGTTCTGGCCTACCAGTATTTTTCGTTATATGTCGATGGAGAGCTCTATCATTTTGTCCCGCTTGAAGCAAAAGAAATTATTATTGATCGCGATAAAAAGAAAGTACACAATGTCTTGGATATCTTTGTATTTCAACGAGGTAAAAAGATGATTTATGTATCGATCACGGATCTTCTCCAACTGCCTGACTTTCTGACTCACTTAAATTCGATTGTACGTCCGTATTTGAATGAAAAACCGGAAGCCAAAAGCAATAAACGAAAGGTAGATCCAGTAATGAAAACAAAAAATCAGAAGGAAGAAATGGAATTAGATGTTCTTTTCAAGGAATTAGAGCAACTTAATTTTAGTCGTATGATTGATATGGCTTTGGATAATCGAGACCGGGACACATTTTATGATTTATTGGATAAAAAGAATTTTGCATGAAGAAAGGCACTCCACTTTTTAGTGGAGTGTCTTTCTTTGGAAATACTATTTATTAGAAAAATAAGTATAGATACATAAAGTGAAGAGATTGGAAGGAAAAATGTTTTCTGAATTATAATTTGACTATTTTCTTTTCCAAGTTAATTCTATATACTTATAGTATCATTCGTTATAATGAACAGGAATTTTTAATATTAAAGTCTTTCAGGAAAAATGGTGAGGGGGGTATTCATGGTTGGGGATCGTATAAAAGAGTTGCGGGAGAAGCGTGGCCTGTCCTTAAGTGCTCTAGCTAAATATTCGGGTGTCTCTAAGTCTTACATTAGTAATATTGAACGAGGAATCCAGACAAACCCTTCTTTAATTGTTATGAAAAAATTAGCGGAAACGCTGGATGTTCCCTTAGATGATCTGGCAGCATGGAAAATGGGGAAAGGCGATTGAGTTATCATTGTATTTATATAAAGATCTGAACAAGCCAGGCTCGGTATAATTACTGAACCTGGCTTGTTTTTTGTCGGTTAAAATAATCATTTTCCCGTAAATATCATAATAAGCTTCAGTATTTGACGTTTTTATCGCCATAGTTTTATTTCCCAGGAAATATTTTGTCAAAAATTAAAGGTAATTAGTTTTACTTACCGGAGACATTTTGTTCTATATAACTAACTTCCCCTGGTTGGATAGTGGCCTGATCACTGGTCAGGTCAATGACCCATTTAGAAAATGAATCTTCTAGTTCATTTTCAACAAATACAATGAATTCCACGTTTTCCAAATAATTTATTTCTTTTAATAAGTAATCTGAATTTCTAAGGCTGTTCTCCAACTTCCCTAGCAGTTTATAATCTACGGTGATTTTCATTTCCTTCATCAGTTGTCGTTTAACTATCCCGGTAGACTCGATAGCGGCGGAAACCGTACTGGAATAAGCTCTGATGAGACCACCTGCCCCGAGCTTAATGCCGCCGAAATACCTCGTTACAACTACTGCAGTATCTTTCAACCCTTTTTTCTTCAAGACTTCAAGCATTGGCACTCCTGCAGTCCCACTTGGCTCTCCATCATCGTTCGCCTTTTGAATTAAATCGTGTTCCCCAATTAAATAAGCAGAGCAATTATGAGTAGCGTCGTTGTGCTTTTTCTTGATCTCCTGGATAAACAATTGGGCTGCTTCTTCTGTCTCGCAACGTTTTATGTAACCAATAAACCGTGACTTTTGGATGGTTATTTCTTCAGAACCTTCAGCTTTTACTGTATAATAGCTTTCTAACATAGTAATAAAACCTCCTAAGAACTTTATTATATAAGGGTTTCTATCTACCGGCAAATGAATTAACCATAAGATGACCAATAAATAAATTCCAGCAACACCCCCACAAAAATACTTAGGAAATTCGAATGAGTATGTGAATATTGATGGAGGAGTCGAGCGATGAAAGAGACGAGAATTGAGGAAAAAGCACTTGATGATGTCATTGAAGAAATGATAGAGAATGTCACGAACAGCAAGGATGAGATCTTCCATATAGGAGAAGAGTCCCGAAGTGAATTTGAGATACTTCAAAAAGAGCTGCAAGAGACAAAAAGACAGGTCATTTCTCTCATAGATGAGGGGGACAAGCTCGAACAGCGGGTCCGATTATCCCGAAAGCGTCTATCAGAAGTCAGCAAATATTTCGATCAATATTCAGAAAGCCAGATCCGTGAGGTTTATGAACAGACACACCAATTGCAAATGGATCTGTCTGTTAAGAGAGAAAAAGAAAAACAGTTGAGGGAACGGCGGAATGATCTTGAGCGACGGCTGAAAAGCCTGGAGTCAACTGTCCAGCGGGCGGAAGGACTGGTAAGCAAGATATCGGTTGTTCTTAATTATCTGAATGAAGACTTTCGCAATGTCTCGGAGGCGCTGGAAGACGCTAAAGAAAAGCAGGAGTTTGGGTTGCGAATAATTGAAGCTCAGGAAGATGAACGAAGAAAACTTTCGCGGGAAATTCACGACGGACCAGCTCAAATGCTCGCCAATGTAATGATCCGATCTGACCTGGTGGACCGGACATTCCGTGAACGCGGTGTTGAAGAAGCCTTGGCTGAAATCAAAAGCGTAAAGCAGATGGTTCGATCTGCTTTGTATGAAGTACGGCGGATTATTTATGATTTGAGACCGATGGCGTTAGATGATTTGGGTTTGATCCCTACCTTGAAAAAATATTTACACACGGTAGAGGAATATAACGACAGCTTAACGGTGCCTTTTACCAATATGGGTAAAGAAAGACGTATCGACAGCAAATATGAAGTTGCGTTGTTTCGCCTGGTGCAAGAAGCTGTTCAGAATGCAGTGAAGCATGCGGAGGCTACTGAAATCCAGGTAAAAGTAGAGTTGAAGCAGAAGGCTGCTATTTTAATCATTAAGGACAATGGCAAGGGGTTTGACACTGCAGTAAAAAAAGATAAATCATTCGGACTTTTAGGAATGAAGGAGCGTGTCGATATGCTGGAAGGCGAGCTTACCATTGATTCTAAGATTGATGAAGGAACAGCCGTTATTATCCAGATTCCTTTGGAAAGGGAATTTTAGGCAAGACTACCTAAATCTTAAAAAATGATTTATAATGAATAATAATATAGGAATATAGACTTATATTTTGTTCGATACTTCAATTTGAAGTTTTTTGAGCGGAAGTATAGGGAATTTAGTCACGTAGTTTACCCAGAAATTATGAGATGGGGAGGAAAAGGACAATGCCAACACAAATCGTATTGATTGATGACCATAAACTTTTTCGAGAAGGCGTTAAGCGAATTTTAGACTTTGAAGCCAGCTTTGAAGTTGTAGCAGAAGGTGACGATGGGGATACAGCGGTGGATTTGGTGGAACAGCATGATCCTGATGTTGTATTGATGGATATCAATATGCCGAATATGAATGGGGTTGAGGCAACTGCCGAACTGATCAGCCGTTACCCGGAATTGAAAGTGATTGTACTCTCTATCCATGATGATGAAAACTATGTAACCCATGCGCTGAAAACCGGGGCACAGGGCTACTTGTTGAAAGAGATGGATTCCGATGCTCTGATTGAAGCTATCAAAGTGGTAAGCGAGGGCGGTTCTTACCTTCATCCGAAGGTCACCCACAATCTGGTTGCTGAATACCGTCGCCTCTCCGAAACTGCTGAGAACGGTCAGTCCTTCCAGACAATTGAATACCGGAAGCCATTACATTTGCTGACACGTCGCGAATGCGAGGTTCTACAGCTTTTGGCTGATGGAAAAAGTAACCGGGGCGTCGCTGAATCATTGTACATCAGTGAAAAAACGGTTAAAAACCATGTAAGCAATATCCTGCAAAAAATGAATGTAAACGACCGCACGCAGGCGGTAGTAACAGCTATCAAGAATGGCTGGGTTGAAGTACTTTAATTGTGGATAAAGCCTCTGGACGACTCGTCCAGAGGCTTTTTAAATGATCTGCGTGTTGATATAACAGTGATACTCACTTTTGTAGTACATGGAGTATTATTTTTATTTCCATAGCACAGTTTGATGAAAAGTGGCTGTCGTTCATGTAAAATGAAAGCAAGCAATAGAAATAAGCAGAAGGAGCACGATGCCCTATGAAAACAGCGGTGTTGACTGATAGTACGGCATATATACCTGAAGGCCTGCGCAACGCCTATCATATACATATGGTTCCATTGAATGTAATCATAAACGATGAATCCTACCGGGAAGAAATTGATATCCAGGCTGGTGAATTTTACGACATGATGCGTCAAAGTGAAGAATTACCTAAAACTTCGCAGCCATCCATCGGTTATGTGACAGAAAAACTGGAGGAGCTTTCCCGTGACTATGACGCGGTTGTGGCTATCCATCTTTCCAGTGGTATCAGTGGAACCTACCAGGGGACTGTTACAGCAGGTGAAATGGTCGAGGAAATCGATGTCTATCCATTTGATTCTGAATTGAGTGCTATGATGCAAGGTTTTTATGTGCTGGAGGCAGCTGAAATGGCAGATAACGGGGCAACACCGGCGCAGATTTTGTCTCGATTAGAAGAAATGAAACAGACCATGCGTGCTTATTTTATGGTAGATGACTTGACTAATCTCTATCGTGGAGGACGGCTATCAGGCGCACAAAAAATTGTCGGAAGTCTGTTGCAGGTGAAGCCGGTGCTGCACTTTGTCGATACAAAAATTGTCCCGTTTGAAAAGATCCGTACGAGAAAAAAAGCAGTTAAACGGATTATTTCGTTATTTGAAGAGGACGCTAAAAAAGGAGATACAATAAAAGCATCGGTTATCCATGGTAATTGTGAAGCTGATGCAGAAGAGATCAAGCAGGATTTAGAATCACGTTTCCCTAATATTGAAGTAACAACCAGCTATTTTGGGCCAGTCATCGGTACGCACCTTGGTGAAGGCGCACTTGGACTTGGCTGGTATAAAAAATAAGGAGGGGCTTCTCCCTCCTTTTATAACTGGAGTGATCCCAATTGAATAAGTTATTCTCCTACTTCCAGGAATTATTTTTCCACGATTTCTCCTGGATTCCTTCCTCACTGGAAAGAGCAACAGCCCCTCCCGATCCTCGCCATGAGCACTTCTCTGCCTTCTTGACTGGCAAATTATTGCTACGCAATGAAATTCCTTTAGATAATGAATCATTTCAGCAAATGGAATCATCTGAACTGCTCGCCACGATTCCCGCAATCGAAAAACACCCGTGGGGATATAAATGCCGCCGCTGTGGTAATCGAAAACGTCATCTGTTCGCTTCCCTTCCTGATGGAGCGGTCTATTGCCGGAACTGTATTATGATGGGGCGTGTTTCCGAAAAGGAACACCTATATGCTTATCGACCTGATGTCCAATGGCCAAAGCATGTTGACGCCTGCCAATGGAATGGGGAACTGACGCCTGCTCAACAACATGCTGCAAACCAAATTCTATCTGCCATTGGTAAAGACAGCCTTCGACTTTTAGTCTGGGCGGTGTGTGGGGCCGGCAAAACAGAAATGCTGTTTCCAGGATTAAACCTTGCTTTTGCCCAGGGGAAGCGGGTTTGCCTTGCAACGCCTCGTGCTGATGTTGTTCAGGAGCTGCTTCCCCGTTTCCAGTCGGCATTTCCGAGCGTAGAGATCCAGGCACTGCATGGCACCAGCGATGATAAAAGTGGAAGTGCTCCATTCATTATTGCCACCACTCACCAACTGCTCCGCTTTGGAAGAGCATTTGATGTTATGATTATCGATGAAATTGATGCTTTTCCATTTCATAAGGATAAATCGCTAACTTATGCTGCTGACCGTGCGACAAAAGAAACTGCGGCCCGTATTTATCTAACAGCTACTCCCCGTCCTAAACACGAACGAGAGATTGCCCGTAAACGACTTCCGGTAGTATTTGTACCGCGGCGTTTTCATGGACACCCTCTACCTGTTCCCCAATTTATCACTGCCTTTGACTTCAGAAAGACCCTAAAACATCGTGAGCTTTCACCTAAAATCCTGAATTGGCTCAAGAAACGAGTTAATGCTGACCGTCAATTATTAATCTTTGTTCCTACGATTGAAGATGCAGTTATCGTTACCGACATCTTATCCTTCTATATCCCATCCATTACTTCCGTACATGCTTCCGACCCTGAGCGAAGCCAAAAAATTCAATCTTTCCGTGATAAATCTTATGAAACTTTAGTTACAACAACAATTTTAGAAAGAGGTGTTACGTTTCCTTCTGTTGATGTCCTGGTATTTGATAGCGGACACCATGTATTTGATCAGGCAGCCTTGATTCAAATTGCCGGTCGTGCTGGCCGAAGCCCGGACGACCCGGATGGAGAAGTAATATTTTTTCATCAAGGTAAAACGGAGGCGATGGTGAAGGCTGTGGAGACTATTTGGAAAATGAACAAGCTGGGACGGAGGATGTAGCATGCATTGTTTAAACTGTCATGAAATAATATTACATCAGGTTACCTGGTCCAACCTCTTCTCCCCTCCATCCGATAAGAAAATATGTGAAAACTGTTTTTCTCAGTTGGAAAGGATCAGCCTCCCTCAATGCTCCATTTGTGCCCGCCCTATGGATGTTAATGGAATCTGCCAGGATTGTGAGCGCTGGGAGAGTGAAGAATCATGGCGGGGGATACTTGAAAAAAACGTAGCTGTTTTTAATTATAATGAAACGATGAAAGGTATCGTAGCTCGTTGGAAGTATAGGGGCGACTATATATTGATAGAAATGTTCAAATATGAACTCCAGGAGGTATTTCAGCTGCATTTCAGTCAACAGGATCTTTTGCTTGTACCTATTCCTCTCAGCCAAGAACGTATGGGTGAGAGAGGTTTTAATCAGGCTTTGGCTATAGCATCACTAATAAAGGCCCCGGTGCGTGAAGTGCTGACTCGCATCCATGGAGAAAAACAGTCGAAGAAGAGCCGAAAAGAAAGAGTGAATACGGAAAACCCATTTCAACTCCTAGAACAAGTCTCAAAGCCTGTTCTTTTGGTAGATGACATTTATACTACTGGCACCACATTGAGACATGCGGCTAAACTGTTGAAAGAAGGAGGAGCGCCGGCCGTCTATTCCTTTACTTTGGTTCGGAGTGGATAAAAGGTTGTCGGATATGGCTGGTTTGCCGATATATTAAGTAACTGGAAAGCAAGGAGGGTTTTGTATGGAGGACAAACTATCTAATTGCCGCCGATGCGGGAAGATATTCGTGCAAAACAGGCACGCTTTATGCCAGCAATGTCTTCAAGAAGAAGAAGCCGAGTATAGAAAAATCTATGATTTCATCAGGAAGCGGAAAAGCCGTGAAGCCTCTGTCGCCGAAGTAATGGCCGAAACAGGTGTAGCGCATGACCGTATTATGAAGTTTGTCAGGGAGGAGCGGCTACGTACAATCGTATCAGATAGGCATAAGTCGCAAACCTGAGAGCCTTGAAAAAGGGAAAAAAGTAGCATTAAACTATAGAGTGGATAAGACGATAAAAAGAGTAAATATAAGTGACGGCAAACATTAGAGTGAGGTGAACGAGAATGAAAATAAACGGATCAAATCATGTTAATTTGAATCCTTATCACAAACATTTGAATAGGCAAACGGCGATGAAGCAATCTTTCCAGCAGGAAGACAAGGTGGAAATCTCCCATAAGGCAAAGAGTTTACAAGAAAACGCCAGCACGGATCCTGCGCGAGAAAAGAAGGTAGCAGATATCAAACAGTCAATTGAACAGGGAGAATATAAAGTAAATGCAGAGAAAACGGCTCAGAAAATGATTGAATTCTGGAACAGTCGGAAATAAGGGGGCTCCTGCCGTGTCTATCGTGAAGATAAACCAGCAGATAGAGAAACTGAAGCAATTACACGTAAGCCTGTTGCAGCTGACAAAAGAACGAACAGGGGTGTTAAAAGCAGGGGACACGGATAAACTCCAACAATTGCTGCCGAAAGAAAGAAAGCACCTGCAGGCGATAGAAAAGGTAGAAAATGATCGCATACAGGCAGTAGCAGAATGGTACAGACAGAAAAATATTGTAGAAGAATCCCCCCAGGCATCCCGTTTGCTTGAAATCTTAGACGATGGTGAGGAAAAAGACATATTGCAAAATAATTTGGAAGAAATGACTTCCCTCATTTTTGCACTAAAGGGACAGCAACAGTTGAATGCTGAGCTGACTAAACAATCCTTGCAGTTCATTCACATATCCCTGGACATGCTTCAGCCGGATATCAACCAAATGAACTACGGCAAAAAAACGGAGATACCACATGGTGATAAACGGTCCATATTCGATTCGAAAGCGTAAGAGAGGAGCCTGAATAAGATGTCGACATTCCATGGATTAGAGGTAGCGAAGCGCGGGCTGTTTGCACAGCAATCCGCACTGCATACAACAGGCCATAATATAGCAAATGCTAATACAGAAGGCTATACAAGGCAGCGAGTCAATTTTGAACAGACGGCTCCTTTTCCTCCTGCTTCACGAAATCGGCCGAATATTCCGGGACAAATAGGGAGTGGCGTCCAGCCAGGATCGATAGAGCGAGTACGTGAGCAGTTTCTCGATCTTCAATATCGCGGGGAATCAAATAAAACTGCCTATTGGGAAACACTGGCTGGCTCGATCGGCAAAATGGAAGAAGTGATGAACGAACCGAGCGAACAAGGACTGGCAAAGACAATGGATCGTTTTTGGGAATCACTGCAGGATTTAGCGACCAATCCGGAAGATGCCGGAGCGAGATCGGTCGTCCGCCAAAGAGGGATAGCTGTTGCGGAAACATTCAATCACCTTTCCGGCTCGTTAAAAGGAATTCAAAAAGACTTGGAGAATGAGATGAATGTCACCATCAAAGATATTAACTCCACCTTGAAGCAAATCGATCAGCTTAACCGCCAGATAGGTAATGTAGAACCGCATGGGTATGTTCCGAATGATTTATATGATGAACGCGACAGACTGATTGATGACTTGTCTCTGATGATTGATATAGAGGTGAAATATGAGTCAGGACAAGGCAATCCCAATGCTGCAGCAATGGGACAGGCAACTGTCTTTTTGGTAAATGGGGGGGATAGGGAAACCATTGTAAAAGGAGGCTCTAATGAAGAGTCTTTATCTACTCCACAATTCGAGGTTACTTTTGAAGAAGTCGGAGGGCGTAGAGTGGTGGCGGGAATATCCCTTGTTCCATCCGCTAATGAAAAGGAAGGAGCAGACTTCCTATCACAAGGGAGACTGCTGGCCTTGAAGGAAGCACATGGGTACCAGGATAGTGCAGGGGAATTAAAGGGAATGCTGCACGGTATGTCTGAGGATTTGGATAAAATGGCTTTTGCTTTCGCCAACCGTTTCAATGAAGTTCACGAAGACGGAGCAACCTTGAAGGATATCGAAGAAAAAGCGAATGGGGCAGATAAAGCATTCCGTTCCCAATCATTCTTCACTTTTGGTACTAAAAACTCGACACAGGATGAAGATGAATCTATTGGTGCAGCTGGTCGTCTGAATGTTCATCAGGCAATCAAGGATGATACGGATAATATTGCTGCAGCATCCCGGCTTCAGCCTTTTGGGGGCGATGGAAGTAATGCGCTCGCTATGGCAGAGGTGAAGGATGAAGTGCTTCCTGAACTAGGTAAGGCTGTAAGTCTAAAAAGTTTTTATGAAGGCGTAATTGGAAAGATGGGTGTCGAGGCACAAGAATACAAGCGTCTGACGGATAACTCGACAATTTTGAAAGAATCTGTTGAACAACGCAGGCAATCTGTCAGTGCCGTCTTCCTTGATGAAGAAATGACGAACATGATCAAGTACCAGCATGCCTACAACGCTTCAGCGCGTAATATGACTGCCGTAGATGAAATACTTGACCGTATCATCAATCAAATGGGATTAGTGGGAAGGTAGGTGAGTAACGTGCGTGTTACGCAAGGAATGTTAAGTAATAACATGCTCCGGAACCTCGGGAACAGTTATGAGCGGATGGGGAAATTTCAGGACCAGCTTTCCACCGGAAAAAAAATCACGCGCCCTTCTGATGATCCTGTGGTCGCTATGAAGGGGATGAATTACCGTACCCAACTTAATGAGGTGAAGCAATTTCAGCGGAACCTTGGAGAGATACATAACTGGATGGAAAATTCGGATAGTGCCATGGACAAAGCGACACAGGCGATGCAGCGTGTCCGGGAACTGACGGTCCAGGCCAGCAATGGAACTTATGACAAAGAACAACGGGAAAATATTGCAAAAGAAATCTCCCAATTGCGGGATCATCTAATTGATATCGCTAATACAAAAGTGAACAATAAATATATTTTCAATGGTAATGACACTTTGACCCCCCCTATCCGTCAATTGACAGAAGGCCAACTAGATATTAGTGAAAATAAAGGGACAGTGAACATAGAGATTTCTAAAGGTAATGCTTTAAAGGCCAATGTTGACGGAGGCAGAGTATTTTCAGAAGACTTATTTCGTGATCTGAAAGGCTTGGAAGAAGCACTGTCTTCTGGTGAAGAGGGGGAATTAAACAGCTACCTTAATATAGTGGATGGGCATATCAATAATATTGTGGACGAGCGTGCTGATCTAGGGGCCAGGATGAACCGTGTGGAACTGGTGGAAGACCGGCTGGCTCAGCAAGAAATAACAGCCACGAAAATTTTATCAGATAATGAAGATGCGGATTTGGAAAAAGTAATCACAAACTTGAAAACTCAAGAAAGTGTGCATCGGGCAGCACTTGGCGTAGGCGCGCGAATCATTCAGCCAACCTTGATGGATTTTTTACGATAAGCTATCTGACATTAGATAGCTTTTTTTAATAAAGCTCTGTTAAACGTAGTTGAATTACCCTAAGTCAGTTATTCAACCAAAGGACCGAAAAGTCGAAGACTTGATTTCAAGATAACAAGGGTTCTTTACCATAATGGCGTCAGGGCTGGTCGGGAAACTACTCGCTTTCCTGCGGGGGACCTGGCAAGCCTCCTCAGGCTTTCGCCTTTGCGGGGTCTTGCCTAGATCCTCCTCCCGCGGGAGATTCCTGTGGGATTCAGTAGAGGGGTCTTGAATGAAAAAAAGCCCTCCGTTATGATGCATTTGTACAACCAAATACAAACAAACATCAAAAGGAGGACTTCCCCTTGAATTCTAATAGGAATGCTAAAATAAATCAAATCTCTGGAGAATCCTTAGTGATCGGTATCGATATCGCTAAAAAAACCCATTATGCATGCGCGGTCGA
>NZ_JBIEKD010000013.1:0-122980 GCF_043496955.1 Thalassobacillus sp. B23F22_16 | reverse complement strand
TTTAGGGCTTCGCAGTTTGTATCAAAGATATATTTTCTTACGTCAATCTTAAAGAAACCGCCGTATACGGGTCCGTACGTACGGTGGTGTGAGAGGACGGAGGTTAGTCACCTCCTCCTACTCGATTGTTCCGACTTAGCTCCACTATCTTCTCCCCTAACGATGATGACTTCTTCCCTGTCTCAAAAATGTTCCGCCCTGTCTCAATAAACTTCTTCCCTAACGGATACATGTTCTTACTTAACGCCACTCCGTAGTCTTTTTCTATGATAAAAAACACCTATATCGTAGACTAAAGCACTAATTCATAAAAAATTCTGAAAAAGTGGTTGCATTTTCCGGCCAAACTATATAAACTGTATCATAACAGTTAAACAAAACATTTTACTGTATTATAAAAGGAGGAATTAACATGAAAAAACAGATCGAACGAAACAGTGGACATCATTGCCCGGAATGCGGTACACCAGTAGGAGATCACAGCGCGATTTACTTTATGGAATGTGAACATTGCCTGGCTAAAAGTGAAGAGTAAATTTTTTTAACCTCACTGTTATATAATAACCAAAAAATTATGGGTTATGTATTATAACAAAAGGGGCAGGCACCACTAATCCTGCCCCGACCATGAATCCATGAGCAACATCTTTATATATAACCATTTCTAAGGAGGAGTCAGATTTTATGAAACAAGAAAGAATCGAAAACCTGAAAGAACAATGGAAACAGGAACGCTGGGAAGGGATTACACGTCCATATGAGCCGGAAGATGTCATTCGTCTCCGCGGATCGATGGACATTGAATATACATTAGCGAAAAAGGGTTCAGAAAAATTGTGGAAGATGATGAATGAAGAAGGATACGTACATGCGCTTGGAGCTCTTACTGGAAACCAGGCGATGCAGCAGGTGAAAGCAGGACTGAAAGCTATATACTTAAGCGGATGGCAGGTTGCGGCAGATGCCAACTTGTCCGGTCATATGTATCCCGACCAGAGCCTGTACCCGGCAAACAGCGTACCGCAGGTGGTCAAACGGATTAACCAGGCATTGCAGCGTGCTGATCAGATTCACCATATGGAAGGGAAGGACGATATCGATTGGTTCGCGCCGATCGTTGCCGATGCCGAAGCAGGATTCGGCGGCCAGTTGAATGTATTTGAATTGATGAAAGGAATGATTGAAGCAGGAGCTTCTGCGGTACACTTCGAGGATCAATTATCTTCCGAGAAAAAATGCGGTCACTTGGGCGGAAAAGTATTGCTGCCGACACAGAATGCGGTACGCAATTTGATATCAGCCAGATTTGCAGCGGATACGATGGGGGTTCCAACCGTAATCATTGCCCGGACCGACGCCAATGCAGCAGATATGATCACGAGCGATCTGGATCCGTATGATGCTGAATTCATGACCGGCGAACGGACAGCAGAAGGATTCTTCCGGACCAAACCAGGCATTGAACAGGCGATTTCCCGCGGGCTGGCTTATGCACCGTATGCCGACCTGATCTGGTGTGAAACTTCAGAACCTAACCTGGAAGAAGCGCAGCAGTTTGCTGATGCCATCCATGAAAAATTCCCTGGTAAACTGTTGGCATACAACTGCTCTCCGTCATTCAACTGGAAAAAGAAACTGGATGACGAAACGATCGCCAACTTCCAGAAGGAGCTTGGCAAGATGGGCTATAAGTTCCAGTTCGTGACACTGGCAGGTTTCCATTCCTTGAACCATGGCATGTTCGAATTGGCTCGTCAATACAAAGACCGCGGCATGGAAGCTTATTCCGAGCTGCAGCAGGCTGAATTCGCAAGCGAAGAGCACGGCTACACCGCCACCCGCCACCAGCGCGAAGTCGGAACCGGCTACTTTGATGAAGTTGCTCAGGTCATCTCCGGCGGAACATCATCAACGACGGCCTTGAAGGGATCTACGGAAGCGGATCAATTTAACGAGCGAGAACTGTCTCCTCAAAAATAATCAGCAAAAGGGTGCCGGCAATTGGCACCCTTTTTTTAATGGCAACTTTCGGTTGTACTCATACTACCGTGCCTGCTAATCGTGCGTCCGTCGTTCAAGCCGTCTTTTTCAATGCAAAAACGGCAAGCGCAACTGCGCTAAAGCCGCTGACAAGTTTACCGATAATCATGGCAAACACCATCTCCTGGTTGACCCCGGCGACAAAACCTAAATGTCCTCCGAACACAAACGCCCCGCTTACTGCAAACGCAACATTGATGATTTTCCCTCTCGGTTCCATCTCCTTTAAAAGCACCAGCATCGGGATACTGTGTGCGAGTGATGCAATTAGCCCGGTTGTCGAAGTTTCACTGATCTGCAGTCTTCCGCCGATTTTTGCTAAGTATTTATCAAAGGCACGGGAGATGAACGCAACCATAGGAAAAGCACCGGCAAGGAAAATGGCGAGCCTGCCAACGATTTGAATCCCTTCATCGAGGGGCGTCATATTGGGGATGACGACAATGCCGGTCAGGGTTTCTACTGCGATTGCGGTGAGTCCGATAATCGCTAATGCTTCCACTCCTTTACCGAATATCGAAAACCCGGAGATCATCATTGAAGGCTTTTTCCATAATCCGATAGCAATTACAGTCGAAAAAATAATCGTAGGTATCAGATTTATGAGAATAATAGTCAGCTCCAGCCTTGCCACCATCGCACCTGTAAACGCGCCCACAGGTACAGTGATCAGCCCAAGAAGAATGCCTCTGGCGAAGTAGGGGTGGTCCTGTTTGTCGATGATTCCGAGTGCAACAGGTATGGTGAACACGAGCGTCGGGCCCATCATCGTTCCAAGGAAAACCCAGGCGAACAGCTCGGCATCCGGGTGCTGAGACATTTCGGTCGCCAGCGAGTAGCCGCCCATATCGATGGCGAGAATCGTGTTTGCGAAAGTGGCTGGATCGGCACCGATCACTCCGTATACAGGGGCGATGACAGGGGTCAGGAATTTGGCTATCACAGGCGCCAGGGAAATGATTCCGACCATGGCGAGTGTCAGGGAGCCCATCGCCATGAACCCTTCCGTGAAACGATCGCCGAACCCGAACCGGTTGCCGAGTATTTTATCGATGGCTCCTATACAGAGGAACCCGATTACGATCAGTATGATGATGTCGTTGATTCCCATAGCCCATCTGCCCTTTCGTTCAAGTTAATTTCTATCATAGTAGAGTAGTGGGCAGAATAGAAGCTAAAAATAAAAGATTTTGACTTGCCGGTATCCGGCTTTCTGTTGGAGATAATAGGTTAAGAGAATATGAAATGCTTTTTAGTGACAAGGGGTCACTGTTTTTATCGGCAGGCAGTTCAGGGGGTGGCTGCATAGCTATCAGCTGATTTACTTAAAACTCAGCCCTTTTGATTGCTTGAAACTATTGGTATAACGGGTGTATTCATTCAATAGTTCATCTAAGTATTGAGATATTTTTACGACTTCTGGATAGTGGTCTTCTGCTAAATATATATGGTACATTTTTTGTCGTTGTTCTTCAATTTTCTGTTCCAATTCAACTTTTTTCATCTTTTTTCCCTCCATTTCGTTACATTATTCGATAGAAAAAGTTTCCAAATGGGGGTGGGAAAAATTTCAAATTGAAGCAACAGAGAATTTTTTCCTTTGGCTTTATTTTTTCGTTTCCAGCTGATATCATTACTAGCATACTACTTTCTGAAAATTGGATAAAAATCTTATCAAGAGAGGTCGAGGGTAAGGCCCGGTGACGCCTCAGCAACCTGTATCACACAAGGTGCTAATTCCTGCAAGTTCTTTGAACTTGAGAGATAAGAAGCGGCGAATTCTATTATAAAGTCCCTTCTTATTGGAAGGGACTTTTATTTTTTATACTTTAAGTAAGTGTAAGAAAAGACTAAGGATTTCGCCAAAAGTTCCTGGAGACAAAGCAATTTTTTCTAAGCAGAGGAGAGGATTAGAAATGGCAGACACAAAAACTATAACAGCACCATTCCGCGGAGACCATGTTGGAAGTTTTCTTCGTCCGGAGCGGCTGAAGAAAGCACGCCAGCAAAGGCAGGATGGGAAAATTTCTGCAGAAGAACTGACGCGGCTTGAAGATGAGGAGATTATCAAGCTGGTAGAAAAGCAAAAAGAAGCGGGACTGCAGTCCATTACTGATGGGGATTTCCGCCGTGCCTGGTGGCATTTTGATTTTCTCGAAAATTTAGTTGGCGTGGAAGGATACGAGCCTGAATCCGGTATTCAGTTCAAAGGGGTGGAAACGAAACCCCATTCAGTCCGGGTGGTCGATAGGGTCGATTTCAGTGATAACCATCCAATGATTGAGCATTATAAATTTCTTCATTCCCTGGTGGGGAGAAATCATACACCGAAGTTCACGATTCCGAGTCCGAATATGCTATTATTCCGAGGCAATATCAATAAGGAAATCTATAAAAATGAAACAGAATTACTGAGCGATTTGACAAAAGCCTATCAAAAAGCGATCCAGGCCTTTTACGATGCGGGCTGCCGCTACCTGCAGCTCGATGATACGTCATGGGCAGGATTTTTCTCAGAAGAAGGCCTGCAGATGATTCGTGACCGTGGCCAGGACCCGGACCAACTAAAAGGATTGTTTGTCCAGGCAGTCAATGAATCGATTGCTAAAAAGCCGGAGGACCTTGTGATTACGATGCATATTTGCCGGGGCAACTTCCGCTCCACGTATACCGCATCCGGCGGCTATGATGCGGTATCGGAAACCATTTTCAGCGAACTGAATGTAGACGGATTGTTCCTCGAGTATGATGATGATCGCTCCGGCGGGTTTGAGCCGTTGCGTCACGTGAAGCGCGATGATCTCCGAGTCGTCCTTGGACTGATCACCTCTAAGACAGGGGAGCTCGAAGATAAAGACCGTATCAAAAAACGAATCGAAGAAGCGGCGGAATATGTACCGTTAGATCAGCTGTGCCTCAGCCCGCAATGCGGATTCGCATCCACCGAAGAAGGCAATATTCTTTCTGAAGATGAGCAATGGGCGAAAATCAGCCATGTCCTTGAAATTGCAGACGACGTTTGGAATTAATCAAAAGCCAGCCACTTATATGAAGAGTGGCTGGCTTTTTGGTTTGGAGGTTTTACGATCAAAAACCAGTCGGTTGTGATCAAAAATGAACTAGTTATGAGCGAAAATCGGAATATATGATCAAAATTCCAAATCAGTCATCCATCTCTGCTTTGAGCTGATCAAATAGTGCATCTACTTTACTGTCATCTGTCACCGCCGCGTAGATTTGCTCAAGCTCATCATGCAGTCGCTTCGCTTCCTGTAAGATGACTATGCCATTTTTCATATACGATTTATAACTGCGATTCAGTTCCATAATCGCGGTGGCATAATTTTCATCCGTCCCGGGTTTGACCGCTTTTTCATAGATATCGACGATTTCATCCCCATCTCTGTCAGGAAAATATTCATGGGGGTCGGTGCTGTCAAAAATACAAAATCCGAGCTCGCGGACAACAACCATATCCATGCTCTCTGGATCGAATCCACAGTGGTACATTTCGATATCGAAGCCAAGCTCTTCCGCTGCGGCGGCGACTTTTCTCAATAACGTCGATTTTCCGGTCCCTGCCCGGCCTTTAATGAAATAGCGTTTATCCAGCCCGTCGGTAAGATTATCGATGTAGTCCATCACACCTTGGGGAGTGGAAGCTCCGAAGAAGCGGTGTTTGACAATGGCGGTCCGGCCTGTGGCTGCCACCCCGTCGAAAAAGCGGTCGTTCAGATCGACAGCCAGCTGGTTCGCTTTCGTAAAGTCCATCTGGTTGATGTATATTTCCTCGAGGCCATCGTGGATATGCAGACCGGTCGCAAAGGAAGCGTGAGCCGAGGAGAATTCGTTTTCTATTTTTTCCTTCAAACCGAGGATTTCATCTTCGTGAATAGCAAGCTGATCTTTATCCAGCGCGACATCAGTATCTATGACTTTGCCGTTCCCCATGAAGCAGTCCCCATCCACGAAACCGATGTTCAAACCCGGAAGAATCACGCCGTCCAGCTCTTCCGGGTCTGAAGAACGGTGAATCATTTCAACCGCCATCCCTTTTTTCAACGATGCTTCCACAAGCCGCTTCATCAGCCGCGATTTCACACCTGGTGAGGTTCCATTTAATTTATATATCAGGCCGGTATCCTGAAAACAACTGTCATACAACGTGAAAAAGCCTTTGGCTGTGTGGTCGCCGGCGAAGTAATGGATAACATTCCCTTTCACAGTAACACGCTCCCCGATTTAGTCTCTTTTCCTTGTGTAATAGGCTATGCAATTTTCTGTTATGGGTGATTGTCTAGCAGGAATCCGGCAGAATCAGTCGAAATAGTAGGAGAATGGAGGGATACCATGAAACTGACACATATCAGGCTGCTGGTCGATAATTATGAGGAATGTTTCTTTTTCTACCGGGATACGTTAGGATTCGAGGTTACCTGGGGAGATGAGCAGTCGAATTATGCCGATTTCAAAGGAATTGGGGATGCAACCTTAGGATTATTTGAACGAAAACAGATGGCAGCAGCAATCGGGGAAGTCTATGACCGTGATGCGAAAAGCCACAATACAGCGACACTTGTTTTTAACGTTGACGATGTCGAGGAAGCCTATCACAATTGGAAAGGGAAAGTTTCCTTTATTACCACCCCTGTGGAGCAGCAGGACTGGGGCATCAAAGTTGCTCATTTCCGTGATCCGGCAGGGAACTTGATAGAGCTTTACGAACCGATTCCCGGTTCCATATAAAAAGGAGGATAATTTCATGCGCATATATATTACCAGTGTATTTGTGAAAGATCAGGCGAAAGCATTGCAATTTTATACCGAGGTGCTCGGTTTCGAGAAAAAAATGGACCTTCCGGCCGGAGATTTCCGCTGGCTGACGGTGGTTTCACCGGAAGATGCAGGCGGGATCGACCTGCTGCTGGAGCCGAATCACCATCCTGCCGCCAAACAATACCAGGAATCCATTTACCGTGATGGTATTCCGGCTACGTCGTTTGCTGTTGATGACATTGACGCGGAATACGAACGACTGGCGTCCCTCGGTGTAAGATTCCAAACGAAGCCGACCAATATGGGAGGCTCGATGGTCGCCGTCTTTGATGATACGTGCGGCAACATGATTCAGCTCGTCCAGGCATGATCAGGGATTGATTTTATGACGGAGAAAGGCGATTCCGATCAATAGGACTGGCAGGATGATTTGCAGCGGGACATGGACGTACAGAGGCACCACATCTAAACCGATATTCACGTGACTGACGTAATCATGACTGATCAGATAGGTGATGACAATTAACAGCGCCCCCATGCTGCTGACAAGCCAGATCCGTTTCGAACGGGGAATGGAAAACGTCTGGTGCAAGCCAATGATGGCGGCATGGAAAAACAAGGCGATTTTAAAAAATCCGAGAATAATCATGGTAATAATGACAAGGGGATCCATGCGCTGGATAATGTCCTGAATATTGACGAGTGATATCGTTTCTAATAATGGAATCGTCAACAGACTGGCCGCTTCTGCTCCATGGACAGCTAAAATCGTAACCTGTGTAATGGTAAGGATTACACCGCTGATGATGACCCCGGCGACTCCAATAGCCGTCCGTTTAGAAGAATCAGCCAGATAAGGGAAAAACATCATGAAAACGATCAATTCTCCAAAGGGGAATGTTAATCCCTGAGGAAAGACGGTCGTCAGAACCGGTTTCCAGCCTTCGTCTAACAGGGGCTGGAGCTTTCTGAAATCAGGCAGACCATCGATATAGACAAATAATAAAAACAAGGCTCCAAAAAAAATGACCCAGGGAAAGAATGTTTCTGCTGTTCTCGCAATCACTTCCACCCCCAGGTAAGAGGCAATCGTGACCATCAGTACAAATACACCTGCAACCACAACCAGTGGGGTCAGTCGCAGAATTGTCATCTGGATTAAGTTGCTGAAGTCACCCAGTACCCGGGCAGCGATATAAAAAAAGTAGCCGATATAGATCAGAGCGATCAGTCGGCCGATTATCGGCCCGGTGATTTTACGGGCAGCTTCTGCCAAGGTCAGGGTCGGATAGTAATTGGATAAGTGCGTAAACAAGCCATACAAAACAACTCCTGCGCTCATGCTTAACAGAATCACAAGCCAGGAACTGCTGCCAGCTTCAAATGTGAAGCCAAGTACAACAGCACTGCCGAGTTCTAATAACAGAATCATAATAAAAAATTGAAGTCCGCTGATTTTTTCAGTCCCCATTCTGCAACCTCCTCTCTCAGGACTGCTTTTTTCCAGTAGTCATCCCCCGTATCCTGCCAATCAACGATAGTAACAACGGGTAGGCGATGCCAAATGTTAAGGCAAACCATAGCCAGGTCGTTTCATTCCATTCATTGGCGTATGTCGTACTCGGATAAACAATTAACGATAAAGCGACTGTCAGCATCCCCATCGGTACCGTTATCGTACGGTACGTCTTCAGGTTCAATGTTTGTGCCAATACAGTGACAGAGGCGTAAAAGTATAGCGACAGTTTAAAAAAGATGGTCAGCAGCCAGGACACCGCAATGACCACTTCTGCCCGTTGAATCAAACCCTCGACATTCAGACTTTTGGCGACCACATATGTGGGATATGCCTGGTTGGCCGTAATTTTGACACCAAGCACCGTGGTGGTAACGAACGTGATCGCAATGATAAAAGCCCCGGCAATTAAATAGCTGGCCAGTACTTTGCGAAGCACTCGCTTCTTATCCGTGACCAGCTTCGGGTATACCATAAATAAGACGATTAATGGGAGCATCGAGACACTGAGATCAAACAGTGCCCCTTCCAGCACCGGTTTGAAACCGTTGTCCAGCCAGGGCTGGATACGATCAAGCTGAACCGATGGAATGCTGAAAAGGAAAATAATCATCAGTAAGATGACAATGTAAGGAAAAAATATTTCCGCTGTTCGGCAGATCACCTCAATTCCAAGCAACACCCCATAGATGACCGCTAACATAAGCAAAAAGTGCAGGAAGGCCATCGGCGTTTCCGGCATAATTTGTGTAACTAGGAAGTTACCGATCACCCATAAAACGGTGGCTGCCGATAGCAGGGAAAAACCGGCAAACAACAGCGAGACACTTTTACCGATCCATTTTCCTAACACTTCTTCACTGATATCGACAAGGTTACTTCCCGGAAACTGCCGGCTGATCATCCAGAACACAATGACAATAACCATACCGATCCCGACGGATAGAATAGCGCTCATCCAGGCATCATTTCCGGCATAAGTGGACAGGCTCGCCGGGGAAAGAAGGATGGAAGTGCCGATGATGAACAGAATCATCAAAAGATTGAACTGCCGTAATGTTACCTTTTCATTGAGCTCCATTATCTTCCCTCCAATCTATCAAGCGAACCATTGTTTCCATAAATGACCAAGCGGCTTGTAAATGTAAGCAAGGCCGTCCAGAGGATTCGGGACAGGAATGTTAAGCCGGTATAATGTAAGGATGGCAGCCGAGGTCGCCCATAAACAGGCGTAGACGATCATATCCTTCCATAACTTCTGTTTACGTAATTTCCTTATTCCCGCTCCCGCCCAGACGGCGAGTGTGGTTAAAAAAATCGCTTCCATAGCTGTTACTCCTCCATGTCCTTCTGGTAGGCATCCACAATCGTTCCAGTCCGTTTAATATGGACGGTTACATTCACTTCTGTTTCTACTTCCGGGAAGATATCTACCCAATCTTTTCTGATTGATTTCCAATAGGCTTTATCTTTGCGGTGAATCAGTTCTCCAAAGCCGAGGATGTCACTCTTCAGGTCTTGCTGCAGTACATCTACCGTCCCGTTTATCATCGAGGTGATTCGCTTTTCAAATTGATTTTCCACTTGATGGATGACGGCTGTTTCTGAAAGACGCAGCGGGCATTCAACCTCCGCGATCCCGGCATCGATTTTAATAGAAATGGAGACTTTCGGTTTTCCTGTGTGAATGGCTGCTTCTAACGTGCTATCAGCGTTAAAAACTTCTAATGTAATCCCGCCCTGGGAAGCATCTTTACATGGTACGAATTCCGCAGAGCTATGAACCTTATCGACAATATAGCTATAACCCTTGCTTTGTTCCTCTGTCAGCCAGCCCGCCAGGTGCTCTTTTTGAAAAACCGCCAGCCTGCTGACTTCGATACTTGTCGGTGAAGCGACTTGTTCAACGTTGTCCAGTTGGTTTCCTTCTTCGGGACTACCAACGACCTGCATACCAGTAAGCACAGGATTATCGCCCTCTGACAGCATGGCATTGAGCACATCACTGATTTTTACCGATTGAACAGGAGCCCAATACTTTTCTCCGCCTTTAATGGAGGAGAAAGCTTTTTCTGCCGGGATTCTTTCCAGCGGCGTCAATACTTTCAGTAAATCCTCTGCTTCCATCCCTTGTGCGACGGTCAAATGGAAATCGGTCCTCATTTCGTGATCACGGGACAGGAAGTCCAGTGCTTTTCCGATACCTGCTCTGGCCATTTCTTCCCCAAAAACAATCTCTCGGACATGCGCCATATAGACCTGACGCGGTGTTTTAGTAATCAGTCTTCTGACCGTTTCAAAAATAGAATTACCGACAGCTGTATACGTGGAAACTGCCGTTCGCGTTGTCATTTCCTTCGATGAAACTTCACTCGGATTGATCACCTGGACCGTCACTTTATACTGATTGTCGTCCTGGAGATCGATTCCGATGGCCGTCACAATTCCAATTTCATTCAGTTCCCGCTTACTCCAGCAGCCGGAAAGCAATAGCACACATAAACTTAACATTGCCAGCTTCAGTAAAGTTGTCCGTTTCATTCTTGTTTCTTCCTTTTTTGCCGACGGGATCGTTTCGGCGGTTTCGGGGCTTCCCCATTCTCCCGGATAATGTTCTGCTGGCTGACGAGGCGCGGTCTTGTTGTGAGTTTCCAGCGTGGAAACCTTAGAATGGCATCTTTTTGGTCTGGAACAATGAACGGTGCCATTGGAGACAAATAGGGCACACCGAAAGAACGCAGGCTCGAAAGGTGAAGCGTTAAAATTATTAATCCGAGCAAAATCCCGAACAGACCGAGTGTAGCTGCCAGAATCATAAATCCAAAACGGAGCATCCGGATTGAAATGGCAAAGTTAAAGCTTGGAGACACAAAACTTGAAATCGCTGTCAACGATACAACTATGACCATGGCTGACGATACAATGCCAGCTTCAACTGCCGCCTGTCCAAGCACCAGCGCTCCGACAATCGAAATCGCTGAGCCGACGGCCTTAGGCAGTCGCACCCCGGCTTCCCTTAATATTTCAAAGGTAATTTCCATCAGCAGTGCCTCGACGAAAGCCGGAAACGGCACACCTTCCCGTTGTGCCGATAAGCTGACCAGGAGTGAGGTTGGAATCATTTCCTGGTGATAAGTAGTCAACGCAATATAAACAGATGGCGTAAGCATGGCAAGAAAAAACGCCAAATAACGAATCAAGCGGATCAGCGTTGAGAAGTCTGCCCGCTGGAAATAATCTTCTGCTGCCTGAAAAAAATTCACGAATAAGGCCGGTACAAGCAGGACGAATGGCGATCCATCAACAATGATGGCAATTCTGCCTTCCAGGAGGCCCGCTGCAATTGTATCAGGACGTTCACTGTTGTATACCGTTGGAAATGGGGTATACGTTTCATCCTGGATCAATTCCTCTACATAGCCGCTATCTAAAATGGCATCGATATCTATTTTGTTTAAACGGTTAGTTACTTCCGTGACGACTTTTTCATCAGCCACTCCATGCAGGTAAACGACCGCCACATCTGTCTTGCTTTTAGTTCCGATCGGTTTGGTATGAATCCACAAGTTCGGATCTTTGATTCTTCTCCGCAAGAGAGCTGTATTCGTCCGGAGGGTCTCCGTAAAACCTTCCTTCGGCCCGCGCACGACCGACTGGGTCGATGGCTCTTCGACCGACCTTGCATCCCAGTCCCTCGTATCGATTGCCATCGCCTGCCTTGAGCCATCCAGCATCACAATGGTATCCCCGGATAACGCGTGGTCAAACAGCTTTTCCGTTGTGTCTATATCCGTAATATTGCCGCCTGTCATCGCAAAGTCTTTAATAATCTGAAAGTCTTCTTTTTCTATCGTATTTAAAGGTGTCTGTCTGATCTGCACCATCAACGTGTCCAGCACAAAGTCATGAACCATTGCTTCATCTACGAGACCGGACGTGTATAGAACAGCGATGTCCATGGACCCAGTCTGACCGGCTTTAAAGTGTCGGATAACCATGTCCGTACTGTCGCCGATCTTCTGTGTAACGGTATCTATGTTCGTTTGAAGCGATTGATCCAGTTGGTTGGTAGACTTGTTCTCTTTGGGGTTTTGACGTTTACGACGGAAAAATCTTGACATGATAAGCAACCCCTATATATTTTCTAGTTTTTCTATCACCATCCTTACCATTTTTTTATAAACCTATACTTTCAGCTATTAATAACCATATCCTGTAAATTGATAGAAAAGCGCATAAAAAATGCCCTGCAAACGAGGGCATCAGGTTACCTTTTTCAACGGCCAGAGAAGGACTCGCCGTGAATCAGCATAATGATAAAAGGTTTCGCCAGAGAAGGAAGGCGGAGGCAGGAAAGAGGTGAGGGTTTCCGTATCGATGTCAGCGGAAGCGTCCTGGACTTCCCAGGGGAGGTGATGGACGTCGCCTTGTATTAACCCGTTCCCCTTCTTTTGCCAAAATACGTAGCGTTCCATCAGCCAATGGGAAAGGCTGCCATGTTCAGGCGAGTAAGTCTTTGAGACAGGGTGGTAGCTTACTTCGAAATCTCCTGATGCTGCTTTTTTTCGTATGCTCCGGTAAGTGTAATGACCGTTAGTTTCTTTCATTTCCATATCCGCGTAATAGTAAGGCAGGGAGAAAGTTTTTGCTCCAAGAACAATCGTCAGCAGGTTCGCGTCTAAACTGAAAAAGTAGACACCAGGATGCCCCTGGTATTTCACATACGTCCGGACATTCAGCTCTAAATAAGAACTCAAAAAAGGAATTTCCGGTGCCCACCTGGCATGCATCCCAGTCACTTCAAACGGGACAATACTGATCCATGCCTCGCCGTCATACGTATCTAGCTCCAATTGCGGCGGAAGCAACGGTTTGATTGCTTGTTTCAGAACAGGTACATGCATAAAAAGCAGATGATCCCACTTTTGAGTCAGCAGCCACGGCCGGCCAGGGAGAGGAGTTTCGCGATGGCTCGTCTGACGTAAAATATTCTGATACATGCCTATCTTCCTTTCTGGAAAGCATTTCTATCCACTACCCAAATAATGAAGAGTATCAAACAGAGGGAAGCAGTGTTGTGGAGCGCTTGCATCGTTTTAAATGAGCGACTTTTCCCGTTAATGTACCGTCACACGTTTTATATCATCCTTTTTGCCCAAATTTGCCAAATCACGTTTATCATTATGGACAAGGTGCAATGAAAAGAATAACACCCTACAAAAAAACAATTCAGGAGGTATGATCAACATGGCTAATAACAAGCACAAAACAGGCGAAAAAGCACCAGAAGGCGGCACGTACAAAGTAGAAAGTCTCGTGAATGGCGGGGACGCCAGCAAAGATGATACAGCTATTAAATTAGAAAAAGGCGAACAGTTCCCTCCTTCTACAGAAACAGGCGAAGCAGCTTATTGGACGAAAACCTCATAATCTATAGTCAGGCAGCCTCCTGGATTTCAGGAAGGCTGCTTTATTATTTAGCAGTTAATGGTAAAATGTAGATAGATTTAACAGGGGGGACTATCTATGAGTAACCTGACAACTCGTGAGCGCGTATTGGTCTTGAAAAACGTACTTGAAAAATATACAGATGATGAAAACGAATTGACATTAAGTGAAATTGTCGATCATCTGCATAAAGAATTCGACCAAAGCTACGATTTTAATAAACGTTTGATCAAAGAAGACCTCAACACGTTCGAAGCCTCCAACGTCATCGATCTGATCGTTAACCAGGAAATGAACGGCAAGCCGAAGTATTACAGCTTTCAGAACCGGCTGTTTGAAATTCAGGAGCTTCGCCTGTTGAGTGACGCCGTCGTGTCCGCAAGGTTCATTACAAAAAAGGAAAAAGAGCGGCTGATCGATAAAATTAAACAGCTGACAAGTGAGAATCTTGCTGCCAAACTGGAAAACCAGATACATATCGACCACGAGACGGCACACAGCCAGTCCAGCAAGATAAAATATGCCATTTACAATTTGCATAACGCCATCAATGACCATAAAGCGATCAAATTTCAATACGGCCGCTACAACGTGAAAAAAGAATTTGTCCTGAGCAGGAACGGGAAAACCTATCACCTGCACCCGTATGCTTTAGTATGGAACCGCGACTATTACTATTTAATTGGATGGTCGCCAGAGCATAAGGATCTTCGCCATTACCGGGTCGACAGAATCGTCAAGCTTCAGATCACTGACGAAGTATTTGAACAGCAGGAAGATTTTGATGTTTCGCAGTATACTCACCAGCTCTTTCATATGTTCACCGGTACCGAACAATGGATCGAAATCAAATTCGCCGATCATCTGATCAACGTCATCATCGACCGGTTCGGAAAAAATGTTCCAATCAAAGAAGGCAATGACGGATATTTTACGTTGAAAACAAAAGCAGTTCTAAGCGACGGTCTCGTCGGCTGGCTCCTGACATGGGGGAGCAGCGCGGAAGTGATCGATCCTCCAGAGCTGAAAGAGAAGATGAAAGAAGAAGCAGAGAAAATGTATAAGCTTTACCATTAGAAGGAGTCTCTTACGAAGAGGCTCTTTTTTTATGCTCTTTCACCCTTTCGTTTTTTTGTGAGGGTCTGTTGCTTGTGCGGTGATACGATTTATTTACAGTAAAACAACATAAAGCTTAACGAAAAGGAGCGTGTCAGGAATGGCTAAAGAAAAAGTAAAGAAAAGCATTTTCAAACGTTGGTGGTTTTGGGTGGTCGCCGTTATTATCATAATTGCTGTCGCCGGTGGGGGAGAAGAAGGAGATACGGAAGCACAAGTGGATGAAAACCCTGCCACAGAGGCAAGCGCCGAAGAAAAAGCCGAGGAATCTGTGGAAGAAGAGAATGAATCGTCTGAAACAAAAGAATCCGAAGAGCCAGAAGTAGAGGAAACAGCAGCCGAGGAAGAAGTAGAAGAAGAAAATTCTGAACCTGAGCCAGAAACGTATTCCAGTGGAATGTACGAAGTTGGGACCGAAATTGAACCGGGGATATATTACAATCCAGATGGCAGCATCTATGCTGAAAGGTTAGCAGGGTTCAGCGGTGAACTTGACGATATCATTGCTAATGCTAATCCAGATGGACCATATTATATGGAAATTAAAGGTTCCGATGCGGCCGTTAGTTTTGGAAATGGCGGCTGGAGATTATTTGATGATGTTGAAAAAGAGCGACATGAAATCAAGAAGTCATTTTCAAGTGGGATCTATGTAGTTGGTATAGATATTGAGCCGGGCAAGTACAAACTTGAAGGGGACGGCATCTACTGGGCAAAACTAAGTGGCGTAAGTCTGGAATTGAACGACATCATATCTAACGGTAACCCTACTGGAGGAAGTGCTATTGTAGAGGTTTCACCTAATGACTTTGCTTTTGAAGTCAGTGGCGGTGAATGGACCAAAGTAGAATAATTGGTAAATGATCAAAAAAGGGAGCTTCTCCAATGAGGGGAGCTCCCTTACATAATTAGTTTCGGTCCGCTGTTGTTTCTTCCAATCGGTCACTTTGCTTACCGGAAAGGAATGGATCCGGAATGTGCGGGCGATCGACATCAAATGGAATCGCAGGCGCAACGCTCGGCTGGCCAAGCTGTCCCCACATTCTTTCTTTTGACCCATCGAACGTGCCGGTAGATACAGTACCCATCGGGATCCCGTTGATTTCGGTCTGGGAGTCGATCCAGTAGGTGCTGTCCGGACCATTCTGATCTTCGGATAACTTAATCAATGTCTGGGCGCCAATTTTTCCTGTGGCTTGTTCCATCAGGTCAGTGGCACGACTCAACCGTTCTTCAGTCGATACATACCAGCTCCAGTCGTTATCTTCCAGGTTATCCATATCCAAAGCTTCATATTGTTCCATACCATCCAGAATATAATGGTTGGTATGTACCATCACGTCATCTTCTACCCATTGAACAGCGGTTGCTGTATGAGTCGCTTCGACGAATGCCGCATTGTCACTATCGGCAATCCCATAGTTAGAGCCTGATGAACGTTGAATTTCTTCGATAAAGGCGACAGCGTCTGCGGCATCTTCTGCATTTTCTAACGCGAGTCGGATGACATCAAGGTTCCCGTAACCTGGGCCACGGTCCCATGTATCCAGAACGTTGTTACCGACGGAAACACCACTTTCATTGATTCCCATCGCGATGCCGGTATAGCCTGCGCTTGTGATGCCGATGAATTTCTCTCCATTCTCCGGTTCCACTTGAACGACCACTTGCGCTGCACCGCGCATGGCATCACGGTTTTTATGGTAAAAAGCGTTGCCTGATTTTGTCGCATCGCCACTGGCTAAGACAGTGGTACAACCTTCTGCAAGGACGTCTTCCCCTAATGCATTAAACGCAAGCAAGTCATCATAGCTCACATCCGTACTCTCTGCCATCGCTTTCAGCTGATCGATCTGTTGTGGGTTTTTCTTGCTTAAAAATTCTTCGTAGGCAGCTGCGGTTTCAGCATAGTCCATGTCCAGCTGGATAGTTGCAGCCGTCTGCTTGAATAATATAATATTCTGCTGGATTTCCTCCTTTGCCAGTTTCCCATACTGCTGTCCGATTTCCTTGGCATTTCCTTTCAGGTAGATGGTCGGATCTTCGTTAGCCTCCGCTCCATTCCCGCCGAGTGGAAAAGCTGCCAGCATAAGTACCAATGCTATCGCTAACATTTTCATAAAGCCTTTCATCTTACCAGTCCCTTCCTGTGGATTTATAATCTATTCTAGTGATTAATAGGGGAGATGGAAGGCTTCTGGAAGAAAATCTACCAATCGTTCTATAAAGATAGTACTTTTTCAGGGAGAGTGAGGTTCGCCTGTCCAGTAAAGGGAAAGAGTGTCTAGATTGGAGGGGGCACTGTCTAGTAACATTTGAATACTGTCTAGTAAATCCTCGAAAGTGTCGAATAAAGCTTTGAAAAATTAAAGGACGGATGTCTAGTAACGAGCGGGTATTGTCCAGTATCCCGGCTCCTATGTATAAATGCCATGTCCCTTGCTGGAGACATGGCGATCATTGTATATAGTTTTATTTGAACCAGCCTTTTTCCTTAAAACGGGAGATTGCCTCAATACGGTTGCCGACTTCGAGTTTTTCCAAAATTACAGAGATGTAATTACGGACGGTACCGGGAGTGATGTACAGCTGCTTTGAGATTTCTTTCGTGTTTTTTCCATCAGCCATCAGCTGGATGACTTGCTTTTCCCGTTCGGTCAGCGGGTTGTCCTCACTGTAAGCGAGGTCTACGAGCTCCGGTGCATAGATGCGCTGGCCGTCCATGATTTTCCGAATGGAAGCCGCAAGCTCTTCACTTGGACTGTCTTTCAACAAGTAACCGCTGACCTCGGCTTTCTGGGCACGGGCAAAATAACCAGCTCGTGCAAATGTTGTAAGGATGATGATTTTGCACGGATGGTCTTTAAGTTCTTCGGCGGCATCCAGGCCGGTTTTCACTGGCATTTCAATATCCATGATACAGACATCAGGGTCATGTTTTTTCACGAGTTCGCACGCTTCTTCTCCATTGCTGGCACTGCCGATGACTTCCATATCTTCTTCAAGGTCAAGCAGTGAACCAAGTGCTCCTAACAGCATGCGTTGATCTTCGGCTATGACAATGCGAATCATACCGATTCCTCCTGTTTGGTTGATTGGATAATGTTCGGCACCTCAATGTAAAGGCTGGTGCCACCGCCTGGTGGAGAGGACACGCCCAAGGTTCCATTGACAAATTCCAGGCGCTCTCTCATGCCTTGCAGGCCATGCCCGTGCATGCCGGCTTTTTCCTTAGCAATGCCGGTACCGTTATCTTCCACGCTTACCCTCGTTTTTTCCTTCGACTGCTGGACATGGATGCGGCAGACCGTCGCTTGACTGTGTTTGACGACATTCGTGCATGCTTCCTTCAAACTCATGCTCAGCACGTTTTCGACTAATGGGGGGGCATGCTTCAGGTTTGTATCTCCCTCAAGCTCAAATTCGATTTGGGCCGCCTCCAGTAACTGCTGAACGCGGATGACTTCTTCTTCAAGCTTGGCACCTTTCATATTCGCCACCATTTCCCGCACTTCCTTCAAGGCGGTCCGTGCCGTCTGGTTGATATCATGAATTTCTTTTTTTGCGGCTTCCGGCTTCGCCTCTAACAGCTTCCCGGCTAAATCGCTTTTCAAGCCGATCAACGAAAGCTTTTGCCCCAGAGTATCATGTAAATCCCGGGCAATCCGCTCCCGTTCTTCAATCACCCGCAGCTGGGAGATTCGTTTGTTGGCATCTTCCAGTTGTCCTTCGAGGGCGATTCTTTTATTCCGGTAGTATATCGTAAACGGAAGCAAAATCACCCCAAGCACACTGATGATGATAAACGGCAGGTGAGGAAACAGGGATTCATTTTTGATAATGAAAACGAACGTCGTCGTAGCGACAGTTGTGGTGAGATGAACAATATATAAAGTTAGAAATCCTGCTTTACTTCGGATATTCCCGATGAAAAATGCGAGAAACAGTGCGAAGTAGATATAGCCGAACAGGATCGTCATCACAATGCTGATCGCCATCTCGATACTGACCCAGACATAGACCATCCAGTTATCGGAAATGAAGGATAATCGGTAGGCAAGGAAAAATAGCAGTACCATGAGTATGCCTAACACGATATCCAGAACGGAAGACGACCGGAAAATGAAAAAGAATGGCAGACCACAGAAGATAATCCAGACATAGATGCTGAGTCCTGTGTTTTTCGGAATGATATGGTACCAGTTCTGCATAGTGGCCTCCTTGTTGTTGTAATTATCTTTATTGTACAAGAAAACACCCATTCCATGCTGTATGAATGGGTGTTTGTAGATTATTTTTGCTGGAATCCCGGCTGCTTAGTCGCCAGTTTAGCAGCTTGCGGTTTTTTCATGCGTTGTTTCACTTCTTTGAAACTTACGAAGGTCTTATTCTCTTCATCATACAAGCGGAAGCGGAGCGATTCTAAACTCGAAGCCATCGTAATTGTCGTCGCCTTCTGAAGCGGCGGTGTTGACTCATGCGCTTCTTCGAGATGATAGTTAGGCACTCTCGGACTTAAGTGGTGGACGTGATGGTAGCCTATGCTTCCGGAAATCCATTCTAACACCTTTGGAAGCTTATAATAAGAACTTCCATCGACAGCTGCTTTGACGAAGTCCCACTCACTTTCCTCTTCAAAGTAGGAATCTTCGAATTGATGCTGTACGTAAAATAACCAAATGCCAAGTGCTCCTGCTACATATAGAACGGGAAGCTGGATTAACAAAAATGCCTGCCAGCCGACTGCCCAAATCAATAGTGAATAGAGAACCACTACCGATACGTTGGTCAAGTACGTATTTCTGCGTTCTTTTTTCTTGGCATCTTTACGGTTGAACCGATTGGTGATCAGGAACAAGTAAAGCGGTCCAAGGCCGAACATGACGAGCGGATTACGGTAAAAACGGTACGCCAGACGCTCCCACGTTCCGGCTTTTTTATATTCTTCCACAGTCATAACCCAGATATCTCCGGTACCCCGCTTATCAAGGTTGCCACTTGTCGCGTGGTGAATCGCGTGCTCCCGCTTCCATTTTTCAAAAGGAAACAGCGTCAAAATTCCTGTAATCGTCCCAACAATCCGGTTCGCTTTATTGCTTTTGAAAAACGATTGGTGGGTACAGTCGTGGAATATGATGAACAATCGTACGACAAACCCGCCTGCAATCACGGAAAGACCAAGGGTCAGCCATACCGACACGGTCAGGCTCTGATAAGCCAGAAACCATAGCAGAAGAAGTGGTACCATCGTGTTGATCAGCTGACGGACGCCAATCATGGTGTCTGGCTTAGCGAAAGTAGATACATTCTTTTTCAGTTGTGCTTGTTTTTTTTGATCAGTCATGGAATTAACTCCTTAATCGTACTTAGTAATATGGCTTTCAAATACGCCATCCCTATCATAAAAAAATACTGTCATGGATGTAAGACATAAACGTCAGGTAGCATACATGACAAATGTCATATAGTACACCCCGGGGCCTCCAAAATCTGGAGGCCCCGGGGTGTACCTATACAATTTTCAGATAGGGTGGAGGACTCGTGCGGTGCTATCCTATAATTACCATTTACAATAGAGGAGTGTTAAGTATGAGCAAGTCTGTAAGTTTCACCCACGCCCTTCAGTACCCGTATGTGCCGACGACCGGCAAAGATCCCTTGTTCCTTTTGCTGGAGCTGACCGCAGATGATGTAAAAGAATTGAACCGTTCCCCGATTAATCTGTCGGTAGTATTGGACCGGAGCGGGTCAATGACAGGAAAACCCCTGGAATACTGTAAAGAAGCAAGCAAGTTCATTGTCAATCAGCTTTCTGACCAGGATTTGATGAATATGGTCGTCTTTGATGGGGAGGTAGAAACAGTCTTTGAAGCGCAGCCAGTCACCCATAAAGATGCATTGAAAAACAGCATTGACGCAATGGAAACACGCGGGATAACCAATTTGAGCGGAGGGTTGATTCAGGGTTGTCAGAATGTGCTCCAGCAGCCGGTCGACGACTATGTCAACCGGGTTCTGCTGCTCTCAGATGGCGTAGCCAATGCCGGAATCACGGATATCGACCAGCTTAAATATATTACAGAAGACTACCACACAGCCGGGGCCGTTACGACCACGATGGGTGTCAGCGAGCACTTTGACGAAGAATTATTGGAGACAATTGCAGATGCAGGCAAGGGTAACTTTTATTTTATTGACAAGGTGGAAGCCATCCCGGACATTTTTGCAAAAGAATTAGAGGGGCTGCTATCCGTCGTTGGTCAAAATGTAACCCTGACGCTAAAACCCGCTGAGGGAGTGACCATCAAAAGTGTGCTCGGCTACGAATCCCGTGAAACAGCCGGTGGAGTGGAAATCAAGCTGGGCGATCTCTATGCGAAGGAAACGAAATCGCTGCTGATTGAGTGTGCTGTCCCGCCAGGCAGGGTAGGGGAGGCAGAGCTGATGCAAGTCGCAGGTTCATTCGTGGACGTCACGGAGAGAGCAAAACCGCAATCCTTCGTTCATCCTGTCTCTGTCACCTATACGAAAGACCTCGAAAAATTGGCACAATCCAGTGATCATGAAGTAGATAAACAGGTGCGAATAACTAAGTCTGCCCAAACATTGGAGCAGGCTCTGCAATTATTCGATGAAGGAGATATCGAAGAAGGAAAGAATCTATTATATAGCAACATCTCCCATATGGAAGATATGGCCAATGCACTGGGAGACGAGGAGCTATTAGTAGAATCAGCAGTTATGAAAGAGAAACTTGCAGATTTCGATTATTCCAAGCAGACAAGAAAGGAACTCCATGCCGAGAAATACCGGCAGATGAAGCGAAGAAAGCGGGATTAAGGTGAGATTATTCTGGGGGCCGATCGACCGGTCCCAGCAGTCAGGAGGGAAACAGGTGACATTTACCAATCAACAGAAGGAAACCTTGTTAGCTGTTACGACCGATCGGCACCAGCTTCATAAAATTCTGACCAGGGTAAAGACCAATAAACAGGCCATCAGGAAAAATGAGAAAACCTATTACGACGAAGAGAAGGATCGACAGAATCGGACAGCATACTATCAGTGCATCGATTTTGCTGATCCGGATACCTTGAAAAAACTTGAGAATCTGCTGGAACAAACACACACCAATCCAGTGAGATATGATCCTGGCGAATATGTCTATCCCTGGGTGGACCTTCGTCCAGGTGGCGGTCTGAAAAGCATTTATTCCGGGGAACAGCGAGAGGTGGAAGATGTGATCCGGGAAGACTATGAAACTTCGATCAAGCGTAAACAGGCACTGGAACAATCATCAGGTAATGAGGCGGCCAAAGCTCAATTGATACAAATCGCCAACCAGCTGAAATTTAATTGCGAGCACACCGTCCCGCAATCCTGGTATGATGCCAAAGAGCCCATGCGTGGCGATATCCACCAGCTCTTCACGTGCGACCCCTTATGCAACTCGATCAGAAGCAACTATCCTTATCATGATTTTGACAATTATGACCCGGAAACTATCGAAACCGAACGTATTGAAAAATCCTGCGGTAAAGCAGAAAATGAATTGTTTGAACCGGAATACGCCAAAGGTACTGTCGCCAGGGCGATGCTTTATTTTTTGCTTCGCTACCCTGACAAAATCGAACCAGCCCATCGAAAAACGATTGACGTTGCTCTGTTGTATGATTGGCACAGTAACTTTCCACCGGACATATACGAACGTCATCGCAACCAGGCGATCCAGGAAATTCAGGGTAACCGTAACCCTTATATTGACTTTCCTGAAGAAATGATGAAATTCAGTTAAAGATGATGCTTCATGGAATAGGGGGCTGGTAATGAGACTTAACCTTCTAGCAGGAATTCTGATCGGTTTTTCTATTGCATTTCTAATAAAAGGGGTATGGACGGGGGAGTTTGATTGGGGATGGTTGATAGCTATGCTTATCGGAGGAACCATAGGAGGTTTAATCATTAACTTCCTTGTTAGAGACTGGAAAAACGATAGTAAATAATAATAGGAGCAAAAACTCCGGGCAAATTTTTTGCCCGGAGCGTTTTCATTTACGCTGACCTGGTTTAATCATTTTGTATTTGGTATAACTCCACCAGGCTGCCACTACTATTGCCAGAACCACCGTGACGGTAAATAATAGGCCGTTCCCTTCACCGATGGCTTTCAGAACGATGGCTATTACGGCTAATAAAAGGGAAACTGTCTGGAGTACGGTTGCTTTTCTTTCTAAAGCTTTTGTGTTTTTCATTCTTTTAACTCCTTGTATAAACACTTACTGCGTTATTGTAGCACATTCCTGACCCTTCCAATGTTTCCTAGGAAACAATGCTTCTATTATTCACCCTTCACTTCTTTGACAACTTCCTGTCCAAAGTGCCCGAGTTTTCCTTCGCTGTAAGAGCGAATCACTTCAGGAGCCAGCGAACGCCATGCTCTTTCCTTATATTTAGCAGGGAGTCCTTTTTTTTCGAATTGTTCTTCTATTTCTACAGCAGCTTTTACAGCATGGTAGGTAGCCAGTTTATTAACGTTGATCACGACCTCCTCATTATCATTTTCTATACTTCCGACTTTTTGGAAGAGACCGATAAGAGAATCAGGCAGGGTTTGTTCACTGATAAACAGCCCATTTCCATGCTCTTGCAGGTCAGTGGCATGTCCCATGAATTTCAGACCTGCAAGGTGCACGTCTGGAAATGCATTTTTAATATCCTCTGTCATTAAGGATGTTGCCATATTAATAAATAGCGTTTCGGTGTTTTTATGATGATGGAGAAAAGGGATGATGGCATCCGCAGGCAGTGCCAGAAGTACAATGTCAAGTTCGCTGATTGCTTTTACCTGGTAGCCGTTCGGATAATCGTTGATGAAACTCTTTACTTTCTGCTGCTCGGGATGAAAGATACCAAGGGAGACCTCCTGCCGATACCAATGATTCATCATCGCCCTTCCCAATTTGCCGATTCCAGCCAGTCCGATTCTGCTTTTCGCCATAACATCAGCTCCTTTATCCATACTATCTTTCTATTATACAGTCTCGTAATCTTTTGAGAACACATGTCTGAGACATGAACCATAATTCCTAAATTAGTGAGCCGAACGTTCTGTTTTTACATTTTTCAAAAGGAACTGGTAGAAAAAGAACGAATAAAGTTGAATATTCTGAATTTATGAGGAGGAATTTCATTGACGAAAAAGAACAAACTCGCATTGCTGTGCAGTTCCGTCGTTCTGACAGCTGGTCTCGCCGCTCCTGTTTATGCCGATTCCCACGGGACGAATCCAGGTACACCGATAAACCAGGAATATTCCATCAATGGGTTTATCAGTCATGAGGAATTGAGCAACAAACTGGCTCAAATTGAAAAGAGCAGCCAGGGTGTCGTCGATGTAGAGGTAGCTGGTTATTCCAACCAGAACCGTGAAATCTATACGGCGACTGTTGGAACAGGCGATAAAGTTCTATTGCTCCAAAGTGAAATCCATGGAAATGAAAAGACAGGAACGGCTGCGTTGCTGAACATGCTGCAAAACATCGGTTCCAGTAATTCTCCGGAAATGAAGCAGTTACGAGAAGAGGTTACAATCGTAGCGATGCCGATGGTCAACCCGGATGCAACGGAACTGAATCGCCGGGGGAATGATATGACATGGGAAGATGTTGTGGAAGAGTTTCCACAGCTTGAAGATGCTCAGCCTTCCTGGAACTATTATACCTATACGAACCAGTATTGGGACTATGCCTCCCAGCCAGGTTTTGACGTCAACCGTGACTTCAACCCTGACTTGGACTATGTTCCACAGGCTGAGGATTTTCCTGCTGATTCCTCCGAGCCAGGATGGTACATTACACCGGAAGCTCAAACAGTACGTGATGTCTACAAAGGCTTGATGGAAGAGCACGGTAAAGTGGATGTTTTCGTTGACCTTCACCACCAGGGTGAATATTATGTGGAAGGAAGCGATGATAAGGTTACACTTTCCATCTCCGGGGACTTTATCCCGCATCCGGACAGCGAAGAAGGGGAAAAATATAGCGAGTACGCGGATACCTTTGATTTTGAGTTTTCTAAACAGTTGAATGTGGCGGTTTACGATGCGTTGCAGGAGCGAGGTGACTCACCGTTTGATAATATCACCCTTTACCCGCAGAATCTCAACCTTCCAGGAACTGCGCTCGGTTCGTTCGCCTTAAACGGCAGTGGTGCCGTCTTGTTTGAAGTAACCGGTCAGACACAAAGCTATGGTCAAAAGAAACGAGGACAGCTGGTAAAAGCTGTTGAGCTCGGTGTTTATGGTATCATCGATCAGGTGGCACCTGGAGACGTATATGAAATTGATGCCGATCGTTATTATGATATTCCGCTGACCGATCGCGATCAAGACTACGGCTTTTAATATGATAGCAATAAAAAATACAGACCGCATTCCTGCTGGTCTGTATTTTTTATGTTTGTTCTTCCGATATATAGGTTTTTGTTTCACGTGGAACATTGTATTGTAAAAGTTGCTTTACCAGGCCTTCCGGGTCCTCATCGACTAACGTCATCGTCCGGTGCTCTTCTGCCAGGAAGCGCTCCTTGGCCATGTGATTGAACAAGGCAACAAGCGGCTCATAATATTGGTTGATATTATAGAGGCCGAATGGTTTGCGATGAAGTCCAAGCTGAGCCCAGGTGAAGATTTCGAAAAACTCTTCCATCGTTCCCGCTCCGCCTGGCATTACGATAAACCCATCGGCAAGCTCTGCCATCTTCGCTTTTCTTTCATGCATCGAATCCACCATGATCAGTTCGGATAAGTGCTGGTGGGTATGTTCTTTTTCATCAAGAAAACCTGGCATGACTCCAATGGCCTGTCCATTTTCTTCAAGTACGGCATCTGCAATGGTCCCCATCATGCCGACGCTTGATCCGCCGTAGACAAGGGTGATGTTTTGTCTTGCCATTACTTTACCTAAAGCTTTGGCCCCTTGTGCATAGACATCGGATGCACCCATGCTGGCTCCGCAAAACACAGCAATCTTGTCCATTTGCTCCCTCCTCTGTAAACAACATATTATAATATTCTTACACTAATTCTATGCTGTAAAACCGTAAACCTTTCAAAAATGAAAACAATTTTTGATTTTGAGATTCACTACTTAAGTTTAGCAGCTATTGAAAGTGGAATGGAATAGGGAGGTTAAAAAAATAATTTTAAGGAGGGCATTGGAATGCCTGATTTACAAGATAAAGTTGTCATTATTACTGGAGCTTCCAGTGGAATTGGTGAAGAAACCGCCAAAGAACTATCCTCGAAAGGCGCGAAGTTGGTCTTGGCCGCGCGACGTGAGGAACGGTTACAGGAATTGAGAGACAAGATCAATCAGGGTGGTGGAGAGGCCACTTACAAAGCTACCGATGTCACCAGTGCGGAGGAAATGGAACAATTAGCCCAACATGCGCTTGAAGAATTTGGTCAAATTGACGCACTGGTGAACAATGCCGGGCTGATGCCTCTATCCCTATTGAATAAACAAAAAGTGGACGAATGGGATAAAATGATCGATGTAAATATTCGTGGTGTATTATATGGAATTAACGCTGTACTTCCACACATGCGTGAACGGAAACAGGGACATATTATCAACCTTTCCTCTGTCGCAGGTCATGTTGTTTTCCCTGGCAGTGCCGTATACAGCGCCACCAAGTTTGCGGTCCGAGCGATTACCGATGGGTTGCGGATGGAAGAATCAAAAAACAGTAACATCCGGGCAACCATCATCTCACCAGGGGCTGTCTCTACAGAGCTTACCTCTACGATTACTGATGATGATCTGAAGTCCGGTGTTGATGACCTTTATGACATGGCGATCCAGCCAGACAGCATCGCAAGAACAATTCGTTTTGCGCTGGAAGAACCAGCAGAAGTAGCCATCAACGAAATCGTCGTGCGCCCAACCGAACAGGAAATGTAATAAAAGAACAGCCCTACCCCGGGTCCTCCAGATATTGGAACCTGAGTGGTGGGGTTTTTTAGGTTCCGTTTGGGGGAAAATTATTACCATGAGCTAAATGGAAGGGAGCGTTATACGATGGACATAAAAGCAGCGGTAACCCATGATAAGGGTGAGGATTTTAAAATAGAAGATGTTCAATTGGATGAGCCTAAGCATGATGAGGTGTTAATTAAAATAGTGGCAACGGGTGTCTGCCATACCGACGCTGTAGCGAGGGATCAGGATGTTCCAGTTCCACTTCCGGCAGTGCTTGGTCATGAAGGCGCCGGTATAGTCGAGAAAGTAGGAGATGGGGTTAGAACAGTAGGACCAGGTGACCATGTAGTGTTATCTTTCTCTTCATGCGGGCATTGTGAAAATTGCCATACTGGCCATCCAGCTTACTGTTTGGAGTTTAACAAGCTCAATTTTGGGGGGATCATGAACGATGAAACCAAACGACTCCATCAAGATGGAAAAGAGCTTTCCACCTTTTTTGGCCAATCCTCTTTCGGAACTTATGCTGTAGCTAATCAGAGAAACGTAGTAAAAGTGGATAAAGAGGTGGATTTAGAGCTGCTCGGACCGTTGGGGTGTGGCATACAAACAGGTGCAGGAACAGTATTGAATAAACTGAAGCCAAAGTTCGGCGAGTCTATTGCTGTCTACGGATGTGGTGCTGTAGGGCTAAGCGCCGTTATGGCAGCCAAAATCATCGGCTGTTCCAAAATTATAGCAATCGATGTCCACGATAGCAGACTCGAAATGGCAAAAGAGTTAGGAGCGACTCACACGATCAACGGGAAAGAAGTAGAAACGGTTGAAGAAATTAAAAACATCACCAGCGGCGGAACAAACTATGCTGTGGAGACAACCAGTGTTCCCGCTCTTGCCGTTCAGTCTGTCCAGGCTTTAAAGCCTCTTGGTACCTCAGCTGTTGTTGGAGTTACGCAAGAAACAGAATTCAATGTGTTTGAAGATATTATGGCTGAAGGGAAAGGCCTGGTCGGTGCCATTGAAGGCGACTCTGTCCCACAGGTATTTATCCCGCAACTCGTAGAGTATTATAAAGAAGGTAAATTCCCATTCGATAAGCTGGTGAAATTTTATGAAATGGATGAAATCAACCAGGCTTTCGAAGAATCTAAAGAAGGAAAAACCGTCAAGCCGATTGTAAAATTCAATGGCTGACTTAGGAAGCAAGACGCACTTATTACCAGGTGCGTCTTTAATTTTGAAAAAGTTCCCTTCTAGTTAAAAGTGTTAGAATAGAATCTAACCATAAATAGGGAGGGGAGTCCCATGTTTACATTTAAAATCGATGAAGATATATCGCTGAAATTACCGGAGGCTGCTGATGCTGATTGTGTGTTTGAATTGACGGATAATTCACGTGACCATCTGCGGGAATGGCTCGGGTGGGTAGATATGACAAAGCGTGTGGAAGATACGAAGGCTTTCATCCAGATTGCCAGAAAAGGGTACATAGAAAACAAAAGCCTGACCACTTTCATCCTCTATAAAGGAGAAATCGCAGGTACGGTTGGTTACAACAATATTGATTGGACGAACAAAGTAGCTTACATTGGCTATTGGCTCGGCGAAGCATATCAGGGAAACGGCATCATGACAAGGGTCGCAAAAGCACTGACCGATTATGCCTTCACGGAGTTAAGTTTGAACCGTGTCGATATCAAGGCAGCTTATGAGAATAAGAAAAGCCGGGCAGTTCCGGAGCGTCTGGGGTTCGTGGAAGAGGGAAGAATCCGACAGGCGGAATGGCTATACGACCATTATGTCGACCATGTCGTTTATGGCATGCTGAAAGAAAAATGGAAAAGATGATGTAACCAAAAATAATACCCCGAGCCCTCCAATATCTGGAGGACCCGGGGTAAATAACTTTCAACTATTATTGGAAGGATTTTACGCCTAGATAATGATCTTGCCAGTAGTCAATCGTAATGTCAGCTACTTCTACACCGTCAGACCCTGCGTGGATCATTTTGTTGTCGCCGATATAGATACCGCTGTGAGAAGCTCCTTCTGTATCATACGTACCTTCGAAGAAGATAACGTCGCCCACACTTGGAGATTCTACGGTAGTACCATTATTCAACCACATATCACTTTCTTTTCTATCCAGCTCAACGCCTACTTGTGCGAATACATACTGGATGAACCCACTGCTGTCAAAGCCGTCCGGAGTAGTTCCGCCCCATACATAAGGGGTACCGATGACACTCTCTGCGATGGCCACAACATCAGAAGAGGAAGCTGCCTCTTCAGAAGATGAATCCTCGGTAGCGTCATTCAAAGAAACCGTTTCTTCCTGAGCTTCTGTTTCTTCACTTTCCACATTTGCTGTTCCGTCAATCGCTGCCATCGTATCCGGCCCGGCAATTCCGTCTACGGCAAGACCCTGGTCTGACTGAAAGTCTTTAACTGCATCTTCTGTTATCGGACCGAAGATGCCGTCCAGGTTATATGTATAATAACCTAGTGCCTCCAAATCCGCCTGCAGTGCTTCTACCTCCTGGCCAGTGTCCCCATTATCTATATAAGACGTTTCTACCTGCGTTTCAGAAACATTGGAATCGTCCTGGGTAGGGTCAGCTTTTGCAAAAGCCCCTTCACTTAGAACGGGAATGAAGGCCAGTGACGTAACCAAAGCGGACGAGACAAGATATTTCCTTACTGAAAGTTTTGTGTTGTACATGAAATTCCTCCTAGAGAGTATTCGTGTTGTTGCAGCTTGTCGAAGCATGTCGCTTCCAAGCCAATACCTAGTCTAACAGATGAATACTGTAAAAAGGTTTCACTGACATTAAGCTGAGATAATAATAGTTTTACAAGAAATATAAGGTAAGGACACCATTTATGTATTTAAGTTCCTGCAAAAGGAAAGCCACCCTATTAATAGAGTGGCTGGGAAAATCTATTACTTGCCAAATGATTCCGGCATCAGCGCGGCAACTACTTCTCCACTAGAACAAAGCACATCACCGGCGTACACTTCTGTATGTACCTTGAATTTTTTAGGATGAATTTCTTCTACTGTTCCCACTGCTTTCAATGGAACGTCCTGAGGTGTCGGTTTCATAAATTTCACTTCCAAGGAAGCAGTTACAAAACGCGGCGCTTCTGCCCCATCACCAGGCTCATGCCCATTCTTACGGTGTAAGGCTAAAGCAGCTGACCCTGTTCCGTGACAATCGATTAAGGAAGCGGTCAAACCGCCATAAACAAAACCAGGCACAGCGGTATGTTCCGGACGTGGCGTGTAAACCGTCACCGTCTGAGCACCATCCCAACCCGTGCGGAACTGATGTCCTTCCTTATTCAGCCTGCCGCATCCATAACACCAGGAAAAATCATCGGGATAAACGTCTTGTATCGCATTCTCTACGTATTCTGCCAATCGATTCGCCTCCTTTTTCTTTTAGTATAGCATGAAAAAGGAGATTGCTAGGATACCGCACCAACGAGCCAGAGCATCAATGGCACGGTGATTAAACTGGCAACCGTTGTCACCAGTGTACTGTAGGAAACCAGCTGTGGTTCGGTGTTGAACTGCAGGGAATACATCGTCGTGTTCGCCGCCGTCGGCATCGCTGCTAAAATTATCAGGATACTGGCGAGCATCGGATCTAATCCCATGACCATCGTCAATAATAAAGCGATAACAGGTGAGACAATCAATCGTATCGAAAATATAGTCGAAAGGTCAGCCCATTTTACTGTCCCCTTCGTCAGTGATGCGAGCTGCATGCCGAGCACGATCATAATGGTAGGAATTGTAGCATCCGCAATGAAATTGACAGACTGCATAATGAACTCTGGAATGCTTACACTGAATACCTGTGTCATCAATCCCAGGATAACCGCATAGTTGATCGGCATCCGGGCAATTTTAACGAGCGAATCTTTAAAACTATGATCAGCCGTACTGCTTCCCCGGGCGGCAAAATAAAGACCTACCGTGTTCATTAATAACGATTGGACGACCATCATGATGATGGCATAGTCTACACCGGCTTCTCCGTAAGCAAATAAAATGATAGGAACACCATAGTTACCGCTGTTCATAAACACGCTGGCAAGTACTAACGCGGAAGACTTCGATTTTGATTGGGCTTGAATTTTTGAGACGACAACGACCAGTAAAATCAGAAGGAGCATCAGCGATACGCAAAAAATCACAATATATAAGTAATCGATGGTTACTTCATTCGTATAAAACGTCCGAAATGCCAGAAAAGGGTACATTAGGTAAAGAGCTGCCGTGGAGATAGATTTTCGGTCAAAGCCTATTTTCTTTTGCCCGATAAAACCGACAGCAAAAATAATAAAAGCTGGAATTACAATTAGAATGACGTCCATATTCTTCACCACATTCACTTGAAATTTAAAATCACAAAAGGAGCTGCCTCTGAAAGTTCAAAGACAGCCCCGGCATCCATGGATACACAGGTTTATGTTGAGTGTGAAACCATTACGATAATAGCGGAATGATTAAACCGGCTAACAGCAGAATCAAAGCTCCACCTAAACGGGATGAGATTTGTGCGAACGGCATCAGTTCCATTCTTCTGGAAGCGGAAAGGACCGCAACGTCACCCGTACCACCCATGTTAGCCATACAAAGTCCTGCTGTAATCGCTGCTTCGATGGGATAGAAGCCGACCAATTTACCAAGCAGTCCAGCTCCAATGATAGCACCAAACACAACACCAAATACGGTCAAAATGTACTGTAGGGTCATTGCTTCAATTACGGTATTTAAATCCGTGTAGGCGATTCCGATACCGAACAGCAAGGCAAGTGTCCAGTTGCTGGCAACAAATTTATACCACTGGCTTGCACCTTCGAGAACATTTTTTGGAATGATATCAGCAATTTTCGCAATTGCGACGATAATGATCATCAACGCATAAGGATGAAGCGGGATGAAATCTCCGAGCAAGGTACCAACAGCAAAGAAAGTGATGGCCGCAAGCAGTCCGATTCCCATTTTCTGAATATCATAGGTTTGTTTTTCCTCTTTATAACTGAATCCCTGGATTAGCTGACCGTTCCCGGTAAGAGAAGGCACTTTTTTTCCAAGCAGGTTAAGCATGCTGGCAAGCACAATCGCGAACACGTTACCAAGCGCCAGCGCCGGCACAAGCATGGAAATATAGTAGCTTGGATCATTTCCGAGCATCTCAGAGTAGATTTGACTCATTGGTACAGCGCCAGCGCCCATGCCGCCGCCCATGATTGGCATCGTAATGACGAGCACTGCATCCCTGATGGAGAATCCGACCAAAGCACCTAACAGGCCGGCAAACGCCATGGCACCGATAACAGCACCGAAGATTGGCAGGAAGTAGCGTAAACCTACTTTTACAAGAATCTTTTTGTTCATACCTAGAATACTTCCAGTGATCAAAGCGGCGATATAGAAGTTAAGGAAGCCTCCGTCCTTCATGAATTCCGTCATGGAAGTTACCGATGCTTCCGGCAGCCATCCGGCATAGACCATAAACGCTGCGCCGAAGATGGCGATAATCGCACCGCCGCCAAGAAAAGTTCGGACAATCGGTGTACGGTCCCCGACGAAACCTAATAATTCACCAAATACCATCATGACAAGCAAGCTTCCGATCATACCACCGGGGAGGTTGCCTGTATACATGCTTAAAATTGTAATCGCTGCAAAAATCCCGAACCATAGTACCGGTATTTCAAAAATCGTTAGTTTCTTCTTTTCGCTATGCATTTCTGTGACTTGGGCGTCCGTCTGTCGTTCGTATTCGAGTTCTCTGGCTGTCTGAGACATCTCAATCACTCCTTTTTAAATTAAATGAATAAAACGTAAACGCTTTCAATTTCTTAGTTTCAATAATAAGAAAGTTCACACAAATTTCACACATTATGAAACTATTGATAGTATTGTAATTAAAAAAAGCAACCGGCCAGGTTGCTTTACTAGCTTCATGGCGAAAACGGCTAAATCCTGAACCATTAATGATACCAATCGCTAGTCTATTTAAATATTGTTCACGGAAGTAAAAAAGGGAACTTCTCTAATCAGGAAGTTCCCTTTTTAGTAGAAAGCTTTATAAATAAGAAGCAATAATGTGCTGCCTTTCCTCATTCAGCTGATATTGATAAATCGGGCGGCCGACGCCGTAGATCAAGTCTTCTTCCAAATAACCGATATCTGTGAGGAATTTTAAATATTTCCTTACCGATACCCGTGAAATATTTGCTGCTTCTGCAATATCTTCGGTGGAAAAAGTTTGCCCCCCATAGAAAAGGATTGACTCATTAATTGTCTGCAACGTATTTTTCGTAAGCCCCTTTGGCAGTTCCTGTGGCTTCGACTGGTTGGAGGCAGGCTGGCTTTTCTTCCGGAACAGGCGGTCCAGCTCCTGTTGGCTGACACTGCTTTTATGATGGAGTTTATAATAATTATTTTTGTACCGCGTTAATGCCTCCTGGAAGTGGTCGAACTCAAATGGTTTGATTAAATAATCGATCGCCCCGAGCCGTAAGGACTGCTGAATCTGCTCCATTTCCGAAGCGGCTGTAATCAGAATGACATCCACATCCTCATTTTGCTCCCGGATCTGCCTAAGAAAATCAATGCCATTCGACCCTGGCATATACACATCTAGCAGTATCAAATCGACTTTAACTTTAGCCATATGTCCAACGGCCTCATCCGTGTTTGCCGCTGTTCCGCTGAGAGTGAAGCCATCCATTTGTTCAACATATTGCTTGTTCAGTGCCGCTACCATCGGATCATCTTCTACGACCAACACTTTAATCATTGCCGTCACCTCCTGATTCATAAGGAATTATGATGATAAAGGTTGTATCTTGTCCGGGACTGGAGTCTACTTCAATCGACCCTTCCAGCTGCTCTACACTATTTTTTGCCAAATAGAGGCCAAAGCCGCGGTGGTGGCCTTTTTTACTTGAAATTCCTTTTTGGAAAATTTCCTCTTGCTTATGTTCATCTATCCCGTCTCCGGTATCGGTGACCGTCATTGTCAAAAGCTCATCGATATAAGAGAGCTCTAGACTGACCTCTTTTTGCTCCGAATGACTGACACTTTCGATGGCATTATCAATGACATTTCCGAGAATGGTAATCAACTCATGCGTCAGCGATGGGTCATAAGGCTTTGGTATCGTCGTTTCACTATGGATTGCAAAATTAACATGCGATTCACGGGCATAACTGATTTTTCCGATGATAAAACCGGCAAATGCTGGATCCTTAATCGACCGAGTGACATTGCCTACCTCATGTGCCTGGTGGTCGACCAGTTTGCTGATGAAGCCTTTTACCTGATCATATTCCTCTAATTTAATCATCCCAAGCAGGACATGAAGCTGGTTCATGAATTCATGGGACTGCGCCCGAAGTGTATCGGCATACATCTGTACCCCGGTCAGCTGCTCGGCTAATTGGTTGACCTCTGTTTTGTCCCGGAAAGTCGCGATTGCGCCAACAATCTCCTCGTTAACGACAATCGGAACCCGGTTGGTGATGATCGATACGCCATTGATTACTTGCTCTTCGTCAAGGTCTGGCTCTGGATCGGTTAGAATATCAGCCAGCAATGTTCCAGGCAAAAATTCATTAATTTTCATTCCGATGGGTTCTTTTACCATCAGTCCGGCCTTTTGAAAAATCCGGCGTGCGGATCTGTTTACAAGTACGATATTAGCATCTTTGTCGATGGCAATAATCCCTTCATGGACGGAATGAAGCATTTGATTCCTTTCTTCATGAATCCTTGCAATAGCATGAGGCTCTAAACCGAATAAGCTTTTCTTAATATAATTAGCAAGCAGGAAAGCGCCAATAATACCGACAATCAAGCCGATGACCGTTCCGATTACAATCTGTTTCTGGCTTTGCTTTATGGACGCCTCCACAGCCTGCAGAGAGATGCCGACAGCTACCGCTCCGATCTGATTTTGTTCATCGTCATAAATAGGAGTAAACGCACGCAGTGATTTTCCAAGCGTTCCGGTCGATCTGGAAGTATATGCTTCTCCTTGAAGGACGCGTTTCTCGTCACCACCGACAAAATGATTGCCGATCCGGTCCGGCTCTGGATGAGATTTCCGGATGCCGTCCATATTCATGACGACCACAAACATAACATCAGCAGCATCCTGGATCGTCATCGCATAATCCTGAATATTATTTTCCTGTGCTTTGTCCTGCAGGCCGGTTTTGACCACCCGAGACTCTGCGACCGTACGGGAGACGATTTGAGCTTTTTCTTCTAACTGTGCTTCGATGTTGTCGCTTGTCGTATTGGTGATAAGAAGATCCGTGATTAATAAAGATACCAATACGACGATGCAGACAAATAATATAATCATCGTGCTTAGCTTGAACCGGGGCTTTGGCAATGGATGTCACCTCTATTTGGTAAAGGAGTGGCTACGTTTAGGGCTGGATGAAACGGAAATGGCATGGTTACCCCAAGCATACATAAACACCACTTTTTGTACCATTATAAACATGGAAAGACAAAAGCTAAACTCGAAAGGATAGGATACCATGGATGATAAGACGAAAAAGCGTAAATTAGAAGTCGAAACAAGGGACAACAATGAAATAGAGCTTGAAACGGCTCACCCAGGTCTGGAAGATTACAGTGTGCAAAACGATACCTTTGCGCCGGGAGAAAATAGTTATTTAAATGAACATCCAGGTGATAGAGCAGAGTTTTCTGAGGAGTTATCTGACGGGGGAGAACGAGATGAGTTTGCGAGAAGACAATCGGACCGGAGCTAATAAAAAGAACCCGCCACCCTTGGGGTGACGGGTTCTGATCCTTACTGTTCCTGTAAACTGTCTACCGGAACGCTTTGCTTTTGTTCTGGATTATTAAGCGGGTGAATCGTAGCTGTTCCGCTTGTTTCATCGACGTGTTCGATGTAGACGCTTTCTCCGTTATAGGTTACATTCACCATCTCGGAGGAGAAAGCTATATCCTGTGCGCGCTGTGCTTTAATCGTAATCACCTCCCGGAAATCAGTGATAATCATACTATTTGTTTTAACAGAGGTAGCTATACTATAAAAGGATGAAGGATGGGCATGAAGTCCTTTGTTTTGACTTTTATCTCCTGTTTTAGTAAATTATTATAAAATTCCGAGAAATAAAATAGGATTTATTATGCTTGAGGGGGGATAAATATTAAGACACTTTGGAAGCGATACAGAGATGTATCGCTGATCGTTAAAATAACAATTGCTCTTATTCTTGGTATTCTCACAGGGTTTATTTTTGGTGAAAGCACGAGCGTGTTAGCACCATTCGGTGATTTATTGCTTCGATTATTGCAATTCATCATTATACCTTTGATTTTATTTACTTTAATTGTAGGGGTAAACCAGACGCGCCTCGCTAACCTGAGCAGAATGGGCGGAAAAGTATTTCTTTATTACGTCGCTACATCTGCGCTTGCACTGATTGTAGGTTTGACAGTAGCGGGCATCATGAAGCCCGGGGAAGGGGTAACACAGCAGACGGACCAGACAGTCGATGCAGGAGAACATCCAGGAGTGGCGAGTGTGCTTCTCAATATCGTACCGGAAAATATCGTAACAGCGTTCAATGAAATGAATCTGCTCGGCATCATTTTTACCGCTATCGCATTCGGGATTGCGATTTCCGCATTACGAGGGTCTACAGAGCACGGGGCTCTCGGGGAGCACGTTTATAAAATGGCTGATGGACTCAATGAAGCGACATTCAAAATCATGCATGTGATTTTGCAGTACGTTCCCATCGGTATTTTTGCCATCATCGCCCAAACGGTCGGCAATCAGGGAATGAACACGATTTTATCCCTCGGGAACATGATTGGTGTGCTCTATATAGCGATCATCGTGCAGGTTGTCATTTATATTGTACTAATGCTGTTGTTTAAAGTAAGTCCAGGAAAATTCTTTTCGCAGGCACGGACACCGATGATTACCGCTTTTGTCACCCAAAGCAGCTCTGGAACTTTGCCGTTGACACTGAATGCCGCTAACAACCTCGGTATTTCCAAAAGCTTATACGGTTTCAGCCTTCCGCTCGGGGCAACCATCAATATGGATGGCGCAGCGATCCGGATCGCCGTTTCTGCTGTATTTGCTGCCAACTATACTGGTACAGAACTTGGACTCGGAGAAATGCTGGCCATCGTCATTGTCGGTACACTTGCCTCCATTGGGACAGCTGGAGTTCCAGGTGCCGGGATTGTCATGATAGCAACCGTGTTCACGCAAGTCGGCCTGCCAATGGAAGTCGTCGCATTACTCACATCCGTCGATGCCCTTGTAGGCATGGGAGCGACAGCATTGAATGTAACCGGTGACCTTGCCGGAACGTCTATCATTAGTAAGACCGAAAAAGAAGAAAGTTAAAAGACCGGTGATGCCGGTCTTTTTTGTTGAATAATTTGACAAATCCTAACACAATTTTCAGAAAACGGACGAAAAAATAACAAAATTCAGGAATGTTTGTAAATAGAGGGAAGGAGGTGAGCATATGCGCAAAAGACCATTGTTATATGTATTTCTAATGGTACTGGCGGTATTTTTCCTTCCAGCCGATACGTTTGCGAATAACGGAAAAACCCCTGAGCAGGCATCACCACAGGCTGATGAATATAAAGAAACATCAACCCCTGTCGCTGAAGAGGCTGCAGAGAAAGGCGAAGAAACTTCTCAGGCTGCCAAAGAACAAGCAGCAGAGAAAGAGAGCCAAGCCTCTGAAACTGCTGAAGCAGCTTCTAGTCATGGCAAGCAAACCTCTCAAGAGACGACAGGTAACATCTATAAGGATGATAGAAAGAACAAACATGCGGAAGATGCTGCTGACAAATCCTTTCCACCCCAGGCGAATGACAAAGCCTCTGAAACTGCTGATAAGGTAAAACGGGAAGCAGCACAGAAAAAAGAAACCGTTAAAAAAGCGGTTATAGATAAGCCGTATGAAGATAAGGGGAGGTCAAACCGACCGGTAGAAAAGACCTCAGCCACTAAAGAAGAGCCAGCTACAAAGACGAATACCCAAAAGAGCTCTAAAGATAATCAGGCTGATGGAAAAGAGGAATTGCAGCCAGTAGAAGCTGAAGCCGAGCCAACGAACGTAAAAGTTGAGCCTTCAGCAGCTGATCAAGGGGCTTCGAAAGCTCCTGTTCCAGCAGACGATCAGGAACGCAATAAACAGGAACAAGAAGAGCCGGCACCACAACCAGAGCCGAGGGAAAAACCGATCGCTCAGATACATATGACCAAGCCAGCTTCGTTCCCATCACCAGTATCTTCGGGCGGAGGCGACCTTGGCGGCCAAACTTCATTCTCTTTGATTAAAGGAAATCTGCCAGGTTCTTTCCTGCTTGTTGCGGCCCATTCTCAAACAATCGGTATGCGATCTGATTTTCTCACAGATCAATGGGTGAATGCACCGCCAGCAGAACCACCGAAAAACGCTTCTTAATTTTTTATAAGAGGATATAAACTACATCACTAATAAAAATTAAGGAGCGATTCAAACATGAAAAACACATGGGTTAAATCTCTAGTATTTGCAGGAACATTGACAATCGGAGCATTCGTTGGCGTCCAGTCCACAGACGCAGCATCTTCCAATGCAGAAATATCTGTAAAAGTGGTGGAAAAACAAGAAGCAGCAGCTGAGAAAAAAGCAGAAGCAAAAGCCAAAGGAAAAGCAGAAGTTTCTGTGAAAGCCGATGAAGAAGAAAAAACGGTTCAGGCCGAAGAAAAAGTAAATACATCTCAGGAAAACAAAGCAAACGCTCAAGCTTCCGCGAATGCAAGCGAGACAGCAAAAGAAAACGCATCTGAAAACTCCGCGGTATTGGCTGGAGAAGCTGAAGTTACAACCGAAGAAGGTACAGAAGAAGAGGCTGCAGAAGAAGTTGAACTAGACGAAGAAAGTGAAGAAGCAACGGAAGAAGATGAAGACGAGGCAGCAGACAAAGAACAAGAAAAAGTAAACAAAGCACAAGAAAACAAAGCAAACGCCCAAGCATCAGCAAATGCAAGTGAAACAGCAAAAGAAAACGCATCTGAAAATTCCGCGGTTCTAGCAGGGGAAGTTGACGAAGATGTGATAGAAGAAGAAGCAGCTGAAGAAGAAACAGCAACGGAAGAAGATTCCACAGAAGAAGCGGCAACAGATGAAGAAAGTGGAGAAGCAACCGAAGAAGATGAAGAACAAGAAGAAGTAAACAAAGCAGAAGAAAACAAAGTAAATGCTCAAGCATCTGCAAACGCAAGTGAAACAGCGAAAGAGAATGCATCTGAAAATTCTGCAGTCCTTGCTGTGGCATTAGAAGAGGAAGCAACAGAGGAAGAGTCTGTGGAAACTGATGAAGATACTGAAGAAGAAGTGGAAGTAGACGAAGAAACTGAAGAAGCAGTTGAAGAAGAAGACGAAAAAGAAGAAGATGAAGAAACGGAGACTGTTTCTGTAGAAGCTAGAGAAGAATAATCAGCAAGTGAGCCGGGGACTCCCCCGGCTTCTTTTTTTGGGGCGTTAGGGAAGAATGTTCGAGAGTTAAGTCAGAACCCTCCATCTATCCGCAAAAAAACAGCACCAACCCCCGACTTCTTGCACACTTCCATTAGGATGAAAGTCCAATTTTGCATCCATCACGTTTATCAGCTCCTTATTTCGTAAAAAGATACATAGCATGAAATTTTTACAAAAAAGGAGCGATGTGCCGATGAAGCGCTGGATGTTGCTTGCGATTACCGTATTGATGATCGCCATACTTGCTGCCTGTGGCGGCAACGAAGAAAGCGGCGAAAACAGTGGAAACGAGGATACAACCGAAGAGAATAACGAAGAGCAGAACAGCGAAGAAAGTCAGGAAAACGAAGACGGCGAGAGCAAGGAAGAAGAAGGTGCCGAGACCGAAGAGGTCACCGTCGATCTAAAAGATCCCGATGATGAAAATATTGGTACCGCCAAGTTGAAACAGCAGGAAGACGGTGTACTGATCAGCCTGGATGCGTCAGGACTTCCACCGGATGAACATGGCTTCCACATTCATGAAACAGGCACATGCGAGGCACCTGAATTTGAATCGGCCGGTGGTCACTTCAACCCGGAAGGTGTGAGTCATGGAACCAATAGCGAAGATGGACCGCATGCCGGAGACCTTCCAAACATCGACGTAGGTGATGACGGATCCATTCAGGAGGAAATATTGGCAGAAAATGTAACCATGAAAAAAGGGGAAGACAACTCCTTATTGAAAGAAGAAGGAACAGCATTAGTGATTCATGCGGAGCCTGACGATAATGAATCCCAGCCATCTGGTGATGCCGGCGTACGAATCGCCTGCGGAGAAATCAATGATGGTCTGCTTGAATAAAGAAAAAGGACTCCACCAGCGGAGTCCTTTTTTATTTCAACCCTAATTTTACTGCGAGTACTAACAGCGACTGGTTAATGCGCCATACATAATAAAGGTGGTGAACGAGGTCCCCATGTCCCTGCTCGCTTCCAGGGGCGAGGCGCTCAATTTGGGCTCGCTCTTCCTGCAGGTCATATAATTCGGCTGCATGCGCTTCGCCTTTAATTTTTGCGGACAGAACCTCAAGGTTATGTGCCAACTTTTCCTCCATCTTCGGAAAAACATCCTTCAGTTCCTCCGGATAGACAAAATTTTTCTGATAAGCAGAAGCCACCAGATGTTTGGCGTAGTAGTTGATCGCTGTGAAAATCGTAATCCACCGCGATAATTCAGAACGCTTCATTGCGCCCGGCCGCTGCAGCATCGGGCGGGATTCGTCTTTGATGGCCTGGACTTTTTCTTCCATTGTAAACGCCTGTTCTGCCAGGTCCTTCACCTTAACCGGCTCATGAAAGCTTCTTACATAAGGAATCACATACCCTTTTAACTCATCCAGATAGTCAGCGAACGTCTCGTTTACCTTGTCATGGGTTTTTGTCGGTAAGAGTACCGCCGATACGATAAACGCAATTGCTCCGCCGGCAATCGTATCCACAACACGAGCGCCTAATAAAGCAAAGCTGATTCCGCCTAATAACAGGTCGTACATGAAGGCAATAAGCAGCGTAATGAAAATACTCATTGCCGTGTAGGAAACAGTCAAAATGTAGAAGGCGGAAAATACGACGATAAAGATCAGCAGCACTTCAAGGGCAGTATAGTCGGAAACAAGGCGGGCAAGTCCGAACCCGATAATCGCTCCGATAACCGTTCCGACGGATCGCTGAAATCCTTTCAAGTAGGTGCGGCCAACGGTTTCTGTCCCGAGTAAGATGATGAATGTCGTCAAAATCACCCAGTAAGGCTGGATCGGTGAAATGATATGACCGACAATAACGGCGATGGTTCCGCCTGCCAAGGCCTGGAGTGCTTTCTTCGTGGAAGGTTTCAGTCCTTCTTTCTTTTCCTCTTCTGAGGTTTCTTCGTCCTCATTCTTCTGTTCCTCATCAGCGTGTTGTCCGTTATCTCCTGTTTGCAAGGAAAGCTGAATTTCGATTGCCCCGTTGGTGACATGATCAGCAATCGACTCGATACGTCGCAATAAATAAAGCCTGCCCTTGGGACGGGGGCCATGGTCTTCAAATAGCTGATTGATCGTATCACGAAATTTCACAGTGGCTCGTTGAGCGATATGCAAATTTTCTTTTTCGTAGGCAGGGGAGAGCACATCGGCTTTCCGAAGTGCAACGATGACCTCCACGAGTAATTGCCTCACTTCTTCCGTTTCAAATGCATCGTTCCGCTTCAGTTCTGCAAGCGAATCCGCTAAGGTTTCAACAAACATGGCGGCATCGAATACATAAAGTCTTACTTGTGATGTTGTAAGACCTGGCCATAATTCGCTAACATCATGGGTGTTCAAATCCGTGGCAACGTTTCTGGCATACTCTCTTAGTTTCCCAACGTTATAATAAAGTTTTTTCGCCCGGGATTCCTTTACTTCCGGATCCTCGATCATATCGATCAGCAATTGGAAAGTGAGGTTTGCCTGAGTATGAAAGGACTGGATGCTTCTCTTCAGCATATGTGCAGAATCTTTGAAAATAATGAAGTTATAGAGAAAAGCGTAGCTGACTCCAATGACAATTGCGATATAAAACCACGGGAACTGAGCGGGTGATAATTTTAAAAAAGATGAAATATAGACTGTCATGAAGGCGATCATGCCAAGGGAAAAGTACCTGCTTCCGAAACGGGTGAAATAAAAAGCGGAAAAAACAACAGCGACCATAAGTGAGGAGACGAGAAACACACTTTCCGCCAGCAGTGCACCGAATGTCACACCGCCCATAGCAGAAATTACAAGCAGCCCGGTGGTTACTTGTTTTTCCTGTTTTGTATCGTCCATCACTGCCATGACTCCAAGCATTCCACACATGCCGGCTACGATTGCGGGCGATAGTGCTTCCTGTGCAGCCATGCCATATAAGGAAATGACGGTAAACACCGCTGATATTAAACTGAGGGTTGCTTTGCCCGCCTGGTTCAACCGTTTACGCCCGGGGTCAGAAGCGAGCAGTCTTCCCAGCCAGTAGTCTTTGAGTGAAAGTTTCTTCAACGCTTCATCACCCCTTCCATCGATGTATTATATTCTTTCTATTTTACGTTCCCTTCCGTTTACGGGCAACTTATTTGAAAGGTCTTCCCGATTTACAATAATTTTGAAAATGGTAGGATGATAAATAAAGATTCACGTCACGAGAGGAAAATAATAATGACAGACCACCCTCAACAAACGAAAAAGATTCTTTTCATCATAGGCGTCATCTTTGTGGCGTTCAATTTGCGGCCGGCAATAACGGGTGTCGGTCCGCTCATCAGTTCCATTCGAATCGATCTTGGGATTTCCTATGGGGCTGCCGGATTTATCACCACACTGCCGTTGATTTCCTTTGCGATATTTTCTTTTCTAGCTCCGCAGCTCGGAAACCGTTTTGGTTATGAGCGGATGGTTTTCGCAGGGTTAGTGACGCTGATGCTTGGCATCTCGATTCGCTACATTGCCGCTGCGCCGACGTTATATACGGGTACTGCGCTCGTTGGAATAGGGATTGCTATTTCCAATGTGCTGCTTCCGGGAATCATCAAGGGCAGGTATCCAGGAAGAATCGGCTTGATGACAGCTGTTTATACCACCTCGATGTCCATTTTTTCTGCAGTCGGTTCAGGACTTAGCATCCCGCTTGCTGAAGGATTGGGGCTTGGATGGGAAAAAGCGCTGTTCGCCTGGGTACTGCTCGCCCTGATTGCTGCTATATTATGGGTTCCCCAGCTATCCCGTCCGGTGAAAAACGAGGATAAAACCATCGCCGGGCTGTCAGGCCCTCCGATCTGGAAATCGAAAATAGCCTGGCAGGTGACTATTTTTATGGGACTTCAATCATTCTTATTTTACAGCCTGATTACCTGGCTGCCGGAGATCATGACTGGAAAAGGACTTGGGATTGCGGCAGCAGGATGGATGGTTTCCACGATGCAGTTGGCCGGACTGCCGATGACCTTTCTGACCCCCGTGCTGGCTGACCGCTTCCGTAACCAGCGGGGACTGATCATGATGATAGGGGTACTGTATCTTACCGGCTTGACCGGAATGTTAGTAAGCACCAGTACTGGCTGGCTGACCGGGAGTGTCATGCTGATGGGGATGGGGCAGGCGTCCAGTATCAGCCTTGCCCTCACCCTTCTTGGTCTCCGTGCTGCCAACGCCCGTGAGAGTGCGGCGTTATCCGGAATGGCGCAATCATTTGGATATGCCTTGGCTGCCATCGGTCCGACCCTGATCGGAATGATACTTGATGTGTCCGCAACTGTCATCACACCGATCGTAATATTTATTGGAATATTGGTTGTCATGATAGCAGCAGGGTTTGGAGCTGCGCGCAACCAGACGGTATTTGCACCCGTAAAGGAGTAGGGGGGTAAACCCTTTGATAGAAGTAATAAAGAAAGGCTCGCCTTACGTGTTTGGGGCGATCGTGGTTGTGATTGTGTTGGGCTTTTTACAAGACGGGCCAACCGATTGGGGAAGCTTGGTAAGGACAACTATAGCCGGTTTGATCGGTACGTTTATCGGATTAGGTTTGAAGAAATTTTTTTCTGAAGAGAAGAACTGACCAGCCTGGCTTAGGCTGGTCAGTTCTTTTTATAGTGGAAGCTTTTATTTAAAAATACATCTCTTACATAAACCGTATAGATCAAAACAATCATAGACCACACAAAGTTACCGGTGTAGGGCTGGGGAGATTGGTCCGTGATAAGCAGCAGGCTAATTAGTCCAAAAAGAATCGAGTAGGATACCATTAACCAGAACCCCCATTTTTTCAACCTCATATAACCATAAATCATTCCTGCGGAAAACAAAGCAACAGTCACTCTTACGATTTTTTCAGGGGCGTTTGGTATTCCGAATCGTTCTGCTATACTAATAGGTTGAGCTTCAGCCTGATAAAAGATAGCCGTAAATAATAAAACCAATGCACCAAATATGTAAAAATAGCTGATTAATGTAACCCCTAATGGCCTCTTCATCCAGATGCCCCTTTCTGTATGATAGCCTGCTCCTTGGTTCACCATACTCTACCATTGATTTGACATTAACTTACAAAACTCCTTTAAATAATATAAAAAAGACCACACCCTCAAGGGATATGGTCTATACTGTCGCTAAAATCATTTAAAAGTAATCGTCATTTCCTCGCCGTCATTGATAGACTTCTGTTCGCCATCCATGACATCACTCGTTTTAATTGTGATAGACTCAAGTTCTTCGACACTGGTTTCATTCAGCACAAAACCCATATTTCCAACCTTAACTTCACCAGGTTCATAGTCTCCATAGAGATTTTCCAGATAGAAATCGTCATCGAAATCTTTTTTCTCGCCTTTGTTCGTTTCCAGTAAATCTATCGGGGCAAAATTAACTGGCTGATCGCTGGTGTTTTTAATGGCAACGGTAAACTTGATATAGTCGAAGTTCGCTTCATTATGGCTGAATGCATGAAAATAGTCGATCAGGTCAGGTGACGGGGAGTAGTTCATCACTTTTATATCTTCGATTACAAGCTGTATCGGCCCGATTTCTTCAACAGTTTGCCCTTCTTTGATGGCCTTGAGTGTCAGCTGGCCGTTTTCATCCTCGACGTGATCGCCTGCTTGTTGGAGCTCACGGTCGTCGCTTGCCTGTGGGTTGTTCGTATACGTTGTTTTTTCTGGGATGTCAAATGGTACCGTGCTGTCCTTTGCTTCGGCATGGCTTTCATTACTATTGCCATCTGTTGAACAGCCGGCTAACAAAATCACGCTGAAACCTGCAATCAGCAGATGCTTCATGCTCCTTGCCTCCTTATTCAAACCGTGTTAGAAAAATAGCCGCTGCCCTAGAGACAGCGGCGTTTTCTTATTTTTTCACTGTTCCTCGATTGCCTTCCAATACTGCCATCACTTTCTGTCCGATTTCATGGTTGTCATGCAGACCTGCGAACTGGTCGGATTGTGGGCCGTAGCCATATACGATAACATCCTCACCAGTATGTCCCCCAGTCGTCCAACCCGTGCCGGAACGAACGTCGAAAATGTGCTCGATGGCATTATCAATCTCTGTTGTATCTCCTTTATCAGCCGCATCTTTAACCGATTGGATCTCTTCCTGTGTCAATTCCAGATCGATATAGCTGGAGAGCGTTTCTTCTACATCTGCACCATCTGCAATTTCAGCAGCCATGAAGTCCGGTGTGCGCTTCGCGGCTTTGATCGGTTCAGGATCCCACTTATACTCACCATCACGCCCCATAGCCATCCCGCCGGTAGAATGGTCAGCCGTTGTGACCACTAGCGTGTGCTTGTCCTTTTTGGCAAATTCGATTGCTTCCTGGTAAGCTTCTTCAAAATCCTGCATGTCACTCATTGCAGCTACGACATCATTATCATGACCCGCCCAGTCAATCTGGCTTCCTTCCACCATAAGGAAAAATCCATCTTTGTTTTTGCTTAAGCGGTCTAAAGCCGAAGATGTCATCTCTTTGAGTGATGGTACGTCTTCTGTACGGTCAATCATCTTGTCCATCCCTTTTGGTGCGAATAAGCCAAGTACCTGTTCACTGTCATCATTCAGCATTTCTTCACGTGAATCTACATAGCTGAAACCGTCCTGCTGGAATTCTTCGGTAAGATTGCGGTCTTCCCGGTCAAAATAAGAAGTTCCACCGCCAAGGATGACATCAATTTTATGTTCGCCATTCACTTTTTCATCGAAATAATCATCGGCAATATCATTGTAATTATGGCGGGATTCATTATGTGCACCGAACGATGCCGGTGTTGCGTGGTTCACCTGGGAGGTGGCGACAAGCCCGGTCGATTTTCCTTTTTCCTTTGCCAGTTCCAAAGCTGTCTTCACTTCATTCTTTTCCATGTCGACAGCGATAGCGTTGTTGTATGTCTTAATTCCGGCAGCCATCGAAGTAGCAGCGGCAGCCGAGTCTGTGATGCTTTCCTCTTCATCCCATGAATACGTTTCCTGCATGCCGATCAAGTCCTCATCGAATGCTGTGTTTTCCGTGTAAGGGGTAGAAGGGTCGTCCTTTAAGTATCGATAAGCTGAAGTGTAAGAAGTGCCCATGCCATCACCAATCAGGAAAATGACATTTTTAATTTCGCTATTACCTGTGTCTTGTTTTGCTGCAGCTTCATTCCCTAATGTTCCTGCCGTACTTCCAAAAACAACCGTAGACATGATAGCCACGGGCAGCAATTTCTTTGAAAACTTTTTGTTAAACAAACCTGATTCCTCCCATTACGTTATGTTATTGATGTACAGCACTCATATTACGGAGAAACTATTAATCTAGTATGGAGAGAATGTTAAGGGTTTGTAATTTTCGATGAATTTCACAAATGCCTAGATTGATGATTCTTTAGACCTTGTTATGTGAAGTACTTAACTGATTCTAATTAACCATATATAATATTTCGTGATACGAAATATTCAAAAGGTATCTAGGCCTATAACCCTTCATTTTTTAGCTTATCAGTCCTATGATATCAAAATATTCTGATAACATTGCCTTTCCTAGATTTTGGTATTACGATAACTCTAATATAAGAAAGGAGGATAGATTACTAGTTATTACCTATGCATTATTGTTGCTCCGACGACTGACCTTCGTGTTCCCCCACCATGAATCCTACATAAGTAAGCATTTTAGCTAAAATCAGGGAGGAAGATAAGTGTGAAGATTGAGCCTTCCGGTACGCTTTTTGCTAGAGCTAAAAGGCGGATAACAACTTTCGAGAGGGTGTATATATACAGGGCACCCTCTCTATTTTTTAAGGGAGGAATTACATGATAAAAGCTAGTGGTAAGGGGTGGCTGCTGTCTATTAGTCTATTCATCATTGCGTTGTTTGCAGTCACAGTCCCGGTAAGCGCGGAAGAACAGGGGTCTTCACATCAACTGCAGGATGGTGTGACAGAGCCTGTTTTCTCTTATGAAGATGCCATTCGTGAAACAGTCTATGTGGAATCCGATTTAGATACAGATAGAAATGGAGAGCCGGATCGGATAGCTGTAGACATCATCCGTCCAGGTGAAACAGAGGATGGATTAGAGGTGCCGGTAATCATGGATGCGAGCCCTTATTATGAAAGGCTTGGCCGCGGTAATGAATCAGAAATAAAAGATACGGACGGTGACGGGGTAAATGAACAGTTTCCGTTATTCTATGACAACTATTTTGTTCCAAGAGGGTATGCAGTCGTGCTTCCTGATATGGTAGGCACAAATAATTCTGATGGCTGCCCGAACACAGGAGGTCCAGAGGAGACGGAGAGTATCAAGGCTGTGGTGGAATGGCTGAATGGCAATGCGCCCGCTTATACAGAAGACGGGGTAAAAGTCACTGCTGACTGGACGACAGGGAAAGTCGGCATGATTGGAAAATCCTATGACGGCACGCTTGCCAATGGAGTAGCTTCCACCGGTGTGGAAGGACTCGAAACGATTGTACCCATCGGCGCCATCTCCAGCTGGTATGACTACTATCGTTATGGCGGCTTGATTTATTGGAGGAATGGTCCTTCTGGTCTTGCTAATACGGTAGTCAATTCGGAACGAAGAGAAGCATGTGCAGGTGTCCGTGAAGAAATGGTCCAGGAAGCTGACGATGAAACAGGGGATTACAATCAATTCTGGGATGAGCGCAACTATGTCCCGGAGGCTGACAATGTAGAAGCTAGTGTATTTTTGATCCATGGATTGAATGACTTTAACGTGAAACCAAAGCATTTCATGCAATGGTGGGAAGAGCTGTCAGCAAACGATGTGCCAAGAAAAATATGGCTCACCCAAACCGGACACGTCGATCCGTTCGATTTCAGAAGAGACGAATGGGTGAATACACTGCACCGCTGGTTCGATCATTGGCTCCTTGATATTGACAACGGCATTATGGATGAACCGATGGCCGATATCGAACGAGGAAAAGAAGAATGGGAGACATATGAAACGTGGCCGGCAGATGAGGCCAGGGAAACAAAAATCAGGCTCGCTCCTGCTGACGATGAAGCCCCTGGCACCTTGACCACGGGGCCAGTGCGGGGAAACTTCGATCAGTTCTTTATTAACGACCCGAGTCAGTCGGAAAGTGATATGGCAGCGAATGAATTGACAGAAAGCGAGAACCGTCTAATGTTTTTATCTCCTGAATTGGAAGAGGAAGTAAGGTTCAGCGGCACACCATCGGTAGAAATTCGTTCGAATGTCGATATGGAAGATGCCGGGCTGACTGCCTTGATTGTTGACTATGGCAGCGATGAACGGATCAACCACACGAATCGCGGCGAAGGGATCCGCACCCTCGATGTAGAAGATTGCTGGGGCGCGAGAATAGAAGGCGACGACGCCTGCTATAAACAAACAGAAATCGTTACCCATGAAGCTCCATATGAAATTGTTACACGTGGCTGGATGGATGCGAAGAACTGGAAGTCTTTATCCTACGAAGAGTTGCTAAAGCCGGACAAAAACTATCATTTCCGATTTGACTTGCATCCGGAAGACTATGTGTTCAAACCAGGTCACCGGATCGGTGTAGTGATTGCAAGCAGTGACCGCAGGTATATCAACGCTTATGATGAGCCAGTAGAGTTTGAGGTATCACTTGGACAAAGTACCGTTACACTTCCGGTTGTCGGAGGGAAGAAAGAACTGGGTTTTTAATCTGAAAAAGGCTGGCCGTGATGAGGCCAGCCTTTCCTGTTAAACTTCTACTATTTTTTGTTCCTCTTCAGAAATAACTCCATGATTCATTAAAGCAAGCAGGAAGACTTTGCCGATCGTAGTCATGGAGCTTTCATCCACATCAAATTTAGGGTGATGATGAGGATAGATGGCATTCATTTCTTCATTTTTTCCGCCAACGAAGAAAAACGTACCTGGGACTTCTTTTAAGTAATAGGCAAAATCCTCTGCTCCCATAAACGGTGGCATTTGTTTAACATTGAACGCCGGTAAATTTTCTACTGCTAATACCCTTAATGCAGCTGTTTCCGCTGGGTGATTGTATAAAGAAGCATGGCCAAAATGGTAGTCGATACTTATTGCAGCACCAGTCTGCACTTCCAACGCTTCTGCTGTTTTTTGTATTTTGTCTTTAATCATTTTCCGAATTTTTTCATCATATGTACGTACCGTACCTTTTACCGAAGCGGAATCAGGAATGACATTTAGTGCTTCTCCGCTATGAAAAGAGCCGACAGTGATGACAGCTGCTTTTAAGGGATCTACATTTCTGCTGGCGATTTGCTGTAAATTTACAACCAGCTGGCTGGCTGCAACGACAGGATCAATCGTCAGATGTGGAAGAGCCCCGTGCCCGCCTTTTCCCTGGATATCGATTTCAAACGTGTCCGCTGCAGCCATTGTAAAACCTTCATTGAAAAGAATTTCACCAGTATGATTATCGGACCAGACGTGTGCTCCATAGATCGCATCAACCTCGTCAAGGCAGCCATCAGCAATCATTGCTTCTGCCCCACCCGGACTGACTTCTTCTGCAAACTGATGGATGAAGACGATCGTTCCAGCAAGTTCATCTTTTATTTTACTTAAAGCCTTTGCAACTCCTAACAGCGCTGCCGTGTGAACATCATGTCCGCAAGCATGACTAACGCCATCCACTTTTGATTTATAAGGTACATCTTTTTCATCCTGCATGGGAAGAGCATCAAAATCTGCTCTTAGTGCAATGGTTTTCCCGGGATGACCACCTTGTAAATAACCGACCACCCCATTTCCACCGACCTCTCGTTTCACTTCCAAACCTAAGTCTTCTAAATAATCAGCAATTCTTGCAGGGGTACGCTTTTCCTGGTGTGAAAGTTCAGGGTGCATATGTAAATCTCTGCGAATTTCCACTATTTCGGGATATAGCTCATCTAGTAATTGTAACATTGATTGAATCATGAGAAAGCCTCCTAATAATCTACCATAATAACAAAAACCACTTTGCAATTATTCACTATAACTTATATAATATACAACATCATTCAAGTTATCAACTCAATTAATATTATTAAATAAGGTTTTTGGCGGGAGGGGAGAATGGTAGTTTTGTATAAAAATAAAATATGGGGTATTAATATAAATGAGTGCACAACCTGAAAAGAAGATGGAAAAACATCATGAAAAAAATAAAACTAGAAAAAATGGGAGATGCCAGATACCTACGTCATTTTGTTTTTGGTGCTATTATTAGCAGTTATTGCCACTTATCTCGTGCCGTCTGGCTCCTTTGAAAGAGAAGTAGTTGATGAAGTAGAACGAGTCGTCCCTGGTACATATACAACAGTCGAAGGAAACCCTACTGGATTCATGGATATATTCTTAGCGTTGCAGACTGGAATGATAGAGTCCGCCGGTTTGATTTTTCTAGTGTTATTTGCCGGTGGAGCTTTTGAAGTAGTTGAGCGTTCCGGAGCCATCAAGGGAGGTATTTTACGAGCGGTCAATAAGACGCAAGGAAAAGAGTTCTGGTTGATTGCTGTAGTGTCTGTATTGTTTGCCCTTGGCGGAGCAGTCGGGGCTGTAGCTAACTCTGTCATTCCTTTTGTAGCCATTGGAGTAATTATCGCAAGAGCACTGAAATTAGACGCGATTGTTGCTGTAGCCATCACATTCGGTGCTACATTTGCCGGTTTCAACGTCGGTTTCCTGAACCCTTATACTGTCGGGATTGCCCAGTCGATTGCAGATATCCCGCTTTTCTCTGGAATGTTATTACGTTTAATCGCGTTTGTGGTCATTGTAGGGTCAACCATTTTGTATACATGGGGATATGCTAAGAAAGTTTTAAACGACCCATCCAAAAGCTTGATCGGTGTATTGGAAGCAGATGAACCAAGTAATGATAATTTGAGTGCGCCTTTTACAGGTCGTCATAAAATCATTCTTTCTTTTGTAGGAATTTCTTTGCTGTTTTTCATATTCGCGACCATTCAATATGAATGGACGATTGATCACATGGCTGCCTTTTTTATTATCATTGGTCTTGTTTCTGGAGTCATTGCTGGTATGAATTACAACAAGCTTGCCGTTACTTTTTTAGAGGGCTGCCAAAAACTTGTCTATGGTGCTTTGATTATTGGAGTGGCAAGGGCTATTTTGATTGTGATGGAAAACGCAGCAATACTTGATACATTTGTACATGCACTATCTGTTCCATTGGAAGGGCTGTCACCTGTCTTTGCAGCTTTAGGTATGTTTGTAGCTAATGGTGCCATGAACTTTCTTGTGCCATCCGGGTCCGGGCAAGCCATGATAGCCATGCCAATCCTTTCCCCACTGGCAGATATGATTGGGGTTACACGTCAGGTTGCTGTCCAGGCTTATCAATTTGGTGACGGTTTTACTAATAGTATCTTCCCTACCTCTGGTCCGTTGATGGCCAGTTTAGCAGTTGCAGGAGTCTCATGGATGAAATGGGCAAAATGGATGCTGCCTCTGCTGCTTATTTGGACGGTTATTGCCATAGTCATGCTGGTCATTGCCGTAATGATCGGGTGGGGACCAGTATAAAACTTACTTACGGGTCATCCATAATGGATGGCCCGTTTATTTCTGAAACACCCGTAACGCCTCTGCCACCTTATGGGCGAACGACAATGGGGGTTCTACCGATTGAAAATGAAGATATAATATTGTCGGCTCCGCAAACAGCCAATGGTTATGCAATGCGCTGACCAGGATGCCATTTCTCTGCAGAATCGAAATAAATGGATAGACCTCCTCTTCTAAAATCACCGTCTCCCCCATATTCAACGCCCAGCCATTCTGGTCAAGGGATTCAAACATCATTTCAGCATGAAGCTCCGCTTTACTTGGCCGACCTTGAATCTTCACCTTTAAGTCGCGTTCAAGCTCTACCGAACAAACCCCATGCTCAAACTTCGCTTCTCCTCCCAATATCCTTCCGAACTGTTGGCATAGTTGTTTACTATTCATAGTGATCAACTCCTTACTTTTCAACATATGTAGCTGAACTTCTCGGTATCCCTCCGATATGCAACGGGTTTGCTGAGAGGTTTCTGGGGAACATAAGTACAAAACTATTTTAAGATGGAAAAGGAGCGATCTATTCCGATGAATGCAGTAACTCCAGTCCCACGTGAAAAAACACTGGATAATAGCCTTGCTTTACTAAAAGAAGGGTACCATTTCATTCAGAACAGATGTGAAACCTATGGATCGGATGTTTTTGAAACACGATTGTTAGGAGAAAAAGTGATCTGTATGAGTGGAGAAGAAGCCGCCGAACTTTTTTATAACAAAGATAAATTCACCCGAAAAAACGCCGCGCCAAAACGGATTCAAAAGACACTGTTTGGAGAGAATGCTATCCAAGGGATGGATGGAAAAGCCCATGAACACCGGAAACAATTATTCATGTCCCTGATGACAGAGGACAGGCTGCAGAAGCTTTCGGATCTGACAACAGAAGAATGGTGGGCCAGACTTTCCCTGTGGGAAAAGGAAGAGGAAACCGTCCTTTTTCAGGAAGCGAAAGAAGTGCTCTGCCGTGTTGCTTGCCGCTGGGCCGGCGTTCCGTTAGAAGAGGAAGAAGTAAAAGAGCGGGCAGATGACTTTTGGGATATGGTTGATGCCTTCGGAGCGGTCGGACCGAGACACCGGCAAGGAAGAAAAGCCAGAAGACGAGGCGAAGCGTGGATTAAGAAGATAATCCATGAAGTACGTGATGGCGAGTTGGAAGCAGAAAAGGATACAGCGCTTTATGCCATGGCCTTCCACCGTGATTTGGACGGCGAGCATCTTGACTCGCAAATGGCAGCCATCGAATTAATTAATGTGCTGCGTCCTATCGTCGCGATTACAAACTTTATAGCTTTCAGCGCATTAGCGTTGCATGAACACCCGGAATATCGCAGGAAACTGCAAGAAGCGGATGATGCTTTTTTGGAGATGTTTTCCCAGGAAGTACGCCGTTACTATCCGTTCGGACCGTTTTTAGGAGCACGGGTGCGCAGGGGTTTTATCTGGAATGATATAAAATTCGAAAAAGGCCGGCTCGTATTGCTTGATATTTACGGAACCAACCATGATCCGCGTCTCTGGGAAGAACCGTATAAGTTCTACCCGGAACGATTCCATGAATGGAATGGAGGCCTGTTCGACCTGATCCCGCAAGGAGGAGGCGACTATTACAAAAACCATCGCTGTCCGGGAGAATGGGCAACATTACGCGTTATGAAGGCTAGCCTCGATTTTCTGACAAAAGACATCATCTATCAAGTTCCCGAACAGGATTTGACCTACAGTACGGTAAGAATGCCATCTGTCCCCGAGTCAGGAATAATTTTAAGCGAAATCAAAAGAAAATAAATGGCATAACATCGAGTGTGAAATCAGGAAGGTTTTACACTCGATTTTTTTTGACCAGTGGAAAAGAAAACCGTGAGCAGACAGTCTTTATCGGTTCGTTAAAAACCAGACCAGAAGGAGCAGGGAAACTGGTTTAACAGCCCTTAAATACAGAGAAACAGCTCATCTGAAATTAACTCTCATTGAATACTGGCTTTTTTCATACAATATCTTTGGGGTGAGAAAATGCCAAGAGTGAAGTACAGAGATTCAGATGTTGCCTTAATGGCAAGGATGATGAGAGCGGAAGCCGAAGGGGAAGGAAAGCAGGGAATGTTGTACGTCGGCAATGTCATTGTTAATCGCGCAATAGCGGATTGCTTAGATTTTAAAGATGTAAGAAACATTAATGATGTCATTTTTCAGGTGCAAGGTGGAAATTATTCTTTTGAAGCTGTCCAAAAGGGCAATGTATTTTATAACCGAGCGAGGTCAGTTGAGAAACGATTAGCAAAAAAGAATTTAGATTATTGGAGGCAACACCCGGCGAAATTTTCTCTTTGGTATTTCAATCCATATGCTCCGTGCCCGCCAACCTGGTACGGCCAGCCTTTTGCTGGTCAATTTAAAAATCATTGTTATTATGAACCACAGGCTAATACGTGTGATAGTGTGTATATGGGTTAGGGTTCCTCAGAGCATATTTAATTTGCTCTGGAAAAACAGAATGAAAAGCATAAAGATAAGCCCGGATCATAAATCCGGGTTTATTTAAGTTTCTTATGATCGAAATCCCTGCCCTCCCGCAAACTTATTTAATAATAATTGCCCTTCCCTTGCCAGAAAATCCAGGTATGGTTCGAAAGTATAAATGGGAGCCTGTCCCCGAGCTCTGCATCCTGTTGTAAACGTTTACAAAAATCGTAGATATGATACACTGATGCAGTGAAAATTTTTCTTGGAGGGTGTTTTATGGGAAAAAAACAACACGATGAAGCTATTAATGAAGCGGTCGGTGAAAAATCGATCAAGAAGCTGGAATTCCGCGGCGGTGTTTTTGCTGCGACGATTCCATTGGTGTTTTTCATCATCTGGGCGATCTCGCTCAGCGTGGCGAAGCTCGTCACGGAAGAAGCGCTGGTCCTTGGTATGGTTATCGGGATTGCGCTCGGACTATTTTTTACAAAATCGAAATGGTCGGATTACGCTCAAAGTCTGTTCTCAGGTATGGCGCAGCCGATCGGGGTCATCGCGGTCATTGCCTGGTTCTGGGCTGGAATGTTTGCGACATTGCTTTCTGCCGGCGGGTTAGTCGATGGACTGATCTGGTTTGGGTTTCAAACTGGTGTAGAAGGCGGTATGTTCGTCGGATTGACGTTCCTGCTTGCCGCTCTGTTTGCGACAGCAGTCGGGACGGGTTATGGGACTGTGGCTACTTTTGGTATTTTAATGTATCCGGCAGGTGTCATCCTTGGAGCTGATCCGGTTATCTTATTAGCGGCGATTTTGAGTGGTGCCGTGTTTGGAGATAACCTGGCGCCTGTATCCGATACGACGATTGTATCGGCAACAACGCAGGACGCCGACGTACCTGGCGTAGTCCGATCCAGGTTCAAATACTCGATTGCAGCTGCAATACCGGCATTGCTTTTATTTGTCACTTTTGGTGGCGGAGGTTCAGCTGAAAGCGCGGCAGCTCTTCAGGAGTTCCAAAGTCAGGTCGGCCCGAACGGGTTATTGATGCTTTTGCCATTTATTCTCGTCCTTTATCTTGCCTTATCGGGCCACCACTTACTGACATCTCTGACATGGGGAATTGTTGCATCCATAGGGTTCATTTTTCTGACAGGGACAAGCCTGACTAAAGTGCTCCATGTCTATCGCGATGAGTCGGGAGATGCAGTCATTGAAGGGGCACTGATGAGCGGGATCGGTGGTTACTTTAATATGGCGATCCTGATACTGTTTATTTTGGCAGCCGCTCACTTGATGGAAGTGGCCGGTACCATGGAAGTAATCAAAAACTTTTTCTTGAATATCATTAAGAATGTTGTCCGCAGAGCGGAGCTTTCCATGTTCGCAATCGTCGCCTTCTTAAATGTTTTTATCACTATCAATACCGCAGCAGAAATTGCTGCCGCGCCATTTGTAAGAAAAATCGGTAAAGAAATGAACATCCATGCATACAGAAGAGCGAACTTTCTTGATACCGTGACCTCGTCCCTTGGCTATATATTCCCTTGGAGTGGTGGTGTGCTGCTTGCCTGGGCAACCATCCAGGGTGCTGCGCAGGAATATGATTTCCTTCCAGTTGTAAGTCCTACCGAAGTGTTTCCATTTGTCTTCCAAGGCTGGGGACTTTTGCTTGTCATGCTGATTGCGGCATGGACAGGCTGGGGTTTACGTTATAGCGGAAAAAATGGTGAAGAAATCAAGCCGAAAGACTATGAAGAATCGAGATAAACGTGAGGCTAAGACAAAAAGAAACCCGAGCAGTGGATCATTCATTGCTCGGGTTTACTTTTATGTAAATATACTATGGGCCTTACCCTTGTTTGACAAACATAGGAAGATTGGTATGGCCCATTTCGCGGACATAGACGAATAAGTTTCCTTTATGATGGATTTCATGATCCATAGCCAAGTTCAATACTTGCTCTGCTGGAAGCTTAGTGCCAATCATTTCCGTCAAGTCAATGGTGGCAGAAAAATCTTCATCTGACATGGATTTGATTAGTTTCTCCGATTCTTTTGTATACACTTCTGCCAATTCGTTCAAGGAAATTTCCTCTTCATTTTCAAATAGCTCTTTAGGTTGTTGCTGAGCGGCGGCAGAAGTGAACTGATAAAAACTTTTCAGCATATGATGCGCTAATGTGCGTGCAGGCATAGAAGTAGGGGTTGGCTGATAATCGACATGCTCTGTACTGATTTTTCCGATCAATTCATTCGTCACAATGCGGTGAGATAAAAAGTATTGCTTAAACTGTTCGTTCTTTCCCATTTTGATTCCTCCCTATTGGTATTACTTTTTCAGTTTATAAGAAGGGAGGCGTCTAAATAAACAGATATGCTTTTTTCTGATACGCTTAGAATGGATAGAATTATAGAAAGGAGAATGAATGATGGCACAATCACTAACAGGTAAAGTAGCTCTGGTCACTGGGGCAGGAAGAGGGATCGGTAAAGAGACTGCCCTTGCCTTAGCAAAAGAAGGCGCCAATGTCGGGTTGATTGCACGAACGGAAGCGGCATTGAAAGAAGTAGCAGCCGAAGCAGAAACACTTGGTGTACAAGCAGCCTATGCTGTCACCGATGTTTCTTCAGAAGAAGAAGTTGAAAAAGCGGTAGAAAGTTTGACAGATCAACTAGGTACTTTTGATATCCTTATCAACAATGCAGCAATCATGAAAAAAGGGAACTTCCTGGAAATGGACCCGGAAGACTGGAAGCAAACCATTGATGTCAATTTGTATGGTGTCTACCATGTTACCCGAAACGTTTTACCGCAACTGATTGAAAAACAGGGTGGAGACATCGTCAACATTTCGTCCATGTCCGGCTTGAAGGGGACCGCTGGATCGACCGCTTACAGTGCTTCCAAGTTCGGTCTGCTGGGTATGAGCGAAGCCTTGATGCAAGAGGTAAGACCACATAACATCCGTGTATTTGCCATGACACCTAGCATGGTGGCTACAGAACTTACTGGTAAAGGCGATATTACCGAAGAAGAAAAACAAAAATTCATGCAGCCAGAAGACATCGCTGAATATATTATCGCTCAGTTGAAGCTCCATCCACGTATTTTTATCAAAACATCCGCCCAATGGGCAACCAACCCATTCTAATCACACAACTTCCCCCTGAGACTTACCATCTCAGGGGGTTTTTGTGACTTTTAAGATTTCCGTTGCTATGGCATCAGGAATATAAAATAGAAAAAACGGAACATTTTATGGATGAAGTCCATCTTGAAACATCTATAAAGTATCTAGCAATGATGTTGATTGGGACGGAATCTGAGAGACTCCTGCGGAAAAACGAGCGGGCGAGACCCCACAGTGAGGTACGAACGAGGAGGCTCGCAAGTTCGTCCGCGGAAAGCGATCAGATTCCGCCCCAATCAACTGCTGGAATGTTTCGTGACATCTACATATTACAGGTTATTAGCCAATTTACTAGAATCATGGACAATCACCTTTCCCTTTCTTCCCTATCTTCATAGGTTATAAGAACTCCAACGAAAGGTAGGGAAAAGGAAAATGTTTGGTTATTCGATGGTTCAAATGGTAAGAACGCATGCGGATAAACTGGAAAAGCCACTCCGGGAAGAAATCCTGAATGGCTACCGTCCATTCAAATGGACACCGTGCTTTTTGCACCGTATGTTTGAAGGTTATGTGAAGAAAAGAAAGAAGCTTTCCCTGGTTGTCGAGTTTGAAGAAAACTATTATGAAGCAGACTGTATCAAGCTCCACGAAGTACTCGAACGCCATAGGGGCTGTAAGTTTAAGCATGATTTTGGCAGAATATCGTGCTGCAGCGCTCAAGTTACCCCGTCAGGACTGGAAGACCTGTTAACCCAGTGTAATCATATTAAAAAAGTATATCTTAACCACGAAGTCAATGCACTGCTTGACGTAGCTGTCCCCGCAGCCAACGCGCATAACATCGTACGTAATAGAGCAAGTTTGACAGGGAAGGGTGTAACGATTGCGATTGTTGATACAGGAATTCATCCACATCAAGATTTAAACGGTAGAATTACAGGGTTTGTCGACTTTATCAACGACCGTAGCGAGCCATATGATGACAACGGCCATGGTACCCATTGTGCAGGGGACGCTGCCGGTGATGGAGCAGCCTCTAATGGTAAATATCGGGGACCAGCCCCTGAAGCTGACGTTATCGGTGTCAAAGTATTGGATAAAATCGGTTCGGGCTCACTGGAAACAGTCATGCAAGGTGTCGAATGGTGTATCAAGTATAACGAAGAACACCCGAATAACCGGATCGATATCATCAGCATGTCCTTAGGGGCAGCCGCACAGAATTTCGGTTCAGAAAATCAAGATCCCATGGTGAAAATCGTAGAGGCGGCCTGGGGTGCAGGAATTGTGGTTTGTGTAGCAGCAGGAAATGAAGGTCCTGAACCAAAAACGATTGCAAGCCCAGGAGTAAGCGATCAGGTAATCACTGTCGGTGCCCTAGACGATAAAAATACAGCAGATACTAGAAGTGACGATGAAGTAGCGAAATTTTCCAGCAGAGGACCAACCATCTATGATGTAACAAAGCCGGACATATTAGCACCAGGAGTTAACATTGTCTCGTTACGATCACCTGGTTCTTATCTGGATAAAGCACAGAAAACAGCCAGAGTGGAGGACCACTACTTTATGCTTTCCGGAACATCGATGGCTACACCAATATGCGCTGGTATCGTCGCTCTGGTGAAACAGAGACACCCGGAAGATTCTCCAAAAGAGATCAAAGGCCGCTTGATGCGCAATGCTGATCTATTATGGAAGGACAAGAACCCAAATATATATGGGGCAGGCTATATCAATGGAGAAAAAGCCATAAATTAACACTTGCATTCCCCGGAAACGGGGGTGCGATTTTTCTGTAAATTTAAAGTTATTCACAATATAGCCAAGAATACGACAGTATTTTTAAGAATTTGCGTAAATGTATTTACTTTATAATAAAATTTGATATTATATAGGTGTAAATACTAATATATAAAGATTAATGAAAGGGGATAGCGAGTATGGTAACCTCTCTATCAATTTTGTCTCTTACTGTTTTTGGCTTTTTCTCTGTTTATGCAGCGTTTGATTCCTTGGTTACACGTATCAAGAAACGCAAGCGCATAACACCACAAACGGAACCTATCCATCAGCAGCCTGTACTGGAGTTTGGACAACAGTAAGCTGCTCATTATATAGATTCTTTAAAAGCAGTACCTTCCTATATAAGGGGGGTACTGCTTTTTTAATGGTATTTCCATATAAAAAAAGTGTGGAGCAAAAGACTCGCTATCCCTATTTACGAAAATAATCCCCGGCTGCTGGATGCAAGGGGATTATGTATGTAAAGGAAATTCTCAATTTCTAATAAATAGGCTGTCCATCTACTTGAAATATACAGTTTTTTGTATAAATACTATGATTATCTTATTTTTATACAGAGTAAAAATTAACACTTTTTAGGATAACTTACACAAAAAAATTTTTTCGAAGAATGAAAACTCGGAAAACCCTTGTCATTAAAGGGTTTATAAGCAAAAAGAAACGCATGAAAGCGTTGTCTTTTTCGTAACATTGCATAGGTCTAAAGTTGCAGTTATTGTATAACGCTGTAATTGACTGACAATTTCATGGTATACTAATTTTCATACTCGAAAAGACTGAATTTTTTCATTAACACTACAATTTTAAATCCTTTAAACAAGTTCTTCTTGGTTAAAGGGATAAATTATAAGAAAGACTAATGCTTTTGCCACCAGCACTTGGTGACAAACCAGGTTTTTCTACTATATAGAGGAGGAATGATCATGGAAAAACACGGATACCCAGTTCCACAAGGTCTTTACAATCCTGCCAATGAGCATGAGGCTTGTGGAATCGGTATGATCGCGAATATCAACGGAAGAAAATCCCATGATATCGTTCAAAACGCGGTTACCATTCTGTGTAACCTGGAACACCGCGGCGGTCAGTCAGCCGACGTCAACTCGGGGGATGGAGCCGGTATACTAACACAGATACCCCACCGTTTCTTTTTAAAACAATGTAAGAAGGAAAGTATCGATCTTCCCGGAGAAGGGGAATATGGCGTAGGTATGATATTCCTTCCTCAAGATGAGTACAAACGATTGCAATGTATTGAAATTGTCGAAGATATCATCCGTGAGGAAGGCCAAGGACTGTTAGGCTGGCGTACGGTGCCTGTCAACGATTCCTTTGTCGGTGACAGTGCCAAGAAAACGAAGCCGTTCATCCGTCAGGTGTTTGTAGCACAATCGGAACAAATCACAGACAGGATGGAATTTGAACGACGCCTATATATCATTCGTAAACGTGCAGAAAATGAAATTGGCAAGATGGAAGCTTGTGATGATTTTTATATCAGCAGCTTATCAACAAGCACGATCGTTTATAAAGGGATGCTCATCCCTGAACAGTTAGACTCTTTTTATATTGACTTGAACCACCCTGATTTTATATCCGCATTGGCATTAGTACACTCCCGCTTCAGTACGAACACTTTCCCAAGCTGGAAAAGATCCCATCCAAACCGCTATACCATTCATAACGGTGAATTCAATACAATACGAGGAAATGTCAATTGGATGCGGGCGCGTCAAACGTTATGCCAATCGGAATACTTTAATGAAGAGGATTTAGAGAAAATCCTGCCGGTCATTGACGATAATGGCAGTGACTCGTCTATGTTCGATAATGCTTTTGAATTCTTGCATTTATCCGGACGTTCACTGGCCCATACAGCCATGATGATGGTACCGGAGCCTTGGCCGAATAACACGTCCATTGAAAAAGATAAGCGTGATTTCTACGAGTACCACAGCACGCTTATGGAGCCGTGGGATGGACCGGCAGCGCTTGTTTTCACTAACGGCAGCCAGATCGGGGCATGCCTTGACCGTAATGGCCTTCGTCCAGCAAGATATTATGTTACGAAAAATGGCATGATCGTCCTTGGTTCGGAGGTAGGCGCTCTGGATATCTTTGACGATGAAATTGAATATAAAGATCGCTTACAGCCAAGCAAGATGCTTCTTGTCGACTTGGAAAAAGGAAAAATCATTCCAGATGAGGAGATCAAAGGGCAGGTAGTCAAAGAGCAGCCATATGATGAGTGGATCAACAAGCATATGCTTGATCTCGATGATCTTCCACAACCGGTGGAAGAAGCTCCGCTGACAAAAGATGAAAAGCTGCTGGATCACCAGCTCGCCTTCGGTTATACGACTGAAGAATTGAGTAAGATTCTGAAGCCGATGGTTTCCGGCGGAAAGGACCCGGTCGGTTCCATGGGGTACGACTCCCCGCTCGCTGTGTTATCAAAAAAGCCTCAGCTTCTTTATAACTATTTCAAACAGCTTTTTGCCCAGGTAACCAACCCTGCGATTGATGCGATCCGTGAAGAAATCGTAACGGCAGTAGGTACGACGATTGGGGCAGAAGGAAACCTGGTCGATCCTAAGCCGAATAGCTGCAAACATATCCGTCTTGATACGTTTGCCTTGACCAACCGTCAATTGGAGACGCTTCGTCAGCAGAACGTCGATGGATTCCAGGCAGCAACGTTGTCCATCCTATTCGATGCAAAAGGAGAAGGAGCGATGGAAGCCGCTTTAGAGGAGCTGTTTGCCAAAGCGGATAAGGAAGTAGAAAATGGCACCACGTTAATCATCTTATCGGACCGCGGAGTAAACCGTGACAAAGCTGCTATTCCTGCCTTACTTGCAGTATCAGGCTTGCATCATCATTTAATCCGCCAGGGAACACGCACCAAAGTGAGTCTGCTGATCGAGTCGGCTGAGCCTCGTGAAGTTCATCACTTTGCTACATTGCTTGGTTATGGTGCAGAAGGTATTAACGCTTACCTGGCGTTCGATTCCCTCAATGACTTGATTGAACGAGGCGACCTGCAGGGCATCACGTTTGATGAAGCAGTTGACTCCTATGTCAAATCGGTTACCGATGGAGTTGTCAAAGTACTCTCGAAAATGGGGATCTCGACAATCCAAAGTTACCGCGGTGCTCAAATTTTTGAAGCCGTCGGTATCAGCAGTGAAGTTGTAAACAAGCACTTCACATGGACGTCTACCCGTCTTGGCGGGATTGGTCTTGATGTCATTGAAAAAGAAGTATTGATGCGTCATGAGCGTGCCTATGGTGATAATCGTGTAGCTTCTAAGCAATTGGAAGCGGGGGATGAGTTCCAATACCGTGAAAATGGAGAGGATCATCAATATAATCCTCACACGATCCATTTATTGCAGCATGCATGCCGTTCCAATAACTATGAATTGTTCAAAGAATATTCCCAGCTGCTTACGGATGAGCGGAACAACCTGCAATCACTCCGTGGCTTGCTGAAGTTTAAAAATCGGCGTTCGATTCCAATCGAAGAAGTCGAATCGGTCGATGATATTTGTAAAAGGTTTAAAACAGGTGCCATGTCATTTGGTGCCATCAGTCAAGAGGCCCATGAGGCACTTGCGATTGCCATGAACAAGATCGGTGGAAGAAGTAACTCCGGGGAAGGCGGGGAAAACCCTGAGCGATTCACTCCGGACGAAAATGGGGACCTGCGCCGCAGTGCCATCAAGCAGATTGCATCCGGACGATTCGGTGTCAACAGTCATTACCTGGTGAACGCTGATGAGCTGCAGATTAAAGTTTCTCAAGGGGCCAAGCCTGGAGAAGGCGGTCACTTGCCTGGCAAGAAAGTGTACCCGTGGATTGCGGAAGTGCGTGGTTCCACCACAGGTGTTGAATTGATTTCACCACCACCGCACCATGATATCTATTCCATCGAAGACCTGGCTGAATTGATTCACAACTTGAAAAACGCTAACCCAAGAGCCCGTATCAGCGTCAAGCTTGTTTCTGCCGATGGGGTAGGTACGATCGCTGCCGGTGTAGCAAAAGGTAGAGCCGACCATGTATTGATCAGTGGATATGATGGAGGGACCGGTGCAGCTCCGCGGACCAGTATTAAGCACGCTGGTATGCCTTGGGAAATCGGACTTGCCGAAACTCACCAGACACTCGTTCTGAATAATCTGCGCGACCGTATTGCTGTTGAAGCAGACGGTAAGATGATGACTGGACGCGATATTATCTACGCTACCTTGTTAGGGGCAGAAGAATACGGCTTCTCTACGGCACCGCTCGTCGTATTGGGCTGTGTCATGATGCGTGTCTGTCACCTGGATACTTGTCCAGTCGGCGTCGCGACCCAAAACCCGGAACTCCGTAAGAAATTCACCGGGGATGCTGACCATGTTGCCAACTTCATGCGTTTTATTGCGCAGGAAGCACGCGAATTAATGGCGGAGCTTGGCTTCCGCACCATTAATGAAATGGTCGGTCGTTCCGATGTATTAGAACCGAAAGAAGAGATCGATCATTGGAAAGCGAAAAGCATCGACTTTACTTCGCTTCTTTATCAGCCGGCGGTACCGGTAGGCGGCGGAACTTACCAGGTTCAACAGCAGGATCACGAACTGGGTTCGAAACTGGACATGCAAGAATTGATGCCACTATGTAAAAAAGCGATTGAAACGAAAGAACCGGTAGAAGTAAACCATTCTATCCGTAATATCAACCGGGTAACCGGTACGATACTTGGAAGCGAGATTACCCGTCGCCATGGTGCGGAGGGCTTGCCGGAAGACACCATTCGCCTGAACCTGAAAGGATCAGCCGGACAGAGTTTCGGTGCGTTTATTCCTAAAGGCATGACGATGACCTTGATTGGCGATGCCAATGACTATGTCGGTAAAGGTTTATCCGGCGGGAAAATCATCGTCCATCCTTCCCAGGACTCTACATTTGTTCCGGAAGACAACACGATTGTCGGAAACGTTTCTTTCTATGGCGCCACTGCCGGGGAAGCGTATATCAACGGACTCGCCGGAGAGCGTTTCTGTGTCCGTAATAGTGGAGCAAATGTCGTTGTCGAAGGAATCGGTGATCATGGCTGCGAATATATGACTGGCGGAAAAGTCGTCGTTCTAGGTGCAACCGGTCGTAACTTCGCAGCAGGTATGTCCGGCGGTGTCGCTTATATCCTGGAAGAGGAACAAGGACTGTTTGACAGTAAATGCAACCAGGAACTTGTAGATCTCGAGCGCTTGACTGATCAGCAGGAAATCACGGAGCTATACAAGATGATCGCGAAGCACGTGGAATATACCAACAGTCCCAAAGGACATCGCATCTTGAATGACTGGGATACCTACGCACCTAAATTCGTACGTGTCATCCCTACGGCTTATCGTGAAATGGAAGACCGTATCAAGAGCCTGCTCGATACTGGTATGAGTAAGTTCGATGCTGAAATGACAGCATTTGAAGAAAGTAAACGAAGCAAAGAGCTTGTAAAATAATAAGAGGAGGGGGATACGATGGGGAAGGCAACAGGATTTATGGAATACGAACGTCAATCACAACGTGAGCGTGACCCTTCTGAACGTACGAAAGACTGGTCGGACTATACAGCTCCGATGAAAGATGAAGAGGTCCAAATTCAAGGGGCGCGCTGCATGGACTGCGGCGTTCCCACCTGTCATACAGGCACAGAAATTCAAGGACAGACAACAGGCTGTCCGGTCAACCACCTGATTCCGGAATGGAATGACCTCGTATACCGTGGTCAATGGCAGGAAGCACTGAAAAAAGAGCATGAGCGCAACAATTTCCCTGAGTTCACCGGGATCGCCTGCCCGGCACCTTGTGAAGGTGCCTGCGTCCTTGGCATCAATGAACCGCCCGTGGCTATCCGTAGTGTCGAGCGCGCCATCATTGAAAAGGGATTTGATGAGGGCTGGGTAAAACCGGAACCACCAGCTCAGCGTACTGGTAAAAAAGTTGCTGTAGTAGGCTCTGGGCCTGCTGGACTTGCAGCTGCTGCCCAATTGAATAAAGCCGGACACTGGGTGACTGTATATGAACGCAGTGACCGTGTCGGCGGCCTTTTGACTTATGGCATTCCTGAGATGAAACTGCCATATGAGGTAGTCGAACGACGCGTTAATATCCTGAAAGCGGAGGGCATTGAATTCGTAACGAATACGGAAGTCGGTAAAGACTATCCAGAAGATAAACTGCGCGAAGACTTTGACTCTGTCATTCTCTGCGGAGGATCACAGGTGCACCGGGACATCCCGGCTGACGGCAGGGAATTAAAAGGTATCCATTATGCGATGGATTTCCTTCATTCCAATACGAAGAGCTTGTTGGATTCCAACCACGAAGATGGTAATTATATCTCTGCGAAAGATAAGGACGTAATCGTCATCGGTGGGGGAGACACGGGAACAGACTGCCTTGCGACTTCTGTCCGTCACAATTGCAAGAGTCTTACCCAGTTTGATATTTATGATAAAAAGCTTTCTGCCCGTGATACAGAAGACAATCCATGGCCACAATGGCCGGTTGTCCACCGTGTCGAATATGGCCATAAAGAAGCTGCGGCTGTGTTAGGCGACGACCCACGCGCCTATGCCGTCATGACGAAGAAATTCGTCGGTGACGAAAACGGTCACGTCAAAGAAGTCCACACGGTAAACGTTAAGTTGACCAAGGATGAAAACGGCAAACGCATCCGTGAAGAAATTCCAGGCACTGAAAAAGTATGGCCTGCTGATCTTGTCCTGCTCGCTATCGGGTTCAAAGGTCCGGATCAGGATTTAATCAAGCAGCTTGGTGTCGAAACTACCGAACGTTCCACTATCAAAGCGGAATACGGCGACTATCGTACCAATGTTGAAGGCGTATTTGCTGCCGGAGATATGCGTCGTGGTCAAAGCCTGATCGTCTGGGCAATCAATGAAGGACGCGAAGCAGCCCGCGAATGCGACCGCTACCTCATGGGCTCCACCGTATTGCCATAAAGTTTCGAATGAAAATGGTAAACAAAAGAAAATAGCACATAAAAAATCGTCCAGGTTATACGCCAAAGGACGATTTTTTATGTGCCTTATTCCCTCAAAGCCCCGTTCGCTGAACATCGATCGGTTCCATTTGCTATAAAAAGACTGACTGGGGCGTGGGAAACGGTTCGCTTTCCGCGGGCGAACGCTGAGCCTCCTCAGGCTATCGCCTTCCGGGGTCTCACCTAGTCCGTTGTTCCCACAGGAGTCTCACCGTTTCCCAGCCGCCCTAATTCCAACTTAGCAACGGACCAAATTATCTCTGAATCGAGTAGCTCCTAAAATCGTTCTATACAGTAAATGGGTGTTACTCCAATAAACCCTGATAAAGGATGACGATCCATACATGGTAAAATGGTAGATAACGAGATAATTCATTTTTTTGAACATAAGATAGAAGTAGTACAAGTAGTGGAGGTGTGCGTTGTGAGAAAGCGGTTTGTGCTTTGGACTGCCGGTATCTATATCCTTTATGCCCTCATTATGGGGGCTTACTTATTCTGGTGGGCTGATTTTGGCGTGCCCGAAGCTTACGAGGGGACCGGGGCAGATCCGGCTACATTCATGACAGATCGACAGCTTGAACTGAGCCAGGACTATTCCCGCTATCAATCCATGTTGTATTTCCTTGGCCTGCCCCTGGAGTGGATGATTTACCTCGGCGTCCTGGTTTTTGGGGTATCACGACTGTTCAGAGATTTCGGTGAACGTGTGTCCCGCTTTATGTTTATCAATATTCCCATTTATGTACTGCTGCTGTCCACATTGACATGGCTGCTGACATTCCCGCTGGATTACGCGAGACGGACCCTGTCGGTCAACTATGGGATCGGGACACAAAGCTTCACGGGATGGATGCGCGATCAATTGATCAGCTTCTGGATCGGTACACTTATTATGGCACTGCTCATTACGGTCCTTTATATGTTAATCCGGCGCTTTCAAAAACGCTGGTGGTTATATGCCTGGATATTGATGATTCCATTTATGATTTTTATGATGTACATCCAGCCGGTTGTCATCGACCCGCTTTACAATGACTTTTCCCGGTTGAGCAATCCTCAGCTGGAAGAAAAAATACTGGCGATGGCCGAACAAGCGGAGATCCCGGCGGACCGTGTTTATGAAGTTGATATGTCCGAGAAAACTAACGCCATGAACGCTTATGTCAATGGCATTGGGTCGAACCTTCGTATCGTATTGTGGGATACGACCTTGAATAAACTGGACGAATCAGAAGTGCTGTTCATTATGGCGCATGAAATCGGCCATTATGTAAAAAACCATTTATTATGGATGTTGATAGGATCTATTGCCGTCACGTTCGGTGGATTATACGTCGGTTATCGTATTTTCCATGTGGTTATTAACCGGTGGGGAAACATATGGAAGGTAAAAGGGGTTACGGATGTCGCGTCTCTTCCAGCGCTGCTCTTGATTTTTTCTTTGTTGTCCTTTATTGCTAACCCGGTGGAACTCGCTGTCTCGCGAAGTGCCGAGAAGTCGGCTGATGAATATGCGATAGAAATGACACAGGATAGGGAGGCCGCCGTGGGGTCGTTTCAGCAATTGACCGTCACATCGCTCAGCGATGTCAACCCGCCTGCCCTGGTAAAATACTTGCGTTACGGGCATCCGACGATGATGGAAAGAATAGCGATGCTGGAATCCTATCAAAAATGATAAAAGAAGAGCCAGGCTGCTGTTGAGCCTGACTCTTACTATTATTTTTCATTCATGATGTCTGCCACAATTTCAAATGAACGCAGACGTTTCCCGTGATCATAGATTTGAGAAGTAACCATAATCTCATCCGCTTTTGTTTCCTCAATAAATTCTTCCAGCTTCCGCTTCACTGTTTCTCTGCTGCCGATGATCGAAGCACCCAGCTGTTGTTGTAATGCAGCATGTTCATGCGGCGACCACAGTTCGTCCATATTATCCACTGGAGGCTGCAATGGTACTTCATCGTTGCGGATCAGGTTCAGGAATTGCTGGTAAAGGGAAGTCGCCAGATATTCCGCTTCCTCATCTGTTTCCGCAGCAACTACATTCAAGCCCATCATGGCGTGAGGTTCTTCAAGCGCTTCTGAAGGCTGGAAGTGTCGGCGGTATAAATCAAGCGCTGCCAGCGTATTGTTTGGTGAAAAGTGACTGGCAAACGAGAATGGCAAACCGAGCTGTCCGGCAAGCTGTGCGCTGAATCCGCTGGAGCCAAGCAGCCAAATTGGAATGTCCAGCCCTTGTCCAGGTACGGCACGGATCGGCTTTTCGCTAACAGCTAATGCAGGATCGAAATAAGCCCTTAATTCCTGGAGAAGCTGAGGGAAGTCCTGTCCATCGCTTCTTCGTCCTCTTCTAAGGGCCTGAGCGGTCAGTTGATCCGTTCCGGGAGCTCGTCCCAGTCCAAGGTCAATCCGTCCTGGATAAAGCGACTCCAGGGTGCCGAAATGCTCAGCAATAATCAGAGGAGCGTGATTAGGGAGCATGATGCCACCGGAGCCGACCCGGATGGTAGATGTATTTTCAGCGACATGACCAATGATGACAGAAGTAGCCGAACTGGCAATGAACGGCATATTATGGTGTTCTGCCAGCCAATAGCGGTTGTATCCCAGCTTTTCTGCTTGCTGAGCCAAATCTACTGTATTTTTGAAAGCATCCCGCGGTGTCCCGCCTTCAATGATGGGAGCCAAATCCAGTACGGAAAACGGCATTTCCTGTAATGTTTTATATTCAGAAGACATGTTATTCCACTTCTTTCTATCAAAGTTTGAATCTTAAAACATACGTACAGTTTAACAATTACAGGAAACGGGCACCAAATAAAATGTTTCATGCATTAAAAAAGTACAAAGGCAACGCGCCTTTGTACTTTTTGACTAAACCTGGGAATTCCGATAGGCTAGTGCTGCATCTTTGAAAGGTTGAAACAGCAAGGACCATCTTTGTTCCTTTTTATATAGTTGTTCCGGGTGGAATTGCAGGCCGATTAACCACCTGTCTTCTACACTTTCAATGGCTTCGATCAACTGATCGTCTTTGGACCAGGCGACAGGTTTCAGGCCTTTGCCTGTCTGGCTGATGACCTGACGATGGCGTGAATTCACTTGTAATGGCTTATTGCCGATAATATTTGCCAGGTAAGAAGAACTATCGAGCTCTAAACCATGAACAGGAAGAGAGCCCTCAAGTCCTTTTACCTCCTGGTGGTGGTCGTTGTTCTTGAGGTTTTGTAGATTTCCTCCAAACACTTCATTGATCATTTGCATGCCCCGGCAGACACCAAGTACAGGCATCCCACTCTCTACAGCCGCTTTCAAAAACTGTTCTTCAAAAGCGAACCGTTTGCTGCCCGTTTCCCGAAGGCGGGTAGAGGCAGACAACGGTTTACTTAAGTTTAAATAGCCACCGCCGGTCATGATAAGACCATCCAGCTTTTCCAGGTAGTCAGGAACATTACCCGCATTACTCAATACCGGAATTAATACAGGATTCATATCATGCTCTTCTAATGCTTGTATATAGTCACGCTCCACATATAACAAAGGATGATGAGGGTATAGGTCGTCCTCTTTCCCCTCGTCCATGTGGACAGTGACACCAACCCAAGGTTTCAAAACGTTTCACCTCGTTTAATTACATCGCTTCCTCTACACGTGCATTTTGAATTTCCTTATCTGCTACTTCTTTTGATTCAGATTTTAGTGTCAGGCTGTGTTCTTTTGCAGCATAGGTATGGACAATACCCACTACCATCGCTATGGCAGCGAACCGGATGCCCCAGCTCATCATGTTTCCTGCCAATACAGCAACAGACTCACCGGCACTGCCGCCGATGACAAGGGAAGCGCCAAACATGACAGCAGTCAACAGTCCAAGGGACATCGTCAAAAAAGCAATCCAGGCATATAGATTAGCGAAAAGATTAGTAATCGTTTTTTTCATTATACACACCTCCGGGTTATAGTCCAAAAATCGGAAGGACACCAGTCAATAAGATGATACTTAACACCACATGGAGCAGTATCCAAATAATCGCGAGCTTCGAGGTTTCTTTGAATCCAGACCCTGCAATCCCCATGGCGACAAAAAGCCCGAGTGCCAGCGGTGGAGTCATTCCTTCCAGTGCGCCGGTCATGGCAGGAAGCATGAGGGCAAATAGTACCGGATCTCCTCCAAGGGCACCAAACGCACCAATCATGGCACCGCCAAGGATAGCGATTTGTGCGGAACCAGGAAGCACCATGCCAAGCAGCATGAAGAAAAACGGCAGAATCAGAATCATCACTGGAATCGTCATCCCCATCGAAACAAACCAGTTGCGGATAACTTCTTCCATCTGCATGCCGATGAATACCTGGGAAGTGGCGTACGCCATGTAAATGGTGATACCGATCGGAACTACTTGGGGCAAGGAGTCTTTGAAAACTTCAATCAGTCTGTCCATATGAGAGCGTTTCGTGTTGAAAAAAGCTTTCTTTCCAATTCCGATCGCATAGGCACCTGCTATCGCAGGGGTGAACATAAGAACCGATGCAGAAAAAGCGTCCGATCCATCCGCTCCAATACGAGCAGTGATCAGGTCTTTGAACTGAGCATCAGCAAACAGTGGTACAAAAATCAATGCAGGCAAAACCAGTGCCGGCCAGCCGATACGGAGGCTTTTGTTGAAAGACGGGAGTTCTTTTTTCGCAATGGGTTGTACTTTATAGTACTTGCAAAGCCCCCATAACGTGAGCCAGCGCTGAACGAAGAACCATAAGCCGATACCATAGGCAGCGATGATCCACTGGCTGAGGGTAATACTGCCAGGGTTGACTTCGTTCAATATTCCAAAGGTTAACAGGACAATTCCGGACGGAGGGATAATATTCCCGAGCATACTGGAGGACATTTCAGTTGTAGCAGCTAATGGGGCAGGGTAACCTGCTTTCTTCATAGTCGGAATGGTGAATACTCCGGTAGCTGCCACGTTTCCAGGACCAGTACCGGAAAGAGAGGCCATGAACGTGCTTCCTAATAAAGAAACATAACCAGCCCCGCCTCGGAATTTTCCTACAACGGACAGCATGAGATTGATGATGCGTTGAACTACTTTGGTAGCATCAAATAACACAGCAACCACCATAAATGCGAAGATGGCATAAAATAAGCTGCTGGTTGATGGATAAAGAAGAGCGGACCACATGATATCCAACTGGCCGGATATCAGGACGATGAAAAAGAAGGAAAGTGTCATGACTTCGTACATCGGACGCTTAAAGCCAATGAACAGGACAGCAACAAAAACAATCAAGCCGATCAAGTAAAACATCGGTAAAGGGATTCCCATACGTACACCTCCATAAAAGCGCTTTCAGTTAATGGTAAAAATAAAAGTTTTGACGTTAACACTATTTCAACTGGTTATAACATGTAATGTATTTTCGATTATATCAGATTATTAATAATTATCAAACAATTTTTTAAAAAACTTGTGTATTACTATAATTTAACAGCGTAATAGTTTTATCTGGTCATAAATGTTGTTATAATCAGTGCATACAACTATTAGAGAATGATGGTGAGGAAATGTTGGATATCAAACGAGATCGCTCGACTCCGCTTTACATACAATTGAAAAACATCATAGCAGATAAAATAAACGCTGGGGAATGGGCGCCGGAACAGCAGATACCTTCCGAACGGGAACTCGGGAAGGATTATGAAGTCAGCAGAATAACCGTCAGGCAGGCGATCGATCTGGCGGTGAATGAAGGCCTGTTATATCGTACACATGGTAAAGGGACGTTTGTAGCAACACCTACGATCAAGCAGGAACTAAGCAAGGTGGATAGCTTTCAATCTACTTTATCCCAGCAAGGACTGGTGGCATCTACTGATATCGTTAAAGCTGAAATGACAGTGACAGATTTGCAGCTTGGTACGTTATTAGGGGTTGATATGATAGACAGCCTTTATAACCTGCAACTGGTCGGGTATGGGGATGAATTGCCGATAGTATTCTACGACAGCTTCTTTCCAATAGATATCGGTAAACAGGTGATTGAAGCAGCCAGGGAGGAAAAGAAAGCGGGAAGACCGTTTACGACATTAGATTTATATAAAAATATAGGAGCCATATCGCCGACCCATAGTAAGCAGACGTTTGAATCTGTGCTTTCCGATGATCGGCTTGCAAAAATATTAAGATTGGACGAAGTAACACCCATCTTTAAAGTGACATCGATCATTTATGCTGAAGACAGAGCAATCGAATACCGTACTTCTTACTATAAAGGTGATAAATACAAATTTTTCATAACAAGATCCATCCAGTGAACCTATTAAACATAGGTTCTTTTTTTGATGGATACTCTTAAATGATTCAGGAATTTAATAGATTCCAGTGCCCCGCCCTACGTGGTGGTTATCCTGATGGTCGGGGCAATAAATAATGATTGAAAATAACAATTTTAAAATTCAGAATTGACAAACAAATTTAGATGTCTTATACTCGGTTCAACTGGTTATAACATGTCATACACTTTTATTTTCCGAAAGGGGAACTTTTACATGAAAGAGCAACTTCGCATTGTGTGCCCGAATGGCCACTTAGGATTCGCACCCACGAAAGAAGAAAGTTTTAAAATAGCAGCGGCTACGAAACCGGATTATTATTGCTGTGATTCCGGAAGTGATGATATCGGGGCAACTGCCCTTGGAGCTGACCGTTCCGTCAGCATGCGTAAATGGCAGAAACATGACCTGGAATTAATGCTTCTTGCCGCACGAGAACAGAATGTACCTATGCTTGTCGGATCAGCAGGAGACTCCGGATCCAACAGCCGTGTTGATATGTATGTAGATTTAATCAAGGAGATTGCAGCGGAACATAATCTTCCTCCTTTTAAAATCGGATATTTTTACTCAGAAGTCGATAAGGAAGATGTGAAAGGTAAAATAGATCAGGACGTCATCATCGAGGGGCTGGATGAACGCCCACCGCTTTCGAAAGAAGAAGTCGATAAAACAGAACGTATCGTCGGAGTTGCAGGCGTCCACCCTTACATCAAGGCATTGGATATGGGAGCGGATGTTGTCATTGGCGGTCGCTCCAGTGATTGTGCCATTTTTGCAGCACCAGCGATCAGGGAAGGCTTCCCGGAAGCACAATCATACTATCTTGGGAAAGTTCTTGAATGCGCTTCCTTTTGTGCTGAACCTTATGGTGCCAAGGAAAGTGTCGTCGGAACGATTAGCCATGAAGATGTAAAAGTCACGGCGATGCATCCGAACCAGCGCTGTACAATTGCCTCTGTAGCGGGCCATGCCATGTATGAACGTGCCAACCCTTATTTTGAATATGTCGCAGGCGGCATGCTGGATATGACCAATTGCAAATATGAGCAGTATGATGAGAAGACGACACGCATCACTGGCATGGAGTTTGTTCCAGTGGAAGGAAAAGTGAAAGTCAAATTAGAAGGTTCCGGTAAAAATGGTGAAAAATATATTGGAATCGCCGGTGTCCGGGATCCTTATACCATTCAAAACATCGATAAAGTAGTAGAGATGGCAGAACAGCAAGTGGCTGAGGAGTTCAAAGACCAGGATTATAAGATCAGCTTCCGTGTCTTTGGTAAAAACGGTGTCATGGGCGACCTTGAGCCGGTAAAAGAAATCAAATCCCATGAGTTGTGTATAGTCGTGGAAGGGATTGCTGAAACAGCCGAAGAGGCAGAAGCACTGACATTATTCGGCACCCGGCAGATATTCTACGCACGCCTTCCAGAGGTGAAAGGTACAGCTGGAACAGCCGCATTCATTGTCGATGATGTCTTACCTGCAACAGCATCCTACTCCTGGACCATGAACCACACCATGCCAGTCGATGATCCGTTGGAGTTGTTTGATGTACGTACAGAAATGATCGGCGAACCAGTAAAGGCCTAAGAGGAGGAATGGAAATGAAGACAAGTACTTTAAATGAACTGGCAAAAACCATTCGCAGTAAAAATGCCGGTACCGATAAAATTACGTTTGATATCATTTTTAAAGAAAAAGATACCTATGAGATGGTGAAGAACAGTAAATCGATCAACAGGGAAAAGCTTGCTTCCCTGTACAATATCGAAGAGGACCGGATTACTGATTTTGTCGAGTATGACCCGGCCAATGCCATTAAATTCACGATCCGTCGGTTTGCACCAAGCGGAGACCCTGGAGAGGGAGATATCTTCGGGTCACAGCAATATCCGCCATTATTGGGCATCGAAGTACCGGTACAATAGAGCCAAATGAAAAAGAAGCCGTTCCCCAGAGACGGCTTCTTTTTTCACTGTCTAGGAATTATAAAATTCGCTCTTTTCTGCTCCTAAACACGAGAGGACTACATCTTTAGGACCTTTCCTGATAAAATTCCTGTTTAGCCGAGTAGGAAGCCTGCTTTCTTTTAAAAGAAGCTGACTTTCCTGCTTCCTGTTCACGCTTGTTCTCACTGGTCTGTTTCTCCAGCTTGTAGACAAGAACTCCGCCGATTAATAAAGCAATTCCGAGCAGCTTCTGCCAGGAAAGGGCAGAAGCTTCAAACCCAAACCAACCGCCTGTATTAATAATAAAAGCTATCACAATTTGCGAAATAAGTGCAATTGAAATGGCGTAAGCCGGGCCAATCAAAGTTACCCCTCTCATTAAAAAGAAAACGATCCCTACGCCAAATACTCCCCCAAACAAAAATACAGGATTCACATTTCCAAATTCTAAAATGCTTTTTTTCTCGATGGAATAAAAGACGGGTAATGAACAGATAAGCCCTAGCCCCAATACAAGAGAAGTCGTTGCCCACGGACCTGTTTTTTCACTAACTCTGGCATTGAATACATTCTGCAGGCTGATTAAAATACCTGCAATAACCGCTAATAACACTCCAGTCATTGATGTTCCTCCTTATTCATAGATGTTCCCTTTTGCAAGGATGCTGAGCTTTTCCAGGTCTTTAATAGCAATCGAGCCATTAGCCCGTTCAATGATATTGTCAGACGCCATCTTCTTTAACACACGATTTAAATGACGATAACTGGTGCCTAACCATTCAGCCAGCTCCATTAAATTCGATGTATGCATTTCCTGATGGAAAATCGTTCCTTCACTGACGGAGGAAATCGATAATAAATAGCTGGCGAGCCGCACTTCCACCGGGTAAAGCATGTTAAGGTTCGTGGTATGGGCTTCGGTATAAAACTTTCGGGCTAACGTTTCCAGTAAAAAACGTGTAAATGGCGGGTGATCTTGTTCCAGATTCGCCAAATCGGCAAATGACGCTGCAAGCATCACGCCATCCGTTACAGCCTCAACGGAATTGAACACCGTATTTCTTTTGACATACTCCACATCTCCGATGAGCTCCAGAGGACGCTTGAACCGGTTGATTAATGATTTTCCTTCAGGAGTAAGCGTAAAGATTTTTATTTTCCCATCCACCAGAATATAGAGTTCCTCCAGCTCGTCGCCTGCTGAGAATAACACATTTCCTTTCTTGAACTGATAAACCTTCATTAGGGGTCTGAAATGCTCTGGAAAGACCTTACTAAGCTCATAACGCTTGATATAGACTTCTGCATCAGCGGTTTTGAATTCTTTCACCGTTTACACACCTTCTTTTACAATTGAAAAAGAATAACACCGGCAAGCATCATCGTTAGCCCGAGTCCTTGCCGCAGCGTAATTGGAATTCTCTTTTCCCCGAACCATCCTTGTGATTCTATAATAAACGCCGTTCCTATCTGTGCAACGAGAAGGATAGCAATAGCTGCGGCAGGGCCAATACTGTGAATGGCTGTCAACTCTGAAAAAACGACAATGACACCAAATGACCCTCCAATTAAATATAGAAATGGAACGTTTCTAAAGCTCTTTCCTTTTCCATCTCTTACTTTTATATAAATAATCATAGCGATTGTAAAGGCTACGATATGGACCATTACCGTCGTATGCCATCCACCAATCGCATCGCTCATTCTTGCGTTGAATATTCCCTGCATCGTGATACAGATTCCTCCAAGCAGGGAAAATAAAGCACCTTTCATCCTTCATCCTCCTTTTCTGCATTTATTTAAAAGGAAGTTGAAAGTTTTGGAAAGGACATATGTCCTAAGAGTCATACATTCTTTAAAACAGCTTTCCCATTACCACAAAAAATAAGCTCAGAGCATCTGTGTCAGGCTCTAAGCTTAAAAAGTTTATTTCTTCCTTGCGATGAATAAGAAAATTGTAGTCAGTGTAAAGGCAAGGAGTGCCAGGAAAGGGATCGTAATGAACCCTAGCCAGTTGATATATTCCGCACTGCAAGGAACACCGCCGACGCAAGGTTTGATGCTCGCAAATCCAGGGACTTTTTGCTCCATATAATGAAAAATGGAAACCAGTCCGCCAATGATGGAAAGCGGCAAGGCATATTTAATGATGCTGCGGTCATTCAGGAAAGTCGCGATACCAAGAATAATGCTGAGCGGGTACATGAAAATCCGTTGTACCCAGCATAATTCACACGGAATGAACTCTCTTATTTCACTGAAGTAAAGGCTGCCTAACGTAGCAATGACAGCAGCGAGCCATGCCAGATAAAGAAAAATTGGCTGACCATTCGTTTTCTTATTCATTGCTTTCCTCTATCGCCTTTTCAATTTTCGTAGAGATTTCTTCATAATTAAATGGATCTTCCACCATGTCGCCATTGATCATGATGGTCGGTGTAACCTGGACGCCATGTTCCTTGACCAGGTTGTCATCTTTTTCCACTTCCTGCTGGATCTCTTCAGAGTCCATATCTTCGTTCATCTGTGCGGTATCAATAGATGGCACGCTATCTTCCGCTACTTCAATGATCTTTTCTTTCGTCAGCCAGCCTTCCTCATGCTCTTCCGGCTGGGCTTCATATAACGCTTTGGAAAAATCCCAGAATGCATCAGGGTCCTGTTTATAAACCGCTTCGCCTGCCGAGGATGCAAGCTCGGAGTCCTCGCCATGGAATAGCACATTGATATACGTGAAGTTGGCATCTCCGGTGTCAATGTAATCCTGTTTTACCAGGGGAAATGCCTGGTCGCTCCATACTTTACATGCCGGGCACAAGTAATCTCCAAATTCCACGATTTCAACCGGTGCATCCGATTCCCCGATTGTCGGGTGACCATCGATTGCCGGAGCATCACCGCCGGAAGAAGCCGTATCGCTTTCACCGCCATTGCCATTATTGTCTAACATAACAAAAGCAGCGATCAGTCCAATGACTACGACCGTCAGTATTACAATAAACTTCATGGATCCTTTGTTTTCCGCCATAATTACACTCCTGTATCTATGTAGATATTTTTATTTTAAACCAAAACCAATAACATCAACATGTTATCATAGAAAGACATCATTCACGCGAAAAAATATTGATATTTTTTGACAATCTTCTTTGATTATATACTTTCTATACATTGGTGAAAAGGATGCTGTCTTGCTATAAAGCAAAAGGAAGTTTAAAAGTCTCAGACAGAAGGTGTTTATGTGGATTCCCTGCTCGTATTCATAGTCATTATTCTTATTGCTTCTATTTTACAAACGAGTACCGGCTTCGGCTTTTCCATCATGGCGACGCCGTTTTTACTATTTCTATTTGAACCCAGAGAGGCTATCCAGATTAATCTGGCACTTTCTCTTGTCATATCTGCTGTGTTGATCAGAAAAATCAGCCAGGATGTCGACCTCGGTGTGTTAAAAAGATTCGTGATCGGAAGTGTGGGAGGGCTTCCTGCTGGTATCCTCCTGTTTCTGCTGGCAGATATGACGAAATTGAAGCTCGGTATCAGCATCGTCATTTTAGTGTTGACCGTACTTTTGATCTTTCGGTTCCGAACCCATCAGTCTCTACAAAGGGACTTTGTAGTAGGAGGCTTATCGGGGGCGATGACGACCAGTATCGGTATGCCCGGACCGCCAATTCTCCTTTACTTTTCCGGTACCGATACGAATAAGGAAAAACTGCGCGCAACGACACTTGCTTTCTATTTATTCATCTATTTGGTTAGTTTAATCATTCAAGTGGTATTCGCAGGAACTAATTTGGAGGTGTGGAAAGCGAGTGGGCTTGCTTTACCGGTGGTGTTTGCCGGACTCATTCTGGGGCAGCTGTTGTTTCATAGGATTAGCCAGCGGCTGTTTCGGGTGGGAACCTATATCATTCTACTTTTTACCGGTATGTACTTGTTGTTGGAAAGCCTGTAAACAATCAATAATAGCTATTGAAAGCGCTGACGGATCTTTGCTATGATATATATGTAACATTCAAATGAATAACTATGAACACTACTAGGGGTGCCCTGAATGGCGGGCTGAGAGGAAAGCGCGTAAAGCTTTCCGACTCTTATAGACCTGATCTGGTTAGTACCAGCGGAGGGAAGTAGTCGGAAGATACGTCTATTTTCTTTTAACCTACCAAGTCAGGTCCTCTGAGGATCTGGCTTTTTTCATTTCAGACACCCCCGGTAGAGAAAGGAGGAAGAAGATGAACCGGACGCTTCTGTTTACGACGATGGCGGTGTTTGTAGCTATCGGTACGTCATAAAAATCAGGTAAGATCAATTATTTCATTCTGTAAGAAGAGTTTCTTAAATAACCCATTTACGGAAAACTGCTAGGGGCGCGTTCAGCTGAGATAAGGAATCTTTCCTTTGTCCCTTGGAACCTGATCTGGATAATGCCAGCGCAGGGAAGTAGGAGAGGACTAACTTCATTACCCTCTATCTATCTACTTTTATTCCCCCTAGTAGCTTCCTGACTATTAAAGGAGGCTTACCATGACTTTCACAGAAAGTTTAAGAAAAGAAAATGACGCTATATTTAAGGAGATATTCAACCATCCATTTGTAGACGGAATTGGAAAAGGTAAGGTGCCTAAAGAAGCCCTTAAGCACTATATTAAGGCAGACTTTGAGTATTTGAATGCATTTATGCACATTTATGGTATTGCCGTCTCTAAATCAAGCAATCGAGACGATATATCTCTCTTCCATGATCAAATAGGCTTTGTTTTAAACAGTGAAACCCATCCACACCATAACTTTTGTGAGCAGGCGGGTGTAGTTTATGAAGATATGCAAGGGTACCCGCTCCCGCCAACGGCAGACCACTATATCAAGCACATGATGTACCATGCCCAAACAGGAGACTTAGCTGAAATTCTTTGTGCCCTGCTGCCATGTCCATGGACTTACCTGGAAATCGGTCAGGTACTGATGGAAAAATATAAACCGAATGATGATCATCCATTTTATCCATGGATAACTTTCTATGCAGAGGCAGAGGTGAGAGGCCTGACTGGAAAGCTGTGCGAACGACTGGATAGATTAGCTGAAGAAGCATCCGGGCGGCAACGCATTCGCATGAAAGAAGCTTTTCGAAAAAGCTGTCAGCTGGAACTTGCATTCTGGGAGATGGCTTATACGTGTGAAGAATGGCCGGTGAAGAAAAGGGTGATGCAACGATGAGTACCGCAACCCCTTGTGCTCTTACGATAGCGGGAAGCGATTCAAGTGGCGGAGCAGGCATTCAGGCTGATTTAAAAACCTTTCAAGAGCTGAAATGCTACGGTATGTCCGTTCTCACGTCCGTGACGGCACAGAATACAACAGGCGTCCAGGCTGTTCATCATTTGCCGACAGCGATGATCCAGCAGCAGCTGGCATCCATCGTTTCCGATATGCCTATCCACGCGGTGAAAACTGGCATGATTGCTAATCAAGAAATGATGAAAGTGATAGTTGATACGCTTCCTGAACTCCAGGTGCCTTATGTCATGGACCCTGTGATGGTAGCGACAAGCGGTGAAGCACTGATTGAACCGGAGGCACGGCAATATTTACGTCAGCAGCTGATTCCACTCACCACTCTCATCACACCAAATATCGCTGAGGCAGCCTATATTACGGAAGAAAAGGTGGAGACAGTAGCCGATATGAAGGAAGCGGCAACGCATATTGTCCATGGCTTCGGAGCAGGAGCAGCCCTTATCAAAGGAGGACACCTGCAAGAGGCAGCCATTGATGTGTTATATGACGGTAATAAAGTGCATGTATTTGAAACAGACCGGATTTCTACCAAAAACACGCATGGCACCGGGTGCACGTATTCTGCGGCAATTACGGCCTTTTTAAGCCAGGGCCTTCCATTAGTGAGGGCGGTAGAACGCTCGAAGCATTATATTACAGCAGCGATACGCCATGCATTCAACCTGGGATATGGAAACGGTCCAACGAATCACTGGGCGATACGGGAGGAGGTCAGGCAGTGAATGTAATCGAAGAGGTTAGAAAAAATACACCACTCATCCATCATCTGACCAATCAGGTGGTTATGAATTTTACAGCTAATGGCCTGCTCTCTTTTGGTGGAGCGCCAGTCATGGCAAAAGCTGAAGAGGAAGCAGCAGAAATGGCTGCCAATGCCGATGGCCTGCTAATTAATATTGGCACGCTGACTGCTCCAGAGATTCCAGCCATGGTAAAAGCGGGACAGGCAGCCAACGACAAGGGCCTTCCGGTTGTCCTAGACCCAGTTGGTGTGGCCGCAACCCCTTTTCGCAGACATGCCGTCGAGGAAATATTACAAGTAGTCCAACCGACAGCTATCAAAGGGAATGCTGCTGAACTAGCGAACCTTGTCGATATTTCCTGGGAAATGAAAGGTGTCGAATCGCGCGGATCGGGGGATATCGGTGAGGTGGCAAAACAGGTAGCTAACCGTTACAGCACGTTGGCGGTCGTATCGGGTGCTACGGATGTAGTCTGTAATGGTAAGCGTATGGAAACCAATGAGACCGGGCATGCCATCCTTTCTAAAGTAACCGGAGCAGGCTGTCTGTTAGGATCGATCTTGGCTGCTTGTCTGACAGTAGAAGGCACGGCTGAAAGGAAGGCACTGGCAGCGGTAGAGTTTTATGGGTTAGCAGCCGAGTATGCCGCGAATAGTGTTGCGGTTACCGGACCAGGCACGTTTGTACCTGCATTTATCGATGCTCTTTCTCTGGAAACTGCTCAACTGAGGAGGACAAACTCGTGAAATTAAAAGATAGGCTCCGTAAATATTTAGTGATGGGCAGCGTTAATTGCGACCGAGCACCGGAAGAAATTTTAAGAGCAGCCATCAAGGGGGGGATCACCGCCTTTCAATACCGGGAAAAAGGAGAAGGAGCTTTACAAGGAAAAGAAAAAGTACAACTAGGGTTGCTTTTACGGCAAATCTGCAAGCAACATGGTGTCCTGTTTATCATCAATGATGATACAGACCTGGCTGAATCACTCGATGCAGATGGGATACATGTCGGTCAAAGCGATGAATCGCCTGCCGATCTGCGTGAAATTTTTCCCGACAAAATCATCGGATTATCCGTATCAAGCTGGGAGGAGGTTGAGAAAAGCACGATAGCAGCGGTGGACTACCTGGGTGCAGGACCCATGTTTCCCACCACTACCAAGGCAGATGCGAAAAATCCTGTCGGTCCTGAATGGGTAAGAGAGTTGAGGAGAAAATACTCCTCTTTGCCGATAGTCGGAATTGGCGGCATCAGTTGTGGAAACTCTAAGGATGTCCTTTCCGCAGGTGCTGATGGGGTAGCAGTTATCAGCGCCGTCACCCAGGCAGCTGATATACCACGAGCCGTTCGACAGCTTTAACACTTCCCGCCCCTTAATAACCAGGAAATGGTTATTAAGGGGTTTTTTCTACGGAACGCAGCTTGCAAATCCACGGCAGATACCCCAAAATGTAATAAAGGAAGGCCTCGAACAACTTCTAATTCAAAGAGATACATAGTAAAATAGAATAACATTCATAAAACAGTCTGCCGTTAAATGTAAGCGTGTTCATGAAGGTTAAAGCAGGGAGGAGAAACATGATGGAGCTCAGTCTGTCTCAACGACAAACGACGAATCTGGCTATGACAACAGAATTACGACAGGCGATATCACTGCTGCAATTCTCTTCGATGGAACTGACGGCGTTCATCCAGGAACAAGCGCTGGAAAATCCGCTGATTGAATTAAAGGAAAAAAGCCCCGATGTCGATCATGAACCAGGCAATTACCCCAAATCTTACCAGCCCAACGTCAGTCCCCTTGATTTTGCAACGAAAGAGAAAGATATCAGGGAAGATTTGTGGGATCAGGCGCGTCTGCTGGAATTGTCGGAAATAGATCGATTATTAATGCAGTATCTAATATGGAATATAGATGACAATGGCTACCTTCCTATCCCGGAAAAAGAAATCGCCGAAGAATTCGGGCTTCCGGAAAGCCAGGTGGTTACGGTGCTGGAAAGCTTGCAGCAGCTGGAGCCGGCAGGTGTCGGCACAAAGAATCTATCAGACTATCTTGTCTTTCAATTAAGACAAAGGCTTGAACAGGATTCGTTGGCAGAACAGATGGTAGTTCAGCATTTGAATTTACTGGCAGAAAAGAAATGGCGACAGCTTGCGGAGGAATTAGATGCAAACCTAACAGAAATCCGGGAAGCTGCAGAAATCATTCAACAGCTGAAACCGAAACCGCTAGCGGGAATCGCTAAAACTCCTGCAGAGTACGTACGGCCGGATATATCCGTGAAAAAGCACCAGGGAAGATATAAAATCATTCTTCACGACAGTTATTTACCTTCCATACAAGTAAATACCAACTATCGTTCATTGATCACACAAAATGACCAGACGGCGAAGTATGTAAAGGACCATTACCAAAAAGCGATATGGCTCATGAATAGTATTGAACAACGGCAGGCGACAATGATGAAGATTGCAGAAGTGCTCGTCGACAAACAAGCGGAGTTTTTTGAAAAAGGTTTTACCGCCATTCAACCGTTGACGCTGAAGGAAGTGGCTGAAGCAATCGGTGTGCACGAGTCTACGGTAAGCAGGGCGAAAGCGAATAAAGTAATTCAAACGCCTCAGGGATGTTTTGAGTTAAGTATATTCTTTACCTCGAAGCTCAGCAGTGAATCGGGCAGTGATACATCTTCCACTAAAGTGAAAGCGCTGTTAAAGCAATTGATAGAAAAAGAAGATAAAAACAAACCGATATCCGATCAGAAAATATCGGATTATTTTAAAACAAAAGAAGGAATCACCGTCTCGCGGAGGACAGTAGCTAAATATAGGGAGGAGCTGCGCATCCCAGCTTCATCGAAGCGTAAGCAGCTCTCTTGAAAAAACTGCCGTTAGGAATTGTGGAATAATTCCTAACGGCAGTTTTTTAGTAACGTTTTGGTTTACAGCAAATGTGTCATCTGCATGCCCTGGTTGCCGCAGACAGTTCATTTAATAACCGATCAAGCGTCTGAGAGGCTTCAATCAGCTTATCATCCAAGGGGTTGTGATTATAAAGGGAATACATATATATTCGCATCTCTTCTATTTTTTGTTCTAATTCTTCTAAGTTGTTCACAAAAGGGCACCTCCGAATACATCCATTATACCATGTGGTGTATTATTTTTGAAAAAATTGTAATTAGTAATCTGGGTTATATTATTCTTTCCTTTGATAGAAGTTGCAAAACATAAATTTGAAAATAATAAGGAAGAAGAGGACCCATTGCGAGGCAATAGAGTTTATTAGCTATAAACTACCTTAAGAGGCTATTTTCCATACAAAAACCCAGTATGCAGTCATACTGGGTTTTGATTTACTTCACTAATGGGAGTTTGATGTAGCTGCTTGCAGGATTAATAGTTATTGTCGTACCACCTTCCGGACGAAGTGTATAATCATAATCCGTTGAAATGATTACGACACCCAGTTGATGTCCGGCTTCAAAGATATAGTCATCCGGCTGCAGGTCCCATTGGAATGTATATTCCTTTCCGGGGGAGAGGGGTTTTGCTTTCCAATCAGAATTAATGTTTTGCGGATCCATCCATCCACGAGTAATAATTTCCGTTTCTTCGCTGCTATAGTCGACTAACAAAGCGGTAAGGTTTGCGGTCGGTGCATCCAGTTCTGCCCGGAGTGAAACTTCAGGTACCCCGCTTAGCCGCATCTTTTCCTCAAAAGGTTCTGTAAGATAGGCGGCGAGGTTTTCGTTATCGCCCTCCAGATCCTCTACGAGTGTTTCTACCGTAAGTGTCGGGTCATCGATGATCGTATCTCTTGTCTTATCTCTGTTCGGTACCGGCGAGAAGCTGAGGGAGCCATGGGTTCCTTCTGCAGCACTGAAATGAAGTTTCGTGTCCCTAGCGTCTTCCGCTGGCCAGTTTGCCATCGTTTCCCAGGACAAGTCTTCCCGCTGGATGTCGACCACCGGCTCATCCATAATGCCGTTATCAATTTCATATAACCAGTAATCGAACCACTTATTCAACGTAGTCATCCATTCGTCTTGGCGGATGTAATAGGGATCACTATGACCATATTGGTGCAGCCACATTTTTCGCGGAACATCATGCTTTTCCAACGCATCCCACCACTGGGAAAATTGCTCTGTTTTGACATTCCAGTCATTCAGACCATGCACCAGTAATACGCTGGCTTCCATATTTTTAGCGTCGTTGACATAATTACGCGCATCCCAGAATTCATTGTAATCCCCTGTTTCACGATCCTGTCCTTCTGTTAGCTCTTCCATGACAGAAGCACATACTTCCGGGTTTTCCCGTGTCAAAACTGCTTTTGCGAGAACATCGGCATCTTCCCCTTGATAGCCGCCTGGTGCAATGACAGCACCATTAGAGCGGTAATAATCATACCAATCACTGATGGCGGCGATTGGAACAATTGTTTTCAGACCTTCGACACCAGTAGTAGCAACGGCGTTTGGAAGTGTACCATTGTATGAAACCCCGGTCATCCCGACATTTCCGGTAGACCAGTCAGCCGTCACTTCTTCGCCGTCTTCTGTATAACCTTTCGCGTTTCCGTTGAGCCAGTCTATCACTGCTTTTGTACCTTCGACTTCCTGATAGTCACCTGTCGTTGCGCATCCATTCGATTCGCCAGTTCCGATACTATCGGCAGAGATATAAGCATAGCCTCTTGGTACGAAATAATCATCGAGATACCCAGGCAGCCCGGCTGCGTTTCCTGCCCCAGTAACCAACGGTTTGCCAGGGTGGTCGACAACATTTAAATCCTTATCGACATCATAAAATTCCAATGGATAATTAAGTCCGGCATTATAGGGGCTCATCGTATAGATGGCAGGAACCTCGAGACCATTTTCTGTCTCCCCTGGACGTATAATCCTGGCATTAACCCGGTCCAACTCTCCGTCATTGTCGCTGTCGACAGAAGTTTCAATAAACACCTCTTCCATTATTGCATCATCCATGTTGTAAATTGGCTGCGTCATCCCGTCTTCAATCTCAATGTTCGTGTTGTATGTAGCAGGGGTGTCATTGACAGGGGCAGCATGGGCAGCTGAAGGAAGCACCAGACTGGCACAAAGCATCAGCATTAATCCTGTCTTTTTCACACCATTTTCCTCCTTTATTATCATATAACTGAAATTATAAGACAAAATTAGTAAAACTTTGCTGAATAATCTGAAAACGGTGCTTTTGTTTGATGAAAATAGGAGATATAGCACAGATAATAAAGGGGAAAGTTAATTATGTATTGTGGGGCAGGTCACTTCTTAATAAAGTCGAATGTTATATAATTAAAGTAGTATATTTATTTCGATGGGAGGTCGAAGCGATATGAAAAGGCACGAAGCGCTATACCCATTGTCTCATCACCATCATCATGCGTTGGTGACGGCAGTGAAGTTGAAAAAAGCAGGCACGGAGAAGACAGAAAAAAGTTTGCAGGATTTTCGTAGAAGCGTCATCGATTTTTGGAATCAGGACGGCCGGGGACATTTTCGCGATGAAGAAGAGGTACTGCTTCCCCTATACGCTCAATATGGAAATGTGAATCAGGACTCCATTAAAAAGATGCTGATTCAGCATGCGCAAATCAGAGGCATGGTCGAGCGGATTCGAGAGCAGCCGCGGCTGACTGCAGAACAGTTCCGCGACCTGGGAGAGTTGCTGGATGAACATGTCCGGTTAGAAGAGCGGACGGTTTTTCCGATGATTGAAGAGGTTGTGCCGGAAAAACTGTTATACCAGGCGAATGGCCGCTTCCATCGTGATTCCGTCAGTGGCAGGTAAACAAATTATTTCCCGGGAAATAAATATTGAAAAAGAGGCACAATCCTTATCGGGATTTGTGCCTCTTTGTGCGTTAAGTCAGAACATTGCTTCGTTAAGTCGGAACATGCGCCTGTTAGGGAAGAAGATTGCTTCGTTAGGGCAGAACACCCCTCCGTTAAGTCAAAATATACGCTAGTTAGGGCAGAACATAGTATATTGCGCTGACATACAAAACAGCAGAGACATTCATCCCTGCTGTTTACTTTATCCGTTTACTTCAAATCCAGAATCAGCGACTGCCTGGGTAAAGTCTTCCCAGGAAGCCGCTTTTTCATCAAAGGAAACGGTTGCCAATCCTAAGTGGGAGTTAACTGCTACATTTCTCACTCCCCATACGTCATGTAAAATCTCTTCGACTCGTGCCTCATCATCTTTATGGAAACCCGCAATGGAAAACGTACGTGTAATCACTGGGCATCACCTTTTTCCTCTAATTCTTTTCCCATTCCTTTTAAAAAGCTGACCATTGTGGAAAGCGCCAGAACCACGTGGGGATCACGGAAGGACTTGAGCAGTCCCCAGGTGCTCGTTTTTTCGTACTCTTCCGCAGGGGTAGACGCTGTTTCCACACCTTTTTGAACACTTTCGAGCATCGTCCTTAATTTTTCCGGTTCCAAATGACCGACAAATCCCATCGTGTAAAACATATTTTTAATGGTGTGATGGATGTTCGGCTGGTTGATTTGTTCAACCGCAATGGTGCCGATTTTTTCACGGGCACTTAAGAACCCTTTCAAAATATCAAGGACGCCGGTGGCCTCCAGCTGATCGACAATCTCAAGCATGCTGCTGATCGCCTGCTTATTATCTGCAATCTGGCTGACTATCCTTTCCATATCTTTCTGTTGCATTTCTTCTGCGGTTGATTGCTGCAGCTCAATTTGCTGTATCGCTTTGGCCATCGGTCAGATCCTCCTTTTCAATTAATTCAGGGATTGGGGTAAAGTCTTCCCGTCCCCATTTATCTGCCACCCGGACACCGATTTGCGGTTTGGGATTACCGAGGCGGAAGTTTCCGACCACAAGAGGGGACTCGCCCTTCGTTTCCAGAACCTCCATTTTCACTTGCATCTCTTTATAGTTCGGTGTGTGAGTATCTTTATCATGGTAACTGCTTGTCAGTTTGTTGACAGCTTCAATTTCTTTACGCGTGTTCATCGGCAGGTAAAGCTCTTTGCCTTTCACTTGGTCGGTCACCCAGACGCGCAGCTTCACTTTTCCATAAGGGGAAGTGAGACGTACAAGGGCACCGGTTTCAATGTTCCGTTCTTTCGCAAGTTCCGGTGATACTTCAAGCCAAGGGTTCGGCACCTTATGAGTGATCCCATCTGATTGGTACGTCATATTCCCTTCATGGAAATGCTCCAGAATCCGCCCGTTATTCAAGTGGAGGTCATAACCTTCGCCTGCCTCATAAGGCGGTGTCCAATCAACAGGGAATAGCTTCGCTTTCCCATCTGGAAAAGCGAATGTATCTTCATAGAGGAGCGGCGTATCCTGCCCGCCCTTATCAACTGGCCATACGAGACTGTCCCAGCCCTCCAGCCGCTTATAGTCTACACCAGCGAAAACAGGAGCAAGCGATGCTGCTTCGGCCATTACTTCTCCAGGGTTTTGGTAGTTCCAGTCCGCCCCGAGTTTATTAGCGAGTTCCTGGAAAATTTCCCAGTCCGGCTTACTATCGCCTAAGGGTTCCATTACCTTGTTCAATTTCTGAATGCGACGTTCTGTATTAGTGAATGTACCTTCCTTTTCAAGACTTGGTGCAGCTGGAAGAACGACGTCGGCATACTGTGCTGTTTTGGAGAAGAAGACATCCTGGACTACGAAGAAGTCAAGCTTTTCAAAAGCTTCATGAACATAATTGATGTTGGAATCCACGAGGCCCATTTCTTCCCCGAACAAGTAAACCCCTTTAACAGAACCCTTATGAATCGCTGCGACAATTTCATGGTTGTTCAGGCCCGGTTCTTTCGGCAGTTTGGTTCCCCATGCTTTTTCATAGCGGCCGCGAATCGTGTCATCTTCAACCGCTTCATAACCAGGGAAGAAGTTCGGCATCGTACCGAAATCACTGGCTCCCTGGACATTATTATGACCACGAAGTGGATAAGCGCCAGTGCCGCGCTTACCGAAGTTTCCAGTCACAAGCAGCAGGTTTGCGATTGAGGTGCTCGTATCGGTCCCGCCCATATGCTGTGTGACACCCATCGCCCAGAGAATACAGGTAGCATTGGATTCATGGATCATCTCCGCCACCTTTTTCATGGTTTCCTGGGTAAGTCCTGTCACAATTTCTGCATATTCCAGCGTGAATTTATCAAGAGATTGCTTATATTCATCCACGTTATTGACTCGTTCTTTTAAAAAGTCTTTTGCTTCCCAGCCCTGATCGATCATGTACTTGGCAACGGCTGAAATCCAGACGAGGTCCGTGCCCGGCTTAGGGTGAAGATGTAAGTCTGCACGTTCCGCAAGACCGTTTTTCCGTAAATCTGCTACAACAAGTTTCTGGTCATGTAATTTATGAGCGCGCTTGATCCGCGTCGCAAGAACCGGATGGGATTCTTCCGGGTTCGCCCCTACGACGATGATTAATTCAGCTGCAGCAATATCTTCAATTGTACCGGAATCACCGCCGATACCGACTGTGCGCATCAGGCCGGCAGATGCTGGAGTCTGGCAGTAACGCGAACAGTTATCAATGTTGTTGGTTTGGAAAATCTGGCGAGCCAGTTTCTGCATCAGGTAATTCTCTTCATTCGTACACTTGGATGAAGCGATGAAACCGAGGGCATCGGAGCCATTTTGCTGCTTGATTCCCTGCAGTTTTTCCGAAATGAGTGACAGGGCTTCTTCCCACGTGGCTTCCACAAACTTATCGCCTTTCCGGATCAATGGAGCCTTCAGGCGTTCTTCGCTGTTGATGAAGTCCCAGCCGAATTTACCTTTGACACACGTAGAAATACCGTTGGCCGGTGCCTCCGGATGTGGCTGCACTTTCAAGATATCGCGACCTTTTGTCCATACTTCAAAACTGCACCCGACTCCACAATAGGTACATACCGTCTTCGTCTTATTGATCCTGCTCTCACGCATCGATGCCTCGACGTTAGAAATTGCGAAAATGCCGCTATAGCCTGGCTCGACCTCTTTTGTAACGTCAATCATCGGCTCAAGGATATTTTTCGGCATTTTCGTCAGATAACCGGCTTCCCCGAGCATCGATTTTTCCATGAGGGCATTACAAGGGCAGACACTGACACAGTGCCCGCAGGAGACACAGGAAGACTGATCGATCGGCACATCGTTGTCCCAAATGACACGTGGTTCTTTTCTTTCCCAGTCAATGGATAATACTTCGCTCACCTGCAAGTCCTGGCAAGCCTCCACACATAACCCGCACAAGATACATTGATCCGGCTCATAACGATAGAACGGATGGGTGTTGTCAGCGGTATAAGGCTTAGGAGTGAACGGGTATTTCTGGTGGTTCACTTGCAAGTGCTCCGCTGTATTATGTACCACACAGTCCCCATTATTGTTATCACAAACCGTACAATAGAGCTCATGATTTTCCAGAATCCGTGACATACCTTCGAGCTGAGCTTCTTTAACCTTATGTGAGTTATTTGTCACCTTCATGCCTTGCTCGACTTTTGTGGAACAAGACCGCTCAAGCTTTCCGTTCACATCAACAAAACAAGTGTCACACGTCTGGATGACACCTATGCCTAAATCAGGCTGCGAAGCACAAATCCCTGGCATGTAGATATCACTGTCGCGTGCTGCTTCAAAAATCGACTGCCCTTCTGACGCTTCAATTTCCTGACCATTAATGCTGATCGTCACTTTTTTCATTTCCATCAAACCCATCTATTGTAAATTAAGATAGTAAAAGTATGTACAAAAAACGTGCATTCTATGAATAGGTATTTTTGATAAGAAAAAAGTACGTAATAATATAAGTTTTCACATTATGGGGGGAAGCGGTAGAAGGGTATATGAAGCAAAATCTTTAACCTGATTAAAAATCGGGTATGACAAACGGTAGAGGAGGTATCTGTATGGATTATCAGCCCATGAATGAGGAGTTTTTTCAGCAGCCGACATTAGAGTTGGCCGAATCTTTATTAGGAAAGATATTAGTAAAAGAAACAGAAGCAGGAACAGCATCAGGAATTATTGTAGAAACGGAAGCTTACATAGGTCCTGGTGATCGGGCAGCCCATAGCTATGGGAACCGGAGGACCAAACGCACCGACGTAATGTTTGGGCCGCCGGGTAACGTTTATACGTATGTGATGCACACGCATTGTCTGGTCAATGTCGTGAGTGGAGATGTGCTGGAACCAGAAGCCGTATTGATTCGTGCAGTCGAACCGTTGGAAGGGATTGACCTGATGTACCAGCGTCGTGGCGAAAATAAGAAGGAAATCGAACTGACCAGTGGCCCTGGTAAGCTGACGAAAGCGTTAGGGATTGTGAAATCCGATTATGGGCTTCCGTTCAACAAACCGCCGTTATATATCGCAGAAGGGAGAATGCCTGATTCAATATCGACAGGACCTCGTGTCGGGATTGATAACAGCGGGGAAGCCCGGGATTACCCATGGCGTTTTTGGGTGACAGGGAACCGCTTCGTCTCTAAGGCGAAAAAGTAATGTTAATGCTGAAACGGAGGAATATTCTGCTCGACTTCATTCTTCAGAGTAAAGTGTAACTCCAATTCCCGGTTGAGCGATGCGTAAAAGACTTCAGAAATATCGGTTACCCCATGCTGTGCCAGCTGCCGGCGAATCCAGGAGGATTTCACGCCGAAATGTTTCATCACTTCCTTTGAGATGTCCCCTTCAATAATGATTGGCAGCGCAATTTCTGAGGAGTAAGGAATGATGTTCATATCCTTTCTCGTCACGGTTTGATAGCGGGGTTGCTTCAGCACACTTAACTCACCATTTGCCTCGACAATCGCTGTCTGTACTTCATTGATGTCGAATACATCCTTCTCCCGCAGCATTTGAAGAACATTGTCAATGGAGTAATGGATTTTTTTCATATTAGCATCTATGAATTTCCCATTCTGGATGACAACCGTTGGCTTAAAGGTGATCCACCGTCCGAACGATCGACTGGATATTTTCAGTTTGGCGACAAGCCGCTGCAATACCCCTAACGCTACGATAGCGACAGCGGTAGGAATATGGTTGATATTGGGGTCTGCGATATCGGCCCCTACTACAGAACCAAGTGTCAAAATAATTAACAGATCGAATATCGGCAGTTCGCCAATGGCACGTTTTCCCATGAAAATAGCTATGACAAGCATTAATGGAACAATGGTTGATATCCTTCCGACAACAAGCAGCGATTCTTTTATCATATCTAACATCAGGTTTCACTCCTATTTGCAGCTCTTAGCATCTTTTCCAAAAAGGAGGGTTATTAGACCTGCCTAATTAGTACGCTCACTATGATTTTTCCTGTATAATTATAAGAACTTTCAGAACTTACGGAGGAAGCTGGATGCGAAGAATTTTCACTTATGCTTATACATACAAAACTTCCATGTATATTGGATTATTTCTGATGCTTGTCGAGCTGGTCGTCGAGTTGATTCAACCCTTATTCATGGCGAAAATCATTGACGATGGAATTTTACAGGAAGATTTGACAACGGTGGCGATTTGGGGCGGCATTCTGGTAGCTATATCTTTGATTGCGTTTGCAGCCGGTATCATCAATTCCTTTTTCGCTGCGAATGTCAGTCAGGGGGCAGGTTATGATCTGCGTGATGATATGTTCCGGAAAGTCCAGCAATTTACAAGTAAGAACTTTCAGCGTTTTGCCACCCCGACATTAATAACCAGAATGACAAATGATGTCACCCAAATCCAGAACTTGATATTCATGTTTATGCGAATCGCCTTACGAGCCCCGTTATTCATCATCGGAGGGCTGGTGATGGCGTTTACCGTGCATAAAGAACTGGCGACCATTCTATTAGTGTCTGTGCCGGTTATGCTGCTGTTCTTATTCTGGATTTTGACAAAAGGGGTCACGTATTTCCGGCGTGTTCAGGAGAAGTTAGATAACCTTAATACGATTATCCGTGAAAATCTTGCCGGAATCCGGCTGATTAAGGGCTTTAATCGGGGTGACTTTGAAGAATCACGTTTTCAAGGAGCTAACACCTCGTTAATGAACGATAACAAAAAAGCATTGTGGCTGATGGAGCTGGCCATGCCAATGGTCATGCTTGGCATGAACTTGATTATATTAGTCATACTTTGGTTTGGAGCCATCGGATTGAATGTCGGTACTGCTCAGGCGGGTGAGGTTGTTGCCATTATCAATTATGCTACCCGGATGATGTTCACCTTTTCTGTCTTTACGTTTTTAATCATGGTCTTTTCTCGGGGGAAAGCTTCTGCCAGCCGGATTACGGAAATCCTGGATGCTGAAGGGGAAAAGGACCATGACCAGACGGATGGCGTGAACAAAAAAATACAAGGTGCGATAGGGTTCCAAGAGGTTAACTATACTTATCCAGGCATGAAGGTTCCGGCTATCGAAGCGATTACTTTTGAGGCAAAAGCAGGGGAGACAATTGGAATATTGGGAGAAACCGGTTCAGGAAAATCCACCCTATTACACCTTATTCCACGGCTTCAGGAAGCCAGTAGTGGACAAGTGTTTATCGATGGTCTCCCTATCGAACACTATGATGTGAAAGCATTGCGGAAGCAAATTAGCCTTGTACCTCAGGAAATCCATCTGTTTTCAGGAACGGTGATGGAAAACATTCAGTGGGGGAAGAACGAAGCCAGTGAAGAAGAGGTGATCAAAGCAGCGAAGGATGCGCAAATCCATGCTTTTATTTCCACATTGCCGGATGGCTATCAAACAAGGTTGGGCCAGAAAGGCGTTACCTTTTCGGGTGGACAAAAGCAGCGATTATCTATAGCAAGGGCTCTCATTCGCAATCCAAATATATTAATGCTGGATGATAGTACAAGCGCTCTGGATGCCCATACAGAATCGCGATTACTGACCTCTTTACGCAAAAAAGACTGTACGGTTTTGATTGTAGCTCAAAAAATAAGTTCGCTAAAAGCTGCTGATAAGATTCTATTGATGCACCAGGGGAAAATAATCGGAAGTGGCGATCATCCCTCCTTGTTATGTACCAATGGTTATTATCAGCAGGTTTACCAGTCCCAGCAGGAAACGGAGGCGTTATAAGTGGCAGTTAAAGGAAGTCAAAAAACGACAGATAACCTCCGTGGGCCCAGGGCTCACCACCACGGCATTGGCACGCGCCTGCCAAAAGTAGAAAACATCCAGGCCACTATAAAAAGAGTGTGGATTTATCTGAGAAGGGAGAAGCGGTTATTCTGGCTGGTGCTGGTTATTGTCCTGATCAGTTCGCTGTTATCCTTACTCGGCCCATACCTGCTCGGAGTAGCAGTCGACAGAGTGATTGAAGATCCTGAAACCAGTACACTGCTTCAAATGGTGGTACTGTTGGGAACGGTTTATCTTTTTCATTCCTTGACGTTATGGCTGCAAAATTTTTGGATGATCGGTATATCTCAAAACACCGTCTTTACGATGCGCAACCACTTATTCTCTCATCTCCAGCAGCTACCGATCCTATTTTTCCAGGAAAGACAATTCGGTGAACTGATGAGCCGCCTTACCAATGATATGGAAAATGTGAGCAGAACGTTGAACACGGCAATTATTCAATTTACAACCAGTCTGATCACCATTTTCGGTACGATAGGCATGATGCTATGGCTTAGTCCTTTGCTGACAGTACTTACACTAACAATCGTCCCAGTGATGTATGCCGGGATGAAGTGGATTACCAGACGGACAGGACGCTTCTTTAAAGAACAGCAGAAAGAACTGGGGGACATGAATGGGTACGTAGAGGAGATGTTTTCCGGGCAGACAATCATCAAAATGTTTTCACAGGAGCAGAAAGTCATCGACACATTTCAAAAGAAGAACGAAGCTTTAAGGCATGCGAGCTACTGGGCACAAACCTATACTGGTTTTATTCCGAAGTTGATGAATATGCTGAACAACGTCAGCTTTGCCATCATCGTCGGTGGGGGAGGGATCCTTGCTGTTAATGGAGCTGTATCGATTGGAGTAATTGTCACTTTTACGACCTACTCCAGACAATTTACCAGGCCCTTAAATGATCTGGCCAATCAATTCAATATGATACTTTCCGCAGTGGCAGGTGCAGACCGTGTCTTTCAAATTATTGATGAGCCGATAGAGACCAAAGATGAAGGGAATGCCGAAGCTATTCGAGAACTACAGGGTAACATTGAGTTTCGATCCGTCTATTTCTCCTATGAAGATGAACAGCCGACACTGAAGAATATCACTTTTCATGCAGCACCAGGGGAGACTGTTGCATTAGTAGGACCTACTGGAGCCGGTAAAACTACGATCATATCGCTACTGTCACGCTTTTACGAGACGAATGAGGGGGAAATATTGATCGATGGAAAAAACATAAAGACAATTAGCCGTGACAGCCTTCGCAAACAAATGGGCGTAGTATTGCAGGATTCGACTTTATTCCATACGACAATTAGGGAAAATTTGCGATACGGCCGGTTGGATGCCAGTGATGAAGAGGTAGAGGCGGCTGCAAAGGCAGCCAATGCTCACAGCTTTATCAGTAGCCTTCCCGATGGCTATGATACTGTCCTTGATGCCGATGGCAAAGGTATCAGCCACGGTCAGCGCCAACTGTTGTCGATAGCTAGAGCATTGCTTGCCGATCCATCTTTATTAATATTAGATGAAGCTACAAGCAGCATAGACACTGTGACAGAGATTAAAATTAATGAAGCATTAAGTAAATTGATGAAGGGACGTACCAGCTTTGTGATCGCACATCGCCTCCATACCATACGCTCAGCGGATTTAATTCTTGTCTTGAAAGATGGAGAAATTATCGAGAAGGGGAACCATGAGGAGTTACTTAAAAATGATGGTTTTTATGCTGATATGATAAAAACTCAACAAAATGATAGCTTAAACACAGGCTGAAGGCAGGGGATAATAGAGTTCTCCTGCCTTTGTAACTTTTATTCTCAATAGACGTGTATAGTATGGGTTTTCGATCTAAGTTACAAAATATGTAATTGTTTATATTTCTATTCCTCTTCTCCCCCTCTTATGGGTGGGGAGAGAGCTTTGGTCCTCCTGTTTTAACCCTTCCTCTAAATTCCTCCGTTTCTATTTGGTTTCCGCCTGTACATTCCTACAATTTTTCTATCTTCTCCACACCTTCCTTATCTATTTAATTTTACCAGGCTCCACCAAATCCGATTATTATTAAATTCCAATCACTTCACTTAAATTAAAGCTTTACGATCTTCCATATATTCCCCTTTGGAAACACCCTATGTACACAAAAACGTATACAAGTACACAAAATTGAAATCATGTACACAAAAAGAATACGAAACGTACACAATTGTGTGTACATGTATACAAACTCGAATGCATGTTTATTTAAAGCGATGTGTACATTTTGTCTTACAAGAATACAGTTTTGTATGCATGTTTGCTTGATTGTATGCAACTTTTTTCTTATTGACGATATTAGCAATCTACTATAACTTTAAAGTAGTTACTGGTTATATAGGTAGTTTTTGGTATAAGCCTATTAGTAATCTCATAATAGAAAGGAAAGTTGTGAATATGACAAATTCAAGAATTGCAGCAGTTGATGTTGGAAATGATGCTGTGAAAGCACTATTTGGGAAATTAGATTCTGATCTGTACATACCTAATGTGATTGCGCGTGAGGTAGAAGATCGTCCGGTAATCGGTATAGAAGATTTGGATGATAAAGATCCGCTCGATAATATCCACATTCGTGTCCACTCCCCTGCCCTATCAGAGAATAATGCGATTTACCGTGTCGGAAATCTGGCAACTAAAAGCAGCAACTCTACAGAACTTGATCCAGGAAGCAGTAAAGCGGAAGAGGATCAGACATTGGTCATGCTATTTGCGGCCTTGGCAATGGATGCTGTAAATGAAAAAACGCCGGAAAAAGGATTTAAAACAAATAATGGCGTGATAGATGCCAACTACACTTTGGGTACTGGACTTCCTCTAAGAGAAGTAAAAGAAGGAAAAGATGTTGGTTATCGTTCCCAATTGTTAGGCTCTGTGCACCAGGTGGAATTTCTAGTTACACCTAAATATCAGGGGAAAAAAGTAAATATTAAATTTGATGAAGTTAAAGTTTATCCAGAAGGATTTGCGGCCTATATCAACCTGGTAATGGACAACCACCTGAATATCATCAACAAAGATCTGATAGATAAACAGATTTTGATTCAGGATATTGGTGGACTATCCACAGATATTGCTGTTATTCGTAACCGTAATGTTGATGACGATAAGGCACAAGGTTTCAACCTGGGAGTTTCGGAATCTCTTGAGCAAATTCGTGAAGAGATCAGAAGCAAGCATGGTGTAGAACTAGATAGCCGTAGAGATGTGGTGGATATCATCACTCGTAAAAATGACCGCAATCATATCATGGTTAAAGGAAGCAGAACGAGTGTCCATGATATTACTGACCGGATTTTGCTTGAGCTTGCGAAGAAGGAATACCGTTTCCTTCGTAATGTCTGGCAAAAGAATTCACAGTCTGAAATCTGCTACTTTGTTGGTGGCGGAGCTTCCGTGCTTAAAGATTATTTGAAAACATTGAACAACAACCTTGATGGTTTCAATATTGAGTTCTTCGAGGATGAAAAGGAAAGCATCTGGATGATGTCCAATGCCTACTACAAGTTGATTTCTGACTTTATCCGCAAAAATGACAGCCGTAAAGTGGAAGATAAAAAAGGTGAAAAGCAAAAAGCATCTTCATCAAAATAGGGTGATTGTATGAGTAATGCAGGGAAAGGCATTCAGAGGGGACAATCGATTACCTTTCGTGTCCCCTCTGACACGCCTGACCATCTTTTAAAGCAATTAAGTAAATTAAAAGAAACAGAGCGAAGAAACTTTTCCAGTAAAATCGCTCAGTTTGTTTTAGAAGGTGTCAATCAATCTTTTTCGAAAGATAGAGAAACTGTCACGATTCCACTACCAAGACAATTGACGAAGGAACAGCGCAACTGGCTCAAACATGAGCATTCGGAGGCGCTGCTGGGCAGCATTATCCACCACTTGCTTGCTGATCCCGTCCGGGCTACTGCGCTTCTTGCTTCGATGAACAGTAATCAGGTGAATATTGATGAAGCTTTATACTTACAGGAAGAAGTAGCAGCTACAACGGTGCAGGCGGAAGAAATACCTGTTCCGGAGCCTGAAGTTCAAAGTGAGGGTCAAGATCAGAAAGACTGGTCTGAAATGGATAAGGCTTTAGATGACTTGAATTTTGATGAAATGAAAGACCAGCTAAAAGAACAACAGGTCGACGGAAATGAGGAAGAAGAAGAGTCGGATGAAGATCTGCTCGGTGGTTTCCTTTCTAAAATGAATAATTAATAAAAATGGCTTTCAGAAAAGTAGCAGCTTTTCTTGAAAGTCATTTTTTATATAAAATTTAGTGAAAGATGAAATAAAAAGGAGCAATTAAATAAGTATCCCTCCCTATATATTTAGTGAGGATGGCTCGTTGTTTTTCCATGTTTTGGCGCATATAATGAAAGAAATAACCGGGGAGGTGGAGGGGATCGAAATACTTTTACCGGCAAACTTCCGTGAAGGGTTAGCTGCTGTCATCCTGGTATTAGGGCTGGTCAGTTCATTTCTGTCTTTTAAGAAGCAATGGAAGACCCATGCCCTGAAAATTGCGGGAATTTTATTGCTGCTTGGCTTATGCCTTTTCGCCAATAACACCTGGAGCTACCTTGCTGGCATATTCATTATTGCAACAGCTGTCACAAGGACCGAGTATTTGCAGAATTTAGCTGCTATAATACGAGGGAATAAAGATTATTTTGATTACAAAAAAGAGTTCGTGTCGAATAAGGAAGTATTTGATCATAAACTTCAGGATATAATCGAATTCAAACACGAAGAACCTGAGAAAAAAGATACGGAGCCAGTGTCAGCCAAGCCTGCTTTTGAAACAGGAATGAGTGAATCATTGAGCCCGCTGCAGCTTGTTCTGATTGCCGAAGACTTTGCTTTTAAGGAAATAGAAAGGCGTTATAATAAACCCATACAGCGTCATATACGGATTATCTCTCCAGATAAAGAATTAGAATTTGATGGCTTGCTAGAACTGAAAAATAAAAGTATCATTTGCGCTTCAAAAATCATACCTCATGCTTCATTTCCACTAGAACCTCTATACCAATCCGTCCAGCATATACTCCACCAAACAGCGGAATATAAAAAGCTGCTTCCCAGAAATAAAAAACTTCATGTGAGCTACGTCATCGTTAGTACTTTCAACAATGAGGCGAAAGAAAAGCTATTACGAAAGCTGGATGCTAATGTTACCTCTGTTACTTCTGAAATGTTTGAAGTAGAGTTTCTATTGTATTCCTTTGAGGAATTAGGACTCCCACTATTAGATTCAATAAAGAGTTAGCCTCTCATTTGAGAGGTTTATTTACTGTCTAGGAAATTATAAAATTTTATTTTTGTGGGTAACTTTACGTGGTGGGTTACATCCAGCTCCAGCGCCTACCCCCTCGAGGTCTTAAGACAATCCTCTCTGTGACATAGAACGTCACGGCGAGGATTGTCTTAAGCTTGTCGGGGGTGAACAAGGCGCTTGCGCTTTTGTGCCTTAGAAATACTTTCTTTTTTTTATCTTTTCACTGCGTATTTCCCGGGGAATATGCAGTGAAAAGGAAATTAGATGCATGATATCTCTTGAAAATGTGACAATAAGAAAAGTGTAAATTGGTGCGTGTGAGGAGGGTGTGTATTGAAAAACTATGAGGCGGTAATAGTAGGCGGGGGTATTGCCGGTCTTCAGGCGGCTATTCAACTGGGAAGATATCAACACCAGTTGCTGGTTATTGATTCTGATCGCGGGCGCTCGAACCTTTGTCGCAGTTATCACAATTTGCTTGGTTGGCCTGTGGGGGTCAGTGGCCAGCATTTAAGGGCTATTGGAAGAAAACAAGCCGTTGATTTGGGTGTAGAATTCCTCGAGGATACGGTTGCTGATATTAGGAAGGAGAGTGAATCCTTTCGTATTGTCACCAATGACGGCTTCCGTATCGTTACCAAAACTGTCTTATTAGCTACAGGAGTAGTTGACCGTATTCCACCTGTATTTGCAGAGCTTTATCCTTGTTTAGGAGTGAGTGTATTCATTTGCCCGGATTGTGATGGTTATGAAGTTAAAAATAAGCAGACAATGGTGTTAGGGACAGGGAACCCAGGAGCGAATATGGCTTTAACCCTGTCCTACTGGACGGAGGACTTGACGTATATCAATCACGAATTACGTGATGTAGATGAGCAATTGAAAAATGCATTAGAGGAGAAGGAGATCACCTACATTCATCAACCAGTTGCATGTGTTCTTACGGAGGAGGAGGCTGTTAAAGGAGTCATCCTGCAAAATGGGGAAAAGGTAGAAGCGCCCTATGCTTTTATAGCGTTTGGGGGGAATAAGGTAAAGTCAGAACTAGCAAAGGGACTTGGTGTAGAATTGCATCAAAACAGTCATATTCTTGTCGACAATCGTACGAAAATGACCAATGTCTCTGGTGTTTGGGCCGCAGGAGATGTGGTCGCTCACTCAGAGCAAGTCGCGATCGCGATGGGAGATGGCCTGCAGGCTGCCATCTGGATGCATAAAACAATTATTGGACATACGTAAAACGGACAGCCCATTAAATGGAACTGTCCATTTTTAACGTATTTGGTGTACTATTAATCGTTTTGTAATATTAAGTGAATACTCGCAAAACAGCTTCTTCATAAGTTTTGAAGAATTCTGGAGCATCTTTCTTGAGAAGGTTGTCATACATATGGCTGGCTACTGATTCGTAATACCATTTTTGAGATTCGTAGCCTGCATTGAAGTTATGCCAAACTTGTGCGCCCTTCGTTTTCATTTCCTCTTCCGTTGATAACAGGTTGTCGAGTTTATCAGCGATTATTAGGTATTTTATATCCCTCGATGCTGTTTTTACGGTATCGATTGTATGCTGCTTACGTTCTTGCCAGGACCTCATTTTATCTTCCGTATGAGCTGCTACGAGGTCTGCTACCTTCTTGCCGAACTCTTTCTCAATATCTGTAATCGTATAATCGGTATCTTCCACTACATCATGTAAGTACCCGGCACAAATCAATTCCTTTGAGCAGCCAGCCTGGTGCAAGGTTTCAGCTACACGTGTAGGATGAACGATATATGGCTTGCCGGTCCCTTTTCTCACTTGGCCTTCATGGGCTTTTTCTGCGAATAGTTTAGCCTTATCCAGCATGCATGCGATCCCTCCGGTCTACGAAATTAAAAAGCTGTTATATAGGCCTTACCCTATTCTCCTATAATAAACTACAATTATCATAAATAAAGGAGTGTTTTTATGCAGAAAGTAACCTTACATAACGGTCTTACCATGCCCCAGCTTGGATTTGGCGTATGGCAAGTAGAGGACGATGAGGCGGTACCAGCAGTGAAAAAGGCTTTAGAAACTGGTTATCGTTCCATTGATACCGCTGCTATTTATGGAAATGAACGCGGAGTCGGAAAGGCCATCCAGGAAAGTGGTTTACAGCGTGAGGAGCTTTTTATTACTACAAAAGTATGGAATACCGATCAAGGCTATGAAAACACGTTAAAAGCTTTTGATGAGAGTTTAGAAAAACTGGGTCTTGAATACGTAGACTTATACTTGATCCATTGGCCGACACCGGAATTCGATGACTACGTAGAAACCTATAAAGCGTTAGAAAAGTTGTATCACGATGGACGGGCAAAAGCCATTGGGGTATGTAATTTTGATATCGACCATCTGCAGCGTCTCCTTGATGAATGTGAAGTGACACCCGTATTGAATCAGGTCGAATGCCACCCATACCTTGCTCAAAAAGAAATGAAAGACTTCTGTAAGCAGCATGGGATTTACGTTGAAGCCTGGAGCCCTTTGATGCAAGGTGGGGAAGTGCTGGGGAATAATACAGTTAAGACAATTGCTGAAAAGCATGACAAAACCCCGGCGCAGGTTATCATTCGCTGGCATTTACAAAACGATACAATTGTCATTCCGAAATCAGTGAAACCTTCACGAATTGAAGAAAATTTTAATGTGTTTGATTTTGAATTGGATACGTTGGATATGGAGCAAATCGATGCGCTGGACCGTAACGAACGCAAAGGGCCGAAGCCTTCGGAAATGAACGTGCGCTAACCAGTAGTCTTCAAGAAAAATATAGAGAAGAAGGCATGATAATGACTATTCAAGGGAACCTATAAGAAGATACTCAGTATGGAAAGGAGCGTGGCTGCACGTGATATTTGTAGCGGTCGTATTGACGTTAATCGGAACGCTGGGATTTAGCGGTTATGTGAAAAAGTCAAAAACGGTAGCCACCTTATATGTTATTTCCCTCATCAGTATTACGATTTCCTTGATTGGTACATTTATCATCAATGGTGATACAGGAAGCCAGGTAATGACAGTGGCTGGCATTATCAGTATTGGTGCTTTAATCGGAATCATATTAACCAAGCCAGAAAATATAGAGAAGAACGGTTGAAGCCAACCGTTCTTTTTTGTGAAATAATATTCTGTAATTATAATTACGCTAAAAAGTAATTATTTGTTGCATTAAAAAGTAATATGAATTACTATATAAAGTAATAGGAGGTGTGTTAATGGAAGATTTACGGTTGAATGTAGCATTGCTACGAAGACGTGTGCCCAATTTGACAAGTGCCGCCCGTTCAGTTGGACTGAGACCAGCCACTGTATCTAACCTGAGTACTGGAAAAATTCCTGTGGGAAGAGCGGAAGTGCGCACGCTGGTCGCATTAGCCTCACTTGCAGAATGCAGCCTGGATGAATTGATTATCAGAGGGGAGAAGGTAGAGATGATTGAGACGGGCATTAAAGCGTTGGATTTGTTGGCACCGTTGACAAAAGGTGGAACGATAGGATTGGTGGCAAGACCAGGGATGGGGCAGCTGGTTATTTTATCAGAAGTATTTTATCGGTTGAGACAGCAAGGTCATGCTACTGTACTATGGAAGCCAGATGATAATCAGCAAGGGGTTAATGACATCCTGGATGCAGCTGAAACAGTAGTAGAATCTATTAAAGAAGCCTACGAACATATTGCGCAACTTGGGACTCAGCAACAGGTCCTATTCGCTGCTGACCGCTCCCATGTTTTAACTGGAGAAATTCAGGAATTGCAAGAACGCCTGCTGAATATTGGAATGGATTCCGTTACAACGTTTTTAGTTGATTTAAAAGGGGAAGCCGTCGATGAAGACCTGCCCTATGGTCCATTGGAAACACTTTTGCAGTTTGATGCAGATTTAGCTGCAAGGCACATGTTTCCTGCTATCAACCCCGTTTATTCTACCTCCTCTGTATTAGAAGGGGCACACCTGGATCAAACACACCTTACGATACAAAAACGTTCCCAAAAGCTGTTAAGACGGTATAGGGAGCTACGTTCGATTGTTAATGTGAAAGGACTGGACAGTTTACCTGCCACAGAAAAGCAAACATATAAGCGAGGGGAATTACTGGAAGCGTATTTAACTCAGCCATTTTACGTAGCAGAAGAATTTACAGGCCAAAAAGGAGAAACAGTATCGTTAAAAGAAACACTGGAAGATGTCCGGAAGATATTAGATGGGGCAAGTGATACAAAGAATGTGAAAGAACTGAGTTACGTAGGAAAAATGAAATAAGCATCTAGCCTCCCTTGCTAAAAAGGGGGTTTTTAGATGTTTATAAAAATTTAACTTTTTTTAAGAAAATTGAATAGGACAAACATATGTTTGGGGATGCTTAACATAAGGAGGCGATAATCGATGAACACCTTTGAAGTACTGACGTTAATGTTAAGCTTTGGCATGTTTGTAGTCGCTGTCCTGAATTTTGATAAGTAACCCCCTTTTCTTGGCACGCTTAACCGGCGTGTTATTTTTTTGTTCAGTTACTGATTTACAACTTTACGATGCACAAGCTCATTAAAAAGTCAGCTCCCTATTTTGCAAGAGCTGACCGGTTATTATTCTTCTCTATGTTTTCTCATAGGACCAATCAATTTAGAAATACGATGTATGATGAACATCTGGATGAAAACGAGCAATGTTAAAATAGCCATGGTCAGGATAATTCCTGCAACCGAGCCTTCGCCCACAATTCCTATTATAAGACCGAGACTCCCCCCTACGATGACCGAAGGGTAGATCATGCTGTTGGTGATTTGACCTTTTCTCGCGAAATAACGATTTATTATAAAAGCACTGATGATTAGAATTGCTGCAATGAATGCGATGAACAGCTGTAACAAGGCGAATCCTCCTTTGTATAAAGCTTTTCTTTCTTAAACTTTATCAAAGTTCGTATGGTTTGTTAAATGATAGTTGTGTGACAAGTTGTGCCATAAAAAAGAAAGCGACCTTGTGGCCGCTTTCCCAGTTGTTTAACTATTAAAGTTTGTTGTCCGGACCGTTGAATGGATTGTTTGGATCTGTGTCTGGTCGGTTTGGTCTATTCTGCATATCGTTGCCTGTCTGGTCGTACTTCGATTTATTTTGATTCTGGACTTCGATTTTCTCTAACTTAGTATCCCATTTATGCAGATACTTAGCTGCCAGCTCGCGTCCACCAAGACCGAAGGAAAGACCGAAGGCGATAGCCAGTCCGCCCAGGATCAGGATAAATGCTGCGTTCACGATACTGTCTGCTACACCAAGCTGATCCAGTGCCATGAATACAGCTAGAGCGAAGATGGCATATTTAGCAATTGCAGACAGCATGCGGTAACCAGGACCATGCAGGATGTTGTGCAATAGTTTTTGAACAAGGTTTCCGACATAGAGCCCTACGAATAGGATTACAATAGCTGCAAACACGCTAGGCAGATAAGCGATAACGCCAGTTGCAAGATCGACAAGGAATTCCAGCTGAATAATCTGCAGAGCTTCCACAGTAAATAGGACGACAATCAGGATTTGAACGATACGTCCGATAATACGGGAGATGCTGTAACTGCTCTCGTTAGGATCCCAGTTTCCGATTCCCATGTTTCTTGCCATGGAGTTGACGCCAAGGCGCTCTAGTAAGTTGGCTACAATCTGGCCGACCCATTTACCGACCCAAATACCTGCCAAAATAAGTACAATGGCAATCGCGATATTTGGAATCATGGCAAGGACGTTGTTCAGCATGTTGATCGCCGGGTCCGTAATACCTCTGATTTCCAGTTGTTCCAGCGCGGAGATTACAACAGGAATCAAGATCAGGATATAAACAATCGTACCAATGATTCTGGACAAGCTCGTACCTTCAAGAACTTTGTCGAGCCCCATGCGATGAGCAGCCCGTTCTGTGCCGATGCTCTTAAGGAATTTAGTCAAAATATCCCGTACAAGCTTAGCTACAAACCATCCAATCAGTAGAATGAGAGCCGCTGCAAACAGCTTTGGAATAAAGGCTAAGAAAGATTGGATCATGTTCGTGAACGGTTCAGAAATCCCAGTGATCTGTAATGCAGCCAGAACAGCTGGCAGGAAGAGCAGCAATACTAAATAAAAAACAATATTAGCGGCGCTTTGAATGCCACGATTGGAAGAATGCTCATCCTCTGCTAATCCGAATCTCTCCATTTTGTGTCCAAGGTCGAACTTTTCACCGGCTTTAATGACAAGCCAGCTTAGCGCTTTTGCGACTAACCAGGCAACCAATAGAATAAGTGCAGCTTTCAAGATGTTAGGAATGGCTGCAAATAGGGTGGATAACATATCGGAAAGTGGAGCAGCGATGATATCCAGGTTTAAAATGTTAAAGAAAATGACAAATACAAAAATAAGTACAATCCAGTAGACGACTTTACTGATTATTTTCTCGGATGTCCATTTTTTATTGTCATTCCTTCTTTCTTTTCCTCCAGAAAATAATTTGTCGTCAAGGTCGGTCTTCTCCAGTCCTTTCTTGACACCTTTTTCAATGGCTTTGGCAATAATCCAGCCAATAAGTAAGACTAATAATGCAACTATCAGGTTGGGGATTCCTTCCAGGAAACCTGACCATTGAACATTGTTCATTCACTCATCTCCTTTATCATTGGAATTATTTCAAAGGTACTCTACCCTTAATTGCTTGCTTTAAACAAACAGGGCTGGTCTTCCCTTGATCGGGAAAACCAGCCCTGTTACTTAGTTACTATATGGTTAAGAAGTTTCTGTTAAATACCCCAGAAAAATTAACCAGGTAATTTAGAGGTGGATACCGATTCCTGGCCCGAATGGTATACCAAGGAATGCGAAGATAAGCAACAACACGATCCAGACAGATAGGAAAATGATACTGTAGGGAAGCATAAGTGCAATCAATGTTCCGAGTCCGGCTTTTTTATCATATTCTTTCATGAACGCTAACACGATGATGATATAAGGGTTCATTGGAGTAATGATATTGGTTGATGAGTCGGCGATACGATATGCTGCCTGAATGAATGCCGGGTGATAGTCTAAGAAATAGAACATCTTTACGAAAATTGGAGCTTCTAAAGCCCATTGTGCTGACCCGCTGAAGATGAATAAGTTCATGACAGCGGTCAATAAGACAAAACCGATGATGACGGCTATTCCAGTAAGGCCAATGGACTCGAGGAAGTTTGCCCCACTAACAGCAATCCATGTTCCTAAGTTCGTCCAGTCGAAGTAAGCGATGAATTGAGCTGCCGCAAAGATCAGTACGATAAAACCGGACATATCTTTCATAGCTTCGCCCATATATTTAGAGATATCTCTTGAGCTTTCCAGTTTTCCAACCGTTTTACCGTAAGTTACCCCTACCGCGACAAACCAGAATAAGATAATCGGGATAATCCCATCTAAAAATGGAGAAGGAATAATGCCGCCCTCTTCATTTCGAAGTGGAGAATTCGGAAGGAATATGACTAACAGGATTAATGCTACATAGGCGAGGGCTACAATAGCAGCGTTCCTAAGCCCACGCTTCTCCAGACTGGTCGAAGCTTTCAGAGCCTCGCCGCCTTTTCCTTCATACTTACCTAATCGAGGTTCAACAATTTTTTCTGTGATAAGAGCGCCTGTGATAGAGAGAACAACTACTGATACCATCATGAAATACCAGTTATCGACTGGTGTGACAACAATGTTGGAATCCAGATTTTGCATGACCTCTGTTGAGATACCTGAAAGCAAGGCATCTGTACCAGCGATGATGATGTTAGCTGTAAACCCGGCTCCGACACCAGCGAAACCTGCAGCAAGACCGGCGAGTGGATGCCGTCCGACCGTGTAAAATACCATTGCAGCAAGTGGCGGGACGATAACGAAAGCTGCGTCTGAGGCGAGGTTACCTAATATACCGACAAAAATTACTGCATAAGTTACGAGAGCAGGTGGGGCTTTAAGAATTGTACTCTTAATGGCTGTTTCCAGCAGACCAATTTTATCAGCCAAGCCAATTCCGAGCATCATGGCCAGTACGAGTCCCAGCGGCTTAAAACCGACGAAGTTGTCCAGCATCGAAGTAAGAATGTATTGGAGTCCTTCTGCAGAGACAAGGCTTTTGATGGTGATTAATTCTTCGCTGCCGGGTTGTTGAAATGAAACATCAAATAAAGAGATGAACCAGGACAATAGGATAACAAACAGAGCAAGGTATACGAATAACATGAATGGATCAGGCAGGCGGTTACCTGCACGTTCAATTACATTCAAAAAGCGGCTGAGTCCTTTTCCTTCCGAAGCATTTGACTGAGTAGCCATATGTTTCACCTTCCTTCATAAAATTGGAAATATACCGTTAAACTTCCGAAAATACACAAAATTATTATTTTACTGACAGAAAAACTTTTTAAAATTACAATGGAGTGAATCGATATACTTTACGAGGACGGCCCCTTTCGCCTGATTGTGCTTCCCCGCATTGTTCTACGACATTCGTTTTTTCCATCTCTGTCAAAATTCTTCGTCCGTTCCGTTCTGTACTTTGGAGCCAGCGGGAAATATCCTGGGAAGTGAATTGATCCCGTTGATATTGTTTGGCGTAAGCAATGATTTTTGAAACAACTCCTGGACTTATGGAGGCATCTTTAATTTTTTTGCGCCAATCAGCACCAGTTTCGACCGTTTGGTAGGACAGATCCTTCGTTTGCTTGTTCTTTAATGTAATCGATTGATCCTCGTCTACCAATAGTATGGTTGCTTGTTCTTGTTTGGTCATATTCCTGAACCCGAACCGGACATTCTGCTCTGCTTGTGATACTGTCTCTCCGAAACCAATAGAAATGCTCGCTTCAATGTTATTTTGTATTTTGACTTCCTCAATCAGTTCCAGTAAGTCTTCATAAGCATCTTCACTGACCTCTCCGCGTGTCGTAAAGATGAAAAACAATCCATCTCCTAATTGCATAAGCGAGCCATTTGTTTTTTCAGTTACTTGAAGCAGTGACCTTCTCAAGTCTAATTCCTGATATTTAGTTTTAAAGGAATAATAAAGGTCATCGAGTGTATCCATATTAAATTGAACACGGCAGCCGATAATCGCCGTTTGTGAGTTGCGATACCGTTTCGATTGCGCCCTTTCCTCTAAAAATTGAATGACCATGCGTATTGATAAATAAGAAGGAGTTACACGATAAACGGGAATGTCCATCTTCTTTAATTGAAAAAATACATCTTTGATTGAGGTAATGACGACCTCGGTTTTCCCTTGTTCGTATAAGTCTTTATGGAATTCAACAAGGTTTTGGATTTTGTCGTAACCTTCAAATGGATGGTTGTAATAAGTCAATTTTTCGAGATTGTAATACGACAGTATTTTCGAAATCTCTTCATCAGAAATCGTATCGATTCCTACCTGCTGGAATACTGTCTGCTCGGTTAATTGTGCTTCCAGGAGAATACCGAAAAAACTGGAACCATGCAGGGGAGGGAAGCTCGCTTCTTCTTCCGTAATCAATTGATTTTCGGTAGCGTAGGTGTAGTTCAGGACTCCGGAAAAAAACCATTGGTCCACCTCATACCTGTGAACGGTTAAAATGTTAGTAATTTCCGACAATTCTTCATATATAAAAGGTACAAATTCTATATTCTTAAATTCTTGTGCCACATATTCAATCCGCTGCATCGAGTCAGCTGGACTGATTACTCCAATTCTTGTCTTCATCATCATCACCTGTTTCTGTTAATAAATATGCTGCGATTATGTTACTTCCTTTTTGTAAATCGGCTATACTTGCATATTCTTTAGGGTGATGGCTGATTCCTTCTTTACAAGGGATGAATATCAGACCAGAAGGCCAACGGACCGCCATGTTCATGACGTCATGTCCTGCACCGCTATCCATCAGCAACGCCTTATATCCAAGTTTTTCACTTAACTTCTGAAGTTTCCCCTGAACCTGCGGGGCTAGAAAGACAGAATCATTGTTAACTAATGTCTCTACTTTGACCGATATTTCCCGTTTTGTTTCGACCTGGCTGCAATAGGATTTGATCAGGTCTGCCAGTTCATATTTGACGGAGTCGTCTACACTGCGGATATCTATGCCCAGTTCGACTTCACCAGGGATAACATTCATGGCATTGGGTTTTAATTGAACGGTACTTACCGTAGCTACAAGGGGGACTTCCTGTCTATCGTTAATCTTGTTTGCTTCCTGTTCGACAAAATTAACAAGGGGAGCGATAGCAACGAAGGCATCTTTCCGATTGTCCATTGGAGTAGTCCCCGTATGATTGGACATGCCGGTGGCGGTAACTTTGAGACGAATCGGGCAGGCTACTCCTCTCACGATCCCGATGTCTGCTCCGTTATTTTCAATTTGCATCCCTTGTTCAATGTGCAATTCCAGAAAACTCTCTAAAAAATCTGGTGGCTCTTCTGCTTGTTCAATGGTTTCCCAATTCAATCCAAACTCCTCGATCGCCTGTTTGATCGTTACACCATTTCCATCGGTGACGGACTCAAGGTCCTGTTTATCCAGCAATCCACTAACTGCTTTGCTTCCGATAGTTGATACGCCGAAACGGGCCGATTCCTCAGAAGCGAAACAAATGACCGCAATATTTTTCTTTGGCGTAAAAGACTGATCTTTCATCTGCTTAATTGCTGCAAGGCCGCAAAGAACACCGGCTACCCCATCATAACCACCGCCTGCATTGACCGTATCGAGGTGGGACCCGACCGCAACAGTAGGAGCCGAAACGTCCACTTTCCAAACAGCCCATTGGTTACCTGCTTCATCGCTAGTCACTAGTAAGTCGAGTTCGTTTGCTATTTTTCGAAAAGCTTCATGGGAGCGGGATTCTTCCGGACTGTAGCTAAGCCGGGTGAATCCTCCTGGTTGATCCATGGTATCTGCGAGGTTCAACTGTAATAGCTTTTCTTTCAACCAATGGGAATCTTCACTCATGGGACATCCCTCCTTTTAAAATGTGAATATATGCATCAACAGCTACAGAAATAACTGCTTCCTGGTAATCGAAGGAAGGGTGATGATGACCATATGGGAGCTCTGTACCAAACAGCATGTATGTCGCCTTTCCGCCGTTTTTTTGTACAGCATTGGTCATGAAGCTGGCATCTTCTGAACCAGACACCTTAGCATACGGGAGTACCTCGGTAACATAGGTGCTGGTTTCGCAAGCTTTGGTGATAAAAGGAATCAATGAATCATCACATTCGATTTCTTCTGTTTCACCTACAAACTCCATCGTAACCTCTACAGCATGCATGGCACCTGCGGCTTGAAGAATACGTTTTGCTTCCTGAAGAACGTATCGGTTTATCTCTTTCGTCTCTCCCCGGGTTTCGATTTCCATATACGAAGTTTCGGGGATGATATTACGCCCGCTGCCGGCAGTCATTTTTCCGACATTGATTCGAGTCGGGCCCCCACTGTGGCGGGGGATAGCATAGAGTTGTGTCGCTGCAGTTGCGGCTGCGAGCAGTGCATTTTTCCCTTCCTCCGGTTTCATGCCGGCATGGGATGCCACACCCGTGAAATGGACATTCAACTTGGTAGATGCCAGGAAGCCTCTCGTCGTTGCTGCAATGGTGCCGACAGGGTAAGGATTGATGCCGATATGGCCGGTATAAAAATGATCCACACCATCGAGCCAGCCTTTATCTGTTATCGCTTTCGCTCCGCGTCCGCCTTCTTCTGCCGGTTGAAAAATAAGGGTGTAGCGCCCAGTTAATGATTCTTCATAATTTGCAATAAAATGAGCTACTCCAAGGCCGATGGCAGTATGACCATCATGCCCGCATGCATGCATAACGCCTTCTTCCTGGGAACGGAAGCCTTGTTGAGAAGGGAAGTGGTCGCTAGATTCTGCTTCCTTTATCGGCAAGGCATCGATATCAAACCGGAAGCCAAGATGTTCTCCTTTCTTTTCGGTATCCCATGTAGCAACTATCCCTGTATTGCCTCCACGCATCTTCTCCATCCAGGTATCTTCCACTCCCCAATGAAGCGCTTTGTTTTCCTGTTCCGTTAATAAGGTCTCATCAGGAACGCCCATGCGAGACGTGCTTTCAAGGGCATCGATTCCCAAATGAATTTTAAAGCCGAGTTTTTCTAACTCCTTACCGATGCGGTAAGTGGTGTAATACTCCATGAAACCAAGTTCGGGTTTCTGGTGGAGGGTACGGCGCCATTCCATTAGCAGAGGAGTAATTTCTTTGGTGAAATTATCATTCATGTCATCACCTCCTTGCGAGTTTATCTAAAGTATCTATGGCCAGCTTTACTAAAAAAGAGCTGCCCATCGGTAATGCTCGTTCATCCAGTTTGAACTTCGGATCATGGAGAGGTTTTTGTTCTTCTTTGTTTTCAATCTGCGTTCCCAGCCAAATAAAAGCGCCTGGATAATGTTCTAAAAAGCGGGCGAAATCTTCTCCAGCCATGGAGGGCTCCACTTCAGGTGCAGCTTGCTCGCCAAGCAGGTCTTTAGCAGAGTTGCGCGCTACATGTGCCCATTCCGGCGTATTGATTGTTGCCGGGTACCCATCCAAATATTCGATATCGACCGAACCTTCAAAAGCTTCCGCAGTCTGCCATAAAATGGTATGGAAGCGGCTCTTGACTTTTTGTTTCACTTCCGGAAGATAAGTGCGAATTGTACCTTCGAACGTCACCTTATCTGCTATGACATTATAGCGGTAACCGCCTTCAATTTTTCCGACTGTAAGTACTGCCGAATCAAGCGGATTCACGTTGCGGGAGACAATCGTCTGCAAGCTGGTAATCATTTGATTCGCAATTATGATCGCGTCATTGCCGTCCTGGGGCATACTAGCGTGGCCGCCACGTCCGGTAACCGTTACCTTGAAGCGGTCCGATGCTCCCATCATCTCTTTATCTCTTATACCGACTTCACCGACAGGAAGGCCGGGCCAGACATGTTGTCCGTAAATGACATCGGGCTGGTATTCCGAAAATACACCATCCTCCATCATTTGCTTCGAACCCCCGGCAGGCGCGTTTTCTTCGGCTGGTTGAAATACTAATAAGACTGTTCCGGATATATGCTCCTTCATTTGATTTAATACATAACCTGCACCGAGAAGCATGGAAGTATGGGCGTCATGACCGCAAGCGTGCATTTTTCCATTTTCTTTAGAAATGTAAGGGTGGTCATTCATTTCCTGAATAGGCAAGGCATCCATATCAGCGCGTAAAGCAACTGTTTTACCGGGATTGCTGCCTTTGATGATGCCCAGCACGCCTGTTCCTGCGTAACCGGTTTTGTACTCGATTCCATACGCCTGCAGTTTCTTTTGCACCAGTTCGGATGTTTGAAATTCTTCTCCGCTTAATTCCGGATGCTGGTGCAAGTGACGTCGAATTTCTATCATTTCATCTTGTATTTCATTTATATAAGTTTGGATGGTAGATTTCATCGTTTAGGTCACTCCTTTTTATTTAAGGAAATATTCCTTAAATGTTCCGTTAAAAATAGTATAACAAATTAACAGGAAATGTCACCCTTTTATTTAAAATTTTCTGACAAAAACAGAAAAAATCCCCTCACAAGGAGGGGAGGTGAAGTTATTTTCTTATCAATTCATATACTGCTGCTCCAACCAGCTCTCCAATCTCCTGTAGCCGTTCTTCGCTGATGTATTGTATGAGATCATCTGGTGTATGGTAATAAGGCTCAAGGTTGGCTGTTTCCGGTTCACGACGGATGAAGTTGACGGCATCAATGCCTCCTTCATAAAAGGAAACATGATCAGAAGCACCGCGCTGGTACAGCGTAAGTGGGGAGGAGGTACCGATTCTCTCAGCTGCGGCTTCCGCGCTTTCTGTCACCGTGTTGGCCTGTCCATCCAGGGTGTTCATATAAATGGAAGAAGCTTCTTCCCAATTGGTTCCCACCATATCAAGGTTGAAGTTACCGATACTTCGGCTTACTTCATCTTCAGAAAGTTCACTGACATAATGTTCGGAACCGACAAGACCGATCTCTTCAGCTCCGAAGAAGGCAAACCGAAGTTCTTTATCGACCGGATAGCTTTTCAGGATACGTGCTAGTTCGAGAACCACACTGGTTCCTGATGCATTGTCGTTTGCTCCAGGGGCATAAGGGACACTGTCGAAGTGTGCGGTCACATGAACAATCTCAGGATTGTCGACATGCTTTGGACTTTTAGAAGCAATGATGTTTGTCGAGGTGGCATCCTCCAACCGTTCGACAGCAAATGTCACCTCTTTTTCTTCAGCTGCCACATCTTCAAGCAACGCCTGACCACTTTCCATGGTCAACCCTGCTAGCGGAACTGGAGATTCATAGTCTCCGAGTGACATATTGAGGGGAGGCTGGTCTGCTGCGTTATTATAGATCAATACACCAACAGCACCTGCTTCAACCGCATTTTGTGTTTTTTCAGCAAAGCTGAATTCGCCACGGGAGATGAGGGCAATCTTTCCTTCTGCTTTCTCTGAAAAGTCTTCCGGATAACCTAGGCCGGCATCAAATAACAAGCCCGTGATTCCATCTGTGTCTGTAGATCCAGATCCGGAAGGAATATTCACTTGCACTTCATTTCCATCCACTGTCTCTAATATGCCCGACATCCGGTCCGGAATTGCGAATTCCTGTTCTTCGACTTCGTAGCCATAAGAGTTTAATAGATTTTTAATATAGTCAGCAGCCTCTTGTTCTGCTTCTGTACCAGTAACACGTGGTCCGATCTCTTCGCTTAAGTAGGCAATATGCTCGATGCTTCGCTCAGCCTGAAATCGCTTGATGACCTTTTGATCAAAAGCACTCTTATATTCCGAAGGAGCTGCATCCGCTGACGGTAGTGAAACTGCAGGGGAGTAAGCCAGCCCGCTGGACAGCATGACCGCTGACAATAAAACCGCTGCTTTCTTTTTGAATTTATTCATACGACGTACCTCCTGTAATTAGGTTTTGGTGAAGTTATTACAATGCAAAAATTAAGCTGTGATTAAAGTGGGCGGTCGTCGAAGTCATATTCTACTGGTCCTGGGGCAACATTAGCATTCTCTAAAGCAGGCGTATCCGGTCTGGCAATCTGGTAGACCGCCGCTCCTACAATTTCCCCAACGTCCTGCAGCTTTTCCTTACTGATTTTATCGATCGTATCTTCAGGACCGTGGTACCATGGCTCCAGTGGAGCATGGATGAACAATGCTGCCGGGATTCCACGCTCAAAGAAAGGAACATGGTCACTGCGCCCAAGCTGTCCGTATGGCACAGTTTCGGAAACGCGGGCACCAGCGGCTGATCCGTAATCTGTCACCAAGTTCTTTTCTCCGTCGGGAGTGAACATGATTAATTCGCCGGCATCACGACTGCCCACCATGTCGAGCTGGAAGTGACCAACGATATTATCTGCTTCTTCGTCACTCAAAGAACCAGCATAATGATACGATCCAACCAGGCCTTTTTCTTCTGCACCATAAGTGGCGAACCGAAGCTCCGTATCGGTAGGGATGTTTGCCATAACCCTTGCCAGTTCAAGAACGGCTGCGACACCAGAGGCATCATCATTCGCTCCTGGACCAGCACTTACCGAATCGTGGTGGGCACCGACCATGACAATTTGTCCGTTATCCTTGTTAGGGTGTGGGGCTTTTTTAGCAATGACATTATGGCTTGTCCCTGTAATATAACCTGCACCTTCTACCGAAACCGTCGCTATTACATCTTCCGCAGCCAGACGCTCGACCAATTCCAGACCGCCTTCACGTGTAATAGCGACAGCAGGGATATCTTGTCCTTCATAAGCTGTACCGAATTGATTGCCTGTATTTCCTTCACCGTTAAACATTATGACACCTACGGCACCCTTATCGAGGACGTTTTGGATTTTGTTATAAAAAGGTATCTGACCTCGTTCAATCAAAGCGATTTTTCCGTCGACTTCCTCATCGACTTCTTCTTCAGAAGCAAGACCGACATAGACGAGTGGTGCTTCTGCCTCACTATTGACAGAGCCAGTAAACGTATGGACATCACCGGAAAACTCCTCGCTGTTCAAAGAGATGGAAGAAGTGCCACGTTCAAAGCCCTTATTGAATTCAAAGGGCTGTATTTCTGTTTCGTACCCATAGCTTTCAAATTGCTCTTTAATGTATTGGACACCTTGCCATTCTCCATCTGTTCCTGCTTCACGCGGCTGTTGCGCCAATACTTCGATGTGTTCATACATGTTTTCCGAATCAACCTTTTTGATTACTTTGTTGTCAAAAGCGTGATCCGATTGTTCGTTTGGAGCGTTGTTTCCTGCTTCTGCCGGTAAAATCCCTGAACTTACTGCCAGTCCGGCCGCCAGAATAGCTGTTAATGTTTTACGGTACATAAAGATCCTCCCTTGTACTGATAGATTAATAGACAATGACATTATCCTATTTTTTCAATTGTAAGTAAATTTCTTAAATTCCATAAAATGGAATTTAATTAGTGGAAGTGATACTTTTATCCTGAAAATCGTGTCGATTAATTGATAGAATTGTAGAAGGGTATCGAAAAAATAACCCTTATCTACTAGTAAGGGAAAATGGTCACATTATATATAAAAACTGCCGGCAATTTACTGCCGGCAGTTCCACTTTTAATATCCACTTGTTTCATAATCTGTTAGATACCCTGCAATTGGGTAAGCGGGGATGTCATTCCAGCCTACCACTATCCCTCGAAAGACCTACCAATATAAAAGAAGCTGCCTTCCTTTCCTGGGAAAGCAGCTTTTACGAAGGGGGAATTATTGTTCGAAATCATCCGGGTTCTTTTCGCTTTCTTTAACCTTTTTTGAATCTACTTGCTCACGCTGTGGATCAATATCTTTTTGATTATCTTTTTCCTTGATCTTTTGTTCTGGAGAGTCCTCATACCGTCCGTTTTTATTTTGGTCTGTCATCCAAACACCCTCTCTTATTAGTAATCGTCTTTGTGTCCTCATTTCACCTATACTGCGTTTTTAAACTTGATAAGAATTACAAGTAGAAGACAATGCTCTCTATGAGTTTACATTATTTTTACGATTTGTCAGATTATGTTTGTATCACATAAAACCAGGAAATATTTTCTTGTAGAACTCGGGTAAGGAGGTCGATGATGGAACACCTTAAAGCTATTGGAATCAAAAGTGTAATGACCTTTGCTACTGTGTTTTTTATCCTTGGTTTAGGTTGGCAGATGACATTAGGGCAAGTTATGATCTTGACTCTTACCATCGCGGCGCTTTCCTATCCATTGGGTGATCTGAAAGTATTCCCTAAAGCAGGTAATATGGTAGCAACGCTGGTCGATTTTGCAATAGTGTTTGGCGTGATATGGCTGCTCGGAAACCTTTTGGTTAATAATTCAGTATCGCTTATTATTTCCGGGGCAATAGTTGCATTTACCATGGCTGTCGGTGAATATTTTTTTCACAAATATATAGCCAGGATTGTCCTTCATCGTAAATATCCTTTTGAAAACCATAAATACTGAGCACCCCTGTTATCTTCTTATAGCTCATGTCTTGGGAGTTAATATTTCACCTGGCGACGTTTACGAATGAGGGGAATCGGTAAAAATACACCTAAATAGTCAGCAGATCCCTAATGGAGGTGAGCACAATGTCAGAAGAGCGTTATCAAACAGGTGATAAGGCACCGGAGACAGGACAGTACCGGTTTGACAGTCTGGTCGAAGGTTTTTCACAGCAGCAGGAGAATAAGGTGATTCGGGTAGCACAGGATGAACAATTTCCGGGAGCCCCTGAAAGTGGAAAGTCTGCTTATTGGGTAAGAGTTGAACAATAAAGAGATTCCCCTGAGACTAAAGTTCTCAGGGTTTTTTTAGTTTGTGACTAATGTTCCAGCGGTTTATAATAAGTGGGTATGCATCCTTCAGAAAGTGGTGGGCAAGATGGTTGTCATCATAGATAATTATGACTCTTTTACATACAATTTGGTTCAATATTTCAGGCAGATGGATGAACAAGTTCTTGTATATCGAAATAATCAGGTGACCGTGAAAGAACTCCAACGCTTAGGTCCGGACTTGATTGTCCTATCACCCGGCCCGGGAAGACCGGAGGATACATTGGGAAACCAGGTTATTCTGGCTGCATTCCATGCCATAACTCCGATCTTGGGAGTATGTCTTGGACATCAGTCAATTGTTACGTACTTTGGAGGAAACGTAGTCAAAGGGGCAAGGCCGGTACACGGAAAAGTAAGCAGAATTATTCATGATCATCAGGGTGCATATCTTAATCTGCCTTCTCCTGCTTTGGTGACACGCTATCACTCTTTGGTAGCGGAACGAAATACCATGCCAGAAAGCTTGATGGTAACCGCCGAGACAGAAGATGGAGTAGTGATGGGGGTCCGGCATAAGAAATACCCCATCGAGGGGTTGCAATTTCATCCTGAATCCATCCTGTCAGAAACCGGCTTACAAATGCTTGGGAATGTTTATCGTAACGCCAAACGCTGGGCAATGAGGTCGATACAGGAAGAGGTGTGATATGGAAACGTTCTTACAATTTGACTTTACTGAAGCAGACAATAATCAGCCAATATGTTTTGTGAACCCTATCCAGGTGATTGCGGTATATAGCCCGGTAGAAGTTCCAGCAGCTTTTCAAAAAATAGAAGCTGCCATTCAAGAAGGGTATTATGCAGCGGGGTTTGTCTCTTATGAAGCTGCTCCAGGTTTTGATACAGCGTACCAGGTCCATCAGGCAACAGGAGACCTCCCGCTCGTCTGGTTTGGGATTTTTGAAAATCCTGTCGAACCTAATTCCCGGACTGAGTCCCTTTCCGAGTATCAGATTTCTGATTGGGAACTCGATACGACCCAGGAAGAATACCGGCAGGGAATTATGACCATTAAGAAGGCAATTGAAGCAGGAGACACCTATCAGGTCAACTATACAGCAAGACTGGCCGCCCAGTTTCAAGGGGATGATTATTCTTTTTATCAGCAATTGAAGGAAAATCAGCAGTCTGACTATGCCGCTTATTTGAATATAGGGAGGTACCGGATTTTATCGGCATCTCCCGAACTCTTTTTTCGAGTCAGTGATGGGGTCATCACAACAAAACCGATGAAAGGAACAGCAAAACGGGGAAAAAGTATGGAAGAAGATGAGCAGTTTAAGCATAAACTTTCTACTTCTGAAAAGGACCGGGCAGAGAATCTCATGATCGTTGACCTGTTGCGCAACGATATGGGACGTATCGCAAAGCCGGGAACGGTAAAGGTGCCCAACTTATTCGCTATTGATTCCTATCCGACCGTTCACCAAATGACCTCTACTATTGAAGCGGTATTGGAGCCTGATACTACCATTTTGGATTGGTTCTATGCTCTTTTTCCATGTGGTTCCATCACAGGTGCGCCGAAGATCAGCACGATGCATTATATTTACAAATTGGAAAAATCCCCTCGTCATGTATACTGTGGAGCGATCGGCTACATTACTCCTGATAGAAAGGCGATATTTAACGTTCCTATCAGAACAGTCTTAATAGATAAAGAAGAGGAAACAGCCATTTACGGGGCCGGAGGTGGTGTTACATGGGATTCTACCGTGGACGGGGAGTATGAGGAGCTAATGGCAAAAGCCCGGCTGTTAAAGGAAAAAAGAAAGAAATTTCATCTTTTGGAATCACTGAAACTGCAGGATGGATACTATCCTTTGTATCAGCGGCATATGAACCGGCTGATCTCCTCAGCCCGTTATTTTGGTTTTTCCATGGATGCCGAAATCGTGTCGAAAGCTTTGCAAAATGTTGCCGCTGATCATCCAGTGGGGGACTTCAAAGTTCGTCTGCTGATGAGCAAGGCTGGGGAAGTTACAGCAGAAGCTGCTGCCATCCGTCCGCTGGAAACTGTAGTTTGTTCTCTGGCACAATCTCCAGTCGATAAGCAGGATCCTTTTTTATATCATAAAACGACTCATCGTGATGTTTATGATGGGCACACCAAAGCTTCGCCCGAAGACGTTTTTTCTGTGCTGCTCTGGAATGAAAAAGAAGAAATCACAGAATTCACCATTGGTAATGTGGTGATAGAAAAACATGGGAAGCTGTACACCCCTCCCGTGGAATGTGGACTTTTAAATGGTACGTTCCGACAAGAATTAATGGAGAAAGGAGTCGTCATGGAGAGACCAATTAACAAGCGTGAACTGGATAAGGCTGAAGTCGTTTGGCTGATTAATGGAGTCAGAGGCTGGGTGAGAGTAGAGTTACAAAACTAGCGTGTTAGTGAATGGCAGCAAAACGAAGCCATTCACTTTTATTTTTTAATAAGGCAGGAATTATATTACATAAGGTTAATTAATAAATTATAGCGGAGTACCTACATTTCTGGTCTATACGTCTATATAAGCGGGTGTTATAATTCAATTAAGCGGTTTCAAATTTCAATTACATAAAAGGGAGGAAAAGAAATGTTAGCATTTTTGCAACGTATCGGTAAGTCATTGATGTTCCCGATCGCGATGCTTCCGGCAGCTGCACTGCTTGTTAGGCTGGGTGCGGATGACATGCTGGACATCCCGTTTGTCGCTGCAGCGGGGGATGGTATATTGGCTAACCTTCCGCTGATTTTTGCTATTGGTGTTGCCATGGGCTTCGCCAAAGACGGCAGCGGGGGAGCGGCGTTATCGGGGGCAGTAGGTTACCTCGTCCTGACAGGAGGGGTAGAGTCTTTTGGTGATGATTTAAGCATGGGGGTTTTTGGAGGTATTATAGCTGGGATTATTGCAGGTCTTTTATACAATCGTTATTACCAGACCCAGCTTCCTGACTGGCTTTCCTTCTTTGGAGGCAAGCGGTTTGTCCCAATTGTCACAGCTGTCGTTATGGTTATATTATCTGGTGTCTTCGGCTTCCTATGGCCGCCAATCCAGGCAGCAATCAATGGGTTAGGGGAATGGATGCTTGGCGCAGGAGCGCTCGGTGTAGGTGCATACGGTTTCTTCAACCGATTGTTGATTCCAATCGGTCTGCACCACGTTATCAATACGGTTGTTTGGTTCGATTTCGGCTCGTATATGCCACCAGGTGCTGATGAAGCGGTCCGTGGTGAGATCAGCAGGTTCCTGGCGGGAGACCCTAGTGCGGGAAGCTTCTTAGCCGGTTTCTTCCCAATCATGATGTTCGGTCTGCCTGCGGCATGTCTTGCTATGTATGCGGCAGCGAAGAAACATCGTAGAGCTGCGGTCGGTGGGATGTTGTTCAGTATCGCCGTTACATCATTCCTGACTGGTGTTACTGAACCAATTGAATTTTCTTTCATGTTCCTGTCACCGTTACTTTACGTGGTGCACGCATTATTGACAGCTTTATCCATGATGGTTTCCTTATGGCTGGATATCAGGCATGGATTCGGGTTCTCTGCCGGGTTCATTGATTATTTGCTGAACTTCGGTATTGCACAGAAACCGATCATGCTGTTTGTCCAAGGCTTGGTGTTTGCGGCCATCTATTTTGTCGTCTTCTACTTCCTCATTGTAAAGCTTGATCTGAAAACACCTGGGCGCGAAGATGAAGACGAAGAGCTTGCAGAAGAAAATCAACAGGTCGGTCAGCCTGCCAGCGGTAAAGGAAGAGATTATGATGCAAAAGCGTATCATTACCTTACTGCGCTTGGAGGTCCGGAAAATATTAGAACATTAGACTATTGCGCTACTCGTCTTCGCCTCCAGGTAAAGGATATGGAAGCGGTAGATGAAAAAGCATTAAAGCGCCAGGGCGCAAATGGGGTTATGAAGCTTAATAAAACCAGCTTGCATGTCATCGTCGGTACGACGGTCGATTTCCTGGCTGATGCCATGCGTAAGCGAATGGACAATAATGACATGCAGGCACCTGGTGGGGAAGAGGCTCAGGAAGAAACAACAACTAATGGCGCTGGGTTACCTGCTTTCGATAAAGCGGACATTGTTTCTCCTGCGAAAGGGAAATTAATGGATTTAAGCGATGTTCCTGACGAAGTGTTCGCACAGAAAATGATGGGGGAAGGTTTTGCCATCGACCCTGCAGACGGATTATTCGTTTCCCCTGTAGATGGAGAGATTATCAATGTATTCCCGACAAAGCATGCAATCGGAATCAAAGCTGACAGCGGTCATGAAATTTTAGTCCATGTTGGTCTCGATACAGTAAAACTTCAAGGCGAAGGATTCGAAGTATTTGTCTCTGAAGGACAGCGGGTTAACAAAGGTGATAAGCTGTTGCAGGCAGATCTTGAGCATTTGAAAGCGAATGTACCATCCACGATTTCTCCAATCGTATTTACTAATTTAAACGAAGGAGAAAAAGTATCTGTCACACAAGTAAAAGATGTCAGCGCCAATGAAAGGAATATTTTAAGGTAAATATAAAATCCGGAGTTCCCAACGTGGAACCCCGGATTTTACTTCGTATACTGAAAGCCCGGATGTGAGAATCATCCGGGCTTTCAGTATCTCTTATATTTTACCAATCATATTAGGGTCTCGCTTGATTCCCGGCTGTCCTGGCATCCAATTAGCGGGAACGCCTTCTCCTGTTTGTCTGCCGTATTGTATTCCCTGTATTAGCCTCAAAATTTCCGGGACGTTACGTCCAACTTCCGGCGGGTTGGTGAGCTTTGCTGAAATGATACCATTCGGATCGATGATGGTAGTGGTGCGGAGTGCCGCTCCGGTTTTTGTATTGAACGCCCGGTATGCTTTACTGATTACCTGTGTCCGATCACTGACAAGTGGGAAGGTTACCCTGGAAGCCGATGGCGAGGTCTCGGTGAAAATTTTATGAGCATAGACACTGTCGGTACTGATAGCCAGCACTTCCGTATTTAACTGTTTCAGGTGAGGATGAATGGCAGCGACCGCTGCCAGTTCGGTCGGTCATACAAAGGTAAAATCACTGGCATAGAAAAAGAGTACGACCCACTTGCCACGGTAGCTTGCTAAGTCTACTGATGTAATTTTTTTAGAGACATTATCATAAGCTTCTGCCTGGAAGGAAGGGGCAGTGTCATTCGTATGGGCACAAAATGGAAGATCACACGGATCAAGGTCGTTCACAGTGAAGTCCATATATTCACCTCTTTTCCTGCGTTTTTAACATCTTATTCATCTTCTTACGTGCTAATGAAAAAAGCAGGGAAGATGGTCACGGAAAGAGAATGTATTAATAAGTTGCTTTAAATATAACGCTCAGTTAAACCTCCGTGTTGATATTACAATAAAGCTCCCAATTGCTGAAGACTCAGTTTCGAGATAGTTTGTTTCCGTTATGGTAGTAACGGGTTTGGAGGTTCGGGAAATTACTCGCTTTCCATGGGGGTACGGTGAGCTTCCTCGGGCTAAAGCCCTGCGGGATCTCACCATGTACTATCCTCCCATTGGAGTCTCGCAATTTCCCGTACCTCCTTGCGTGTATGAGAGAAACGGAAACATCACTAAATAACTTCTAACTTAGTAAGAGTCCTTCTGAAAAATGGCCTACTAGCTGGATCCTTGGTCATTAAAGAGAAAATGTTGAAGACATCTTCATCTTTATAAATGGTCCGTTATTCAAAAACGGATAAGGCGGCAGGG
>NZ_JBIEKD010000012.1:0-126824 GCF_043496955.1 Thalassobacillus sp. B23F22_16 | reverse complement strand
AGTATGTGGTCGTAGACCCGAAACCGTGTGATCTACCCATGTCCAGGGTGAAGGTCAGGTAACACTGACTGGAGGCCCGAACCCACGCGTGTTGAAAAACGCGGGGATGAGGTGTGGGTAGGGGTGAAATGCCAATCGAACACGGAGATAGCTGGTTCTCTCCGAAATAGCTTTAGGGCTAGCCTCAGAGATACGAGTCCTGGAGGTAGAGCACTGATTGGACTAGGGGCCCCTACCGGGTTACCGAATTCAGTCAAACTCCGAATGCCAGAGACTTAGCTCTGGGAGTCAGACTATGGGTGATAAGGTTCATAGTCGAGAGGGAAACAGCCCAGACCGCCAGCTAAGGTCCCTAAGTATGTGTTAAGTGGAAAAGGATGTGGAGTTGCTTAGACAACCAGGATGTTGGCTTAGAAGCAGCCATCATTTAAAGAGTGCGTAATAGCTCACTGGTCGAGTGACTCTGCGCCGAAAATATACCGGGGCTAAACACATCACCGAAGCTGCGGATTGATCTTACGATCAGTGGTAGGAGAGCGTTCTAAGGGCGGCGAAGTCAGACCGTGAGGACTGGTGGAGCGCTTAGAAGTGAGAATGCCGGTATGAGTAGCGAAAAAAGAGTGAGAATCTCTTTCACCGAAAGCCTAAGGTTTCCTGAGGAAGGCTCGTCCTCTCAGGGTTAGTCGGGACCTAAGCCGAGGCCGAAAGGCGTAGGCGATGGACAACAGGTTGATATTCCTGTACCACCTCCTTTCCGTTTGAACAACGGGGGGACGCAGGAGGATAAGGAGAGCGCGCCATTGGATGAGCGCGTCCAAGCAGTGAGACGGTCGGATAGGCAAATCCGTCCGGCAACGTCAAGCTGTGATGGGGAGGGAACTAGAGTACCGAAGCTCCTGAGTTCACACTGCCAAGAAAATCCTCTAGTGAGGAAAGAGGTGCCCGTACCGCAAACCGACACAGGTAGGCGAGGAGAGGATCCTAAGGTGAGCGGGAGAACTCTCGTTAAGGAACTCGGCAAAATGACCCCGTAACTTCGGGAGAAGGGGTGCTCCTCTTGCGAGGAGCCGCAGTGAAAAGGCCCAAGCGACTGTTTAGCAAAAACACAGGTCTCTGCGAAGCCGTAAGGCGAAGTATAGGGGCTGACACCTGCCCGGTGCTGGAAGGTTAAGGGGATGCGTTAGCGTAAGCGAAGCGTTGAACCGAAGCCCCAGTAAACGGCGGCCGTAACTATAACGGTCCTAAGGTAGCGAAATTCCTTGTCGGGTAAGTTCCGACCCGCACGAAAGGTGCAACGACTTGGGCACTGTCTCAACGAGAGACCCGGTGAAATTATACTATGCGTGAAGATGCGCATTACCCGCGACAGGACGGAAAGACCCCGTGGAGCTTTACTGTAGCCTGATATTGAATGTTGGTACAGCTTGTACAGGATAGGTGGGAGCCTGAGAAACCGGAGCGCTAGCTTCGGTGGAGGCGCCGGTGGGATACCACCCTGGCTGTACGGACATTCTAACCCAGGACCGTGATCCGGTCCGGAGACAGTGTCAGGTGGGCAGTTTGACTGGGGCGGTCGCCTCCTAAAAGGTAACGGAGGCGCCCAAAGGTTCCCTCAGAATGGTTGGAAATCATTCGCAGAGTGTAAAGGCACAAGGGAGCTTGACTGCGAGACCTACAAGTCGAGCAGGGACGAAAGTCGGGCTTAGTGATCCGGTGGTTCCGCATGGAAGGGCCATCGCTCAACGGATAAAAGCTACCCCGGGGATAACAGGCTTATCTCCCCCAAGAGTCCACATCGACGGGGAGGTTTGGCACCTCGATGTCGGCTCATCGCATCCTGGGGCTGTAGTCGGTCCCAAGGGTTGGGCTGTTCGCCCATTAAAGCGGTACGCGAGCTGGGTTCAGAACGTCGTGAGACAGTTCGGTCCCTATCCGTCGTGGGCGTTGGAAATTTGAGAGGAGCTGTCCTTAGTACGAGAGGACCGGGATGGACGCACCGCTGGTGCACCAGTTGTTCCGCCAGGAGCATCGCTGGGTAGCTACGTGCGGAAGGGATAAGTGCTGAAAGCATCTAAGCATGAAGCCCCCCTCTAGATGAGATTTCCCATCACTTCGAGTGAGTAAGATCCCTCAGAGACGATGAGGTAGATAGGTCCGAGGTGGAAGCGTGGTGACACGTGGAGCTGACGGATACTAATCGATCGAGGACTTAACTAACCTAATTTCGTGAAAGATGTTTGTGGTTGAATGTTGCTTATCTAGTTTTGAGGGTTCACCTCAATTAAATAGTCAAGGTCTAGTGGCGATAGCGGAGAGGTCACACCTGTTCCCATGCCGAACACAGCAGTTAAGCTCTCCAGCGCCGATGGTAGTCGGGTTTATCCCCGTGAGAGTAGGACGCCGCTAGGCTTTTTCTTTATATCCAATGATAATAGTAAAAGTTGATTATTCCACCGTAGCTCAGTGGTAGAGCAATCGGCTGTTAACCGATTGGTCGTAGGTTCGAATCCTACCGGTGGAGCCATTTGCTTCCATAGCTCAGTGGTAGAGCACTTCCATGGTAAGGAAGGGGTCGCCGGTTCAAATCCGGCTGGAAGCTCTTAGATGAAAAGCGATTTCCTATAAAAGGAAATCGTTTTTTTGTGTCTATTTGCCTATTTTCCCTGTGTGTTTCTTACTGTTTTCGGGATATAAGCTAGCAAATCATGTCAATTTTTAGTAAGTTTATAACAACACCTATGAGATGTCGGAAAATTTAAATAACAAAAAAGGGGGGGTAGTGGGTAAAAAGTAAGTCTTTTTTGGAATGAAAAATAATAGAGAGGGGTTTTGTATTGGGCACCCATAGCAAGAAAAGATTTATAAAATGGCTCAGTCTAATTTTAGTTCTAGCCTTGATCGTACCTTTCTTCAATTACACCAGTGCCGCAGCTGAGAATTCCCCAAGTGTATCCATTAAAGATAATAAACAACAAGTGAATAATAAGGTGAATCAAGACCTGATTGATTTGTTTGCTGATCAGAAGGAAGTTACTTACCTTGTTAAAATGAAAGAGCAGGGTGACACCAAAAAAGCTGTGCAAGAAGCGTTATCCAAGGCAGAGGATAGTAAGGCTTCTCTTACAGCGCAGCAAATGAAACGAGTTAAGGCATCTGCAGTTGTGACAGAACTTCGTTCGACTGCTATCGAAACGCAGCAGCAATTGAAGAAGCTGCTGACCGAAGCTGAAAAACAAGGCAGTGTCTCCTCGTTTCATTCTTATTATATCGTAAACGCAATGGCGGTTACTAGTAATGAAGAAGTCATGAAAAAGATAGCTTCTTTACCTGATGTAGAAAAGATTCTTCCTAACCGTACACGGAAGTTAAATCCTCAGGTAGAAGGAGCAGCTGAAGAAACGAAAGCTTCTCTTACTAAAGCGACTGACAAAGCAGAAACCAATAATACGGAATGGAACATCGACCGTGTTGGAGCCCCGCAAGTATGGTCTGAAACTGGAATCGATGGTTCAGGTGTTGTGGTGGCTAACATTGATACAGGGGTAGAGTGGGACCACCCTGCATTAATGGATAAATACCGTGGATTTGATCCGGCAAACCCTGATACTGCCGATCATGAATTCAATTGGTTCGATGCTACTGCAGGACAAGGCACTCCTTACGATGACCAGGGTCACGGTACCCACACTATGGGGACCATGGTAGGTGCTGAAGAAGATGGTTCCAACCAGGTAGGTGTGGCACCTGGATCAAAATGGATTGGTGTTAAAGCATTTACTGCAGCTGGCGGCACAGATGTCGATCTTTTAGAAGCTGGTGAATGGATATTAGCTCCAAAAGATGACGATGGTAACCCTCATCCTGAGCAGGCGCCTGATGTTGTTAACAACTCATGGGGCGGCGGTCCCGGGCTTGATGAGTGGTATCGCCCGATGGTTCAAAACTGGCGTGAGTCTGGTATTGTACCAGTATTCTCTGCTGGTAACGATGGACCTGGTGATGGAACAATTGCCGCACCATCCAACTATCCGGAATCTATTGCAGTAGGTGCAACTACTGCTACTGACGGCTTGGCCAGCTTTTCTTCCAGAGGTCCATCGCCATATGATGGAGAAATCAAGCCGGATATTTCAGCACCCGGGGCCAACGTTCGCTCTTCTGTTCCGGGCGGCGGCTATGAAGGCGGATGGAATGGAACATCAATGGCTGGCCCTCACGTAGCGGGTACAGCTGCATTGCTATTACAGGCAGATAACTCTTTGTCAGTAGATGACCTGGAAGAGTTGATGCTTGAAACAGCAGATACAACTACTAATGACCAATATCCTGAAGATCCAAATGAAGGTTATGGCCATGGTATTGTGAATGCTTATACTGCCGTATCAGCAGTCGTCAGCGGTATTGGCGAAATCAAGGGACATGTATATGAAGAAGGGGAAGATGATGAAGCTCCTGCTATCGAGCATGACGCGCCATCAGAAACCTATGAAGGTGTACCGCTTCCATTGATAGCTGAAGTTACTGACAATATCAGTGTAGGATCTGTAGAATTGTCATACCGTATTGACGGCCAAGGTCCTTGGGAGACGGTAGAAGCTGACTTGGTAGGTGGAGACTACTTGGAAGGAACCTACCAGGCCGTTCTGGAAGGCGACATTATGAATGGCAGTCAGTTGAATTATAAATGGCTGGTAACTGACTTTGGAGGTAATGAAGTAGAAACGGATGTATTTGAAGTTGCCATCAAAGATGCCATTACTGTCGGGTATGAACAAGATTTTGAAACTGTTCCAACCGGCTGGTTATCATTCGGTGAAAATAACAGCTGGCAATGGGGTACGCCTGAAGATGGTCCGGAAGGTGCTGCATCCGGTGAGAAGGTATATGGAACCAACTTGACTGGTGATTACGATAATTATTCTGATATGACATTGGTAATGCCGCCGGTTGAGATTCCTGAAGAGGACACATTCCTTCAGTTCCAAACCTGGCACAACTTAGAAAATAATTACGATTACGGTCACGTAGTTGTTTCTACAGATATGGAAAATTGGGAGCAGCTGGCTGAGTACAATGGCACTACCAGTGATTGGACAGAGTCAGAAGTTGATCTATCTGACTATGCCGGTCAGAATGTTTTCATCGGTTTCCATGTCGAAAGTGATTTCCTTGTCACAAGAGAAGGCTGGTTCATCGATGATGTAGTTTTGACGGATGAATCCTCAGGTGCAACAGCTGCCGTTAAAAAAGGGAAAAAGACTACAAAGAAGAATAATTCTAGAAATATGATCACGCAAGCTGACCTTGGTTTTCAAGATAAAGGGTCAAAGAAGATGAAAAAGCCTGTTAATGCTAAAAAGCTGCTGCCAGGTGAATTCACAAATTTCCAAACACCGCAATTTAAAGGTGAAAAAGGCAAGAAAAAAGAAAAACAGCCAAACGTATTACCTCTGGATGCAACGGTTAGCGTGGTAGAATCTGATCGATCGGTCAGTACGAATCCTGCCGATGGAAGTTACCGATTAATGCATGCTGCAGGTGACTTTACGGTTGTGGCGGATGCTTATGGTTTCCATCCAAGTGAGCAATCCGTATCTGTTCCAGAAGACGGATCAGTAAGTGCTAACTTCACGCTGAATCCTATTGCGACAGGTACACTGGAAGGCACCGTAACAAACGAACAGACTGGTGAACCAATCGAGGGCGCTACCTTGATGCTTATCGAAGATGCCGCAGTAGCCCCCGTTGAAACAGGAGAAGATGGCACATTCACTCTAGAAGCTTATGAAGGCGATTATACTTTAAGAGTGATGGCTCCGTCCTATCATGGCGAAGATGTCCCTGTTACCATCGAGGGTGGTGCTACCAACACAGTGGAAGTAGAATTGGCACCATTCATCGGTTATCCAGGTGAAATCGGATATGATGACGGTACTGCCGAAAACGCTCGTGCATTCTATGATGCTGGTAATGGCTGGGCTGTTAAAATGACCCTGGAAGAAGGACAGGAGTCCGCTATGGTTACTGGTGGACTGTTCCGCTTCTGGACAGAGGAATGGCCAGTACCGGGCGGCAATGAGTTCCAGGTAGAAGTTTATGATGCTACAGGAACAGATGGGGCACCAGGTGAAAAAATTGGTGGTCCATATGATGCAGAGGCGTTAAGGAATGGGGAATGGACTCATGTAGACCTCTCCGATAAAGGAATAGTTGCTAATGGAGATTTCTATATGGTTTATATTCAAACCCATCCTAATCCTAATACGCCTGGTCTGGCTACGGATGAAGATGGAGACTATGCTGACCGCAGCTGGCAGCTTGTAGGCGGCAGCTGGAGCAAATCTCCAGAAGCGGAAGGCAATTACATGATTAGAGCACTAGTCGATTATGCGGCGGAGGCTCCTGTAATTGAATCTCCAGCTGATGGGTCCTATACCAATCAGGAATCCATTACAGTAGAAGGTAGTGCTGCACCAACGACAACAGTCACTGTCTACAACGATGGTGAGGAGGCAGGCACTACAGAAGCTACTGAAGATGGAAGTTTTGCTGTTGATATCACCCTGGACACAGGAGAAAATGAGCTGACAGCGATATCTTCCATGGATAACGGTTCCACTGAACCATCTGCACCTGTAGTAGTGACATTGGATCAAGACAACCCTGTCTTGACAATTGACACTCCAACAAATGGCGATAAAACAAATAAAGAAGTCATTACAGTTGCAGGTCAAGTAGAAGAAGAAAATCTTGATCGCGTCGAAGTAAATGGTCAAACTGCTGATGTGGATGAGGACGGTGCATACTCCAAACGCATCATGCTATCAGAAGGTGAAAACGAAATAGTAGTCATTGCAACAGATTTAGCGGGTAACAGTGCGGAAGAGTCAGTCACTGTGGATGCTAAATTTAATGCAACTGATATTGAAAATCTACAACCAACAGAAGATAAGTATATGCAGGCTGGTGAGTCTGTCAAGATCGAGTTTGATGCCGATCCTGGACTTGACGCAACTTTCTATATCAGAATGCCACTTACTAACTTCTCTGATCAGGCTACAGAGCTGCCAATGATGGAGACGGAAGAAGGGCATTATGTTGGCTACTGGACAGCAACCTCTAACCTAGTAGCAGAAGGTGCCGAGATTGTTGTAAAAGCTGCCGATGATTATGGTAATGTGGCTGAGGAAGCTGCAGAAGGAAAACTGTATATTAACACAGAAGAATAAGGTGTGAAGGAGCTGCCCCAGATCGGGGCAGCTCTTTTTTTGATGATCCCGGCGATTACTTTTTTGCTTATTTTTTATCAATAAGCGAGACAAGCGTCCTATATTTGAGACAAGTACATTAGAATAGAGCAAATTTTTAACTATTGAGAGACAATATCGAAATTATGAGAGACGAATTTAAAAATAAACGAGACAAAGTCCATGTTAAGAGAGAATTCAAAGTCATATATGAGACAGTAATAGAGGCTAATTTCAATGTAGATGATTGGAGTTTCAAGGGCACCTTTTTTCAATAGAATGTGGGGAGAGAAAGCAATAAGAAAAAAAATTAAAATTTCTCTTTACAAAGTACTAAGCGGCTGTATATAATAATATTTGTCAGTTTGAGAGGACAACCTTTCAAAAGGCTGTCAACTGCTTCAATGGCCCGTTGGTCAAGTGGTTAAGACACCGCCCTTTCACGGCGGTAACACGGGTTCGAATCCCGTACGGGTCACCACTTTGGAGGATTAGCTCAGCTGGGAGAGCACTTGCCTTACAAGCAAGGGGTCGCAGGTTCGAACCCTGCATCCTCCACCATTGAAATTTGCCGGTCTAGCTCAATTGGTAGAGCAACTGACTTGTAATCAGTAGGTTGGGGGTTCAAGTCCTCTGGCCGGCACCATTGAATGTTTTCCTACAACGTCGAATAGACTTCTTGCTGGAAAACAATAGTAGTCCTGTAAGGGCACCGTTGATTATTTTCCTTTAGAAACACCAATAATTTCTTGTAGAAAACTGTTGAATTATAAAAGGTTTTTCTGTTATAATTCTTAAGTGACTTTCTTGGAGGGATAGCGAAGTTGGCCAAACGCGGCGGACTGTAAATCCGCTCCCATCGGGTTCGTAGGTTCGAGTCCTACTCCCTCCACCATTTATTTCATTTTCCTATGAATTAACTTTATAAAAAAAGCAAATAGTACTTATTACTTGTACTATTTTTTTAATGGCCCATAGCCAAGCGGTAAGGCAGCGGATTTTGATTCCGTCATGCGCTGGTTCGAATCCAGCTGGGCCAGCCATTTTTATTAATGAGCCATTAGCTCAGTTGGTAGAGAAGCCGTAAACTTCCTTGAACTACATCATCGTAGGCTTTGCGAGGAGCGTATGCTTCACCGAATAAGCTAGCAACGAGACGAGCACATTACTCAATTAGGTTGTAATATTTCATTAAATAATGAGCCATTAGCTCAGTTGGTAGAGCATCTGACTTTTAATCAGAGGGTCGAAGGTTCGAATCCTTCATGGCTCACTTGTATCACTGTTAAGCGGGAGTAGTTCAGTGGTAGAACACCACCTTGCCAAGGTGGGGGTCGCGGGTTCGAATCCCGTCTCCCGCTCCATGTAATCTTTTGCTACGTCGAGTAAACATCCTTGCTAAAGATTGATCGTGTACTGGAAGTGCTGCATAAATACGATTTTTGGCTACGTCGAATAAACTTCTTACATCGGGGCCTTAGCTCAGCTGGGAGAGCGCCTGCTTTGCACGCAGGAGGTCAGCGGTTCGATCCCGCTAGGCTCCACCATTTCTTGTACCATTACTAGCGACTTCATAAATTCAGACGAGAAAAAAGCTGACATGCTACTACCATGTCAGCTTTTTTTCGTTTATTACAAGCGTCATACATACCTGTGCGCGAGACGAGTAGCTGCGAGAGCTACCGTATATATATACACAATCATGTCCGGTTGAGTCATTTGTCTGAAAGCGTCTACAATAATGGAGAGTAGAAGAAGGAGGATGAAATGATGAAGAAGCTATCGATTTTGGGAGTACCGATGGATCTGGGACAAAACCGACGCGGCGTAGATATGGGACCGAGCGCGATTCGCTATGCAGGGGTTCTCGAGCGGTTAGAAAAGTTGGAGCTTGCGATCGAAGACCTGGGCAATGTTGAAATTGCGCAGCAGAAGGGTGAACAAAAGGAACTTGTTGATAACCTACGCAACTTGAATGAAGTGATGGAAGGTAACGAAAAGCTCGCACAACAAGTAGATGACATAATCGAAGAGGGAAGTTTCCCGCTTATTCTTGGCGGTGACCATAGTATTGCAATAGGAACACTTGCGGGTGTGTCTAAGCATTATGAAAATCTCGGTGTCATTTGGTATGATGCTCATGGTGATTTGAATAACAATGAAACATCGCCGTCTGGCAACATTCATGGAATGCCGCTTGCCGTCAGTCTGGGTATTGGCCACCAGAGGCTGGTCAACATCCATGGTTACCAGCCGAAAGTGAAGCCAGAGAACATCGTCATTATTGGTGCACGTTCTTTGGATGCAGGGGAGCGAGAGCTGATTAAAGAAAAAGGAATAAAGGTTTTTACAATGCATGAAGTCGACCGGCTTGGCATGTCCGCTGTGATGCAGGAAACCATCGAATACTTGAAAGATCGTACCGATGGGCTTCATTTGAGTCTGGATCTGGATGGTTTAGATCCGGATACTGCTCCAGGAGTAGGAACGCCTGTCATGGGTGGATTGAGCTATCGGGAGAGTCACTTAGCTATGGAAATGCTGCATGAGTCTGGTCTGGTGACTTCGGCTGAATTTGTTGAAGTAAATCCGATTCTTGACGAAAAAAATAAGACAGCAAGTGTGGCTGTAGGTCTGATGGGCTCTTTATTCGGGGAGAAATTATTATAAAGCGATTAGAAAAACTTGGCTAAGTACTTATGGCGAAAGCCTTAGATTTTCTTACACTTTAGTATTTTAACAAAGTTAAATTTAAAGTAAAAAAATAACAGCAGCTTATCTTTAAGGATAGGTTGCTGTTATTATTATCTCGCTTTTTCAAATTGGTTAAGCAATTCATCTAATTGTCTGCTTATACTTACTACCTCTTCGGAAGATAAATCTAAATGTTTGCTCAAATCATTCATTTCTTTTCTGCATCTTTCAATTTCCACTAAAATCAACTTTTTTTGTTCCATGACGCCCTCCAATAATATAAATGTAATTATTTTTTTATTTGAATGTCCATACCCTGCTATGAAAAATGTTAAACTTTAAACGGGGAAATTTTCTTAGATATTTTTTGAAACCTTACGAGCTGCTCATTCGTACAGGTAATACCGCAAGTTTAGCGGAGGTATAAAAGAATGGAAACCGTGATAAAAGAGAAAATCAAACAAATAAAAAAAGGAAATCAGGCTGCATTTGAAGATGTAGTTTCTTTTTATCAAAATAAAGTGTATCAAATTTGTTTCCGTATGATAGGAAACGCTCATGAAGCAGAGGATCTTGCACAGGAAGCCTTTATTCGGGCCTATACCAACATTGACCGCTTTGATGAACGGAGGAAGTTTTCAACCTGGCTCTATCGAATTGCTACCAACCTTACCATCGACCGCATACGTAAAAAGAAACCGGATTATTTTCTGGATGCGGAAGTAAAGGGGACGGAAGGATTGAGCATGTACTCCCAAATAGCGGCAGATCAAGCTTTGCCCGAAGAAGAAGTGGAAAGTCTGGAATTACAGACTTATATTCACAAAGAGATATTAGCATTACCTCCTAAATACCGTAGTGTAATTGTACTAAGGTTTTTAGATGAACTGTCCCTGCAGGAAATAGCAGATGTGTTGGAAATTCCTGTAGGTACCGTGAAAACCCGGATTCACCGGGGGAGGGAAACGTTGCGAAAAAGGCTTCGCCACGTGTAAAGGAGTGAGAGGGAATGAATTGTAAAGAAGAAGCTATCGCTTTAATGCATAAATATTTAGACGACCATTTAACGCAAGCGGAAGAAAAGAAATTGCGCATGCACCTCCAGGCATGCCAGGAGTGCCAGACCCACTTTCATGAGCTGAAACGGACAATCAGTCTGGTGAAGAGTTCAAGTCCCATATCGGCACCCCAGGACTTCACCTCAAACGTGATGGCTAATCTTCCAAAGCAGAAGAAACGTAATCATTATACGAAGTGGTTCAGAAACCATCCGTTCTTTACGGCTGCGGCGGTGTTTTTCCTGATGATGTTCGGCGGTATTTTTTCTGCATGGACAGAAGATCAGCAGGTGACGGTTTCTAAACAAGAAAACTTAGTAATAAAAAACCAGGTGGTCATCGTACCGGAAGATGTGACGGTTAACGGTGATCTGGTCGTTCGAAATGGGGATTTACGAATTGAGGGAGCAGTTAATGGAGATGTCACCATTATAAACGGCGATCTCTTAAAGCAGGACAGCAGGGAAGATTCCCCTCTCGATGGAGAGAAATATATGGCTTATGTCAGCGGGGAAGTCAATGAAGTGAACCAAGTGTTTGAGTGGGTGTGGTATCATATCAAAAATACATGGGAAAGTGTATTTTCTCTGGCTAAGGAGTAATAATGAGAAAGACTGTCAGGCAGGGCAGTCTTTTTTTCTAGCGTTAAGAGATCAAGTATAAGTGGTACTAAGGGTTTAAAGGTGTGCGACGATTCTGTCTTTTTATGAGCGTGGCATGGGAGAGCATTATCACTGTGACAGGTAAGTATGCTATAATTATATGTACTTTGTTTTTATCTTGTAATTACTTATAAAAGGAAGTGTAGGCATGCTTGATGGGGGACTAGACTTATTGGATTACTTACTTATAGCTATTGATATCGCCCTCGTCTGGTTTGTTGTATATAAATTGATCATGTTGATCAGGGGAACGAAGGCAGTCCAGCTGTTAAAAGGGATATTCGTTGTCCTGGCGATATGGCTGTTTAGCAACTTATTCGGGCTGACTACCTTAAGGTGGCTGACTTCACAGGCAATTACCTGGGGTTTTCTTGCAATCATCATTCTTTTCCAGCCTGAGTTCAGACGTGCGTTAGAACAGTTAGGGCGCGGCAGCTTTTTCAGCAGAACGACTTCTGAGGATCAAGGGGTGGAAAAATCCATCCAGGCCATCATAAAATCTTGTAACTATATGGCTAAGCGCCGGATTGGTGCATTGATTACGATTGAAAGAGAGACAGGGATGGGAGATTATGTGGAAACCGGAATCAATATCGAAGGCCGGTTGACGAGCGAGTTGCTGACAAATATCTTCATTCCCAATACCCCTTTACACGATGGCGCAGTAATCATACGTGGCGATGAAATTGTCGCTGCTGCATGCTACCTGCCATTGTCGGAAAGTCCATTCATCTCCAAGGAATTGGGTACACGGCATCGGGCAGCTATGGGAATCAGTGAAGTAACTGATGCGCTGACGATCATTGTATCTGAAGAAACAGGAAACATATCATGCACTAAAAATGGAGAGTTACATCGAGAATTGAGTCAGGAAAAGCTGAGTGAAATCCTTCATAAAGAATTGAATGTACCGACCAAAGCTCCTGTGAAGACATGGAACTGGAGGGGGAAGAAAGATGGATAAATGGTTTAACAGCCCCTGGTTTATTCGTGTCATTTCGTTATTGCTTGCTGTCTTGTTGTGGACGACTGTCAACCTGGATGATAACTCTCAAAGCGATGCATTATTGATTAATGATGGGTCGAGTGAATTTGAAGTGTTGAATAACATTCCATTGGACTTGGTCTATGATGATGATAAGTATACAGTCAGTGGAGCGCCTCAAAATGTTTCGATGACATTGGAGGGCCCGAACAGCGTAATGACACCACTAGTTAGACAGAAAAATTTTGAAGTCTATGTAAACTTAGAAGGTTATGGTCCAGGAGTTCATACGGTGAATGTCCAGCATAGTGGTATTTCCAATCGACTTCACGTCAATATTGAACCTAGAACCGTTCAGGTCACCATTGAGGAAAAAGTGGAGCGTGAGTTTGATGTTGGGGTGGACCTGATCAATGACCAGGAACTGGTGGAAAATTATGAAATCGGTGATGCCAAAATTACTCCTGGGAAAGTGACCATTACCGGCGGAAAAGAACTTGTGGATAGTGTAGCGCTTGTGAAGGCGATGGTCGATGTGCGGGACACTACGGAGACGATAGAAAACGCCCAGGCTCCTGTAAAAGTATATGATATGCAAGGAAATGAATTGGACGTGCTGGTAGAACCGAATGTGGTGGACGTTACTGTGCCTATAGATGTACCAAGTAAACAGGTACCGATAGAGGTTCAAGCGGAAGGAGAGCCGGCAGAAGGCTATGCCATCCAATCCGTTACCCCGGAGGTGGAGGAGGTAACAATCTACGGGCCATTGGAGGCAATCAGTCAAATTGGCCGAATCGCTAACATCAATGTAGACACCACGGATTTATCTGAATCGGGAACCCAGGAAGTGGAGGTACCAGTACCTGATGGTATCCGAAAAGTAGAACCTGAAACAATAGAAGTGGACATTGAAGTGATGGAATCTGAAGATCAGTCTGAACAAGTAATCGACTCAATAGAAATTGGGGTAGCAAACCCTCCTGAAGAAGGGTCCGTAAGTTTTCTGGATCCGGAAGATCAACAAATATCATTGACTGTTCTTGGTAAAGAAGAAGACATTGAAAATTTACAAGCGGAAGATTTTCAGGCAGAAATTGATGTGTCCGGTTTAGAGGCTGGGGAGCACGAAGTGCCTATTGAAATAACCGGGCCGGATAATGCAGCATATGAGCTGAACGACCCCAATGCAATGATACGAATCGGATAAAAATAGAATGTTTGTAACGAATGAAGGAGAGATTAGACATCATGGGAAAATATTTTGGTACAGATGGAGTCAGAGGAGTAGCAAATAAAGATTTGACTCCGGAACTTGCTTTTAAATTAGGACGATTCGGCGGTTATGCAGTAACAAAAGGAGTAGAAAGACCAAAAGTTCTGATAGGTCGGGATACGAGGATTTCCTGCCATATGCTGGAGGGAGCTTTAACAGCTGGTCTGCTCTCAATCGGAGCCGAGGTCATGAGGGTCGGTGTCATTTCTACACCAGGAGTAGCCTATTTGACGAAAGCGCTTGGTGCTGAAGCAGGTGTCATGATTTCTGCTTCCCACAACCCGGTGGAAGATAACGGAATTAAATTCTTTGGACCGGATGGTTTCAAACTTTCCGATGAGCAGGAAGAAGAAATTGAGGGATTACTCGATAAAGATAGCGATGACCTTCCTCGTCCGACGGGAGGAGACCTGGGTCAGGTAAACGATTATTTCGAAGGAGCTCAACGCTATATGCAATATCTGAAACAGACGGTCGATCATGACTTCGATGGTCTTCATCTTGCATTAGATTGTGCTCACGGCGCCACTTCCGCACTTGCATCCCATATGTTTGCTGATCTGGAAGCGGATATTTCTTCTATCGGTTCATCTCCGGATGGATTGAACATCAACGATGGCGTAGGGTCCACGCATCCTGAGGCAGTCAGGAAGCTTGTTCTTGATAAAGGAGCCGATATCGGACTTGCATTTGATGGTGATGGAGATCGACTGATTGCTGTGGACGAAAAAGGTAATATTGTTGACGGAGACCATATCATGTACATATGCGGGAAGCATATGAACAATTCCGGCATGTTGAATCATTCTACCGTCGTCTCTACGGTTATGAGCAACCTTGGTTTCTATAAAGCGATAGAAGCTAATGGGATGAAGAGCGATAAAACAGCGGTAGGCGACCGATATGTAATGGAAGAAATGAGACAGGGCGGCTACAACCTGGGCGGAGAGCAATCCGGTCATATCATCTTCTTAGATTACAATACGACAGGGGATGGAATGCTTAGTGCATTGCAGCTCATCAATGTCATGAAAGATACAGGCAAGCCGTTATCGGAACTTGCTGCTGAAATGAAGAAATTCCCACAGGTCTTGAAAAATGTGAAAGTAACCGATAAAGCTGCGGTTCAGACCCACCCTCGTATTCAGGATACAATTAAAGCAGTAGAAGAAGAGATGGGAACGCAAGGACGTGTTCTTGTACGTCCTTCCGGTACGGAACCACTTGTACGCATCATGGTAGAAGCACCAACAGAAGAAGATTGCGAGAATTATGTTGATCAAGTAGTGGAAGTTGTACAAGAAGAATTGGGTATGACGGAGTAATGTTTCAGAATGCGCAGCCGGCACATCACAGCTGGCTGCGCATATTTTGTTATAGTCGAGTTTATAAGATTGTTACAATGGGAAGTCATTTGTGTAAAGGTGAAAAAATAATGATTGACCTTTAAAATCTTTCTCGAGTAAAATGGTTAGTAGCCTTGCTTTTTTGCCTGCAGGTTTAAAGATGGCTTACTAAGGTAATGGAGTAGGGGTGCATTCAAGGAAGATAAGGAGGATAGTTTTTCAAGAACAATCATTTAAAGCGCCAGGACTATTTTCGTTCGGCATGAAAATAGTTGACGAGGAGGAGGTTCATCGAGCTTTCGGCGGATGCCTCCCGGTTGTTGCACTTCAACCGTCTGTTCAGCTTTTAAAACAAAGAGGCGACTCTTTCGGACAACAAAGCTGAATAAAGTGCAGACCAATCATAGTAAACACGAGAAAGGGGCAGAACGCTGCCCCTCACGGGTGCCGGTCTCTGCCCCTTCTGAGGAGATTTAAGGAGGAAATACCGACATGTGTGGAATTGTAGGATATATTGGATATGATGATTCGAAAGAGATTTTATTAAAAGGGCTGGAAAAGCTGGAATACCGTGGTTATGACTCAGCAGGTATCGCAACGTTGAATGATGAAGATGCGTACATTGCAAAAGTTAAGGGAAGGATTGCACAGCTTCGTGAGGCCGTTGACGATAACGTAAAGGCAACGCTTGGAATCGGCCATACGCGCTGGGCGACACATGGACCGCCAAGCCAGGAAAATGCTCATCCGCATCAAAGTACATCCGGGCGTTTTACCATCGTTCATAATGGTGTCATTGAAAACTATCTGGAAGTACGCAAGGAATACCTTGGGGATATGGAATTAAAGAGTCAGACCGATACAGAAATTATCGTACAGTTGATTGAAGTACTGTATAATGAAATGAAGGACGTAGCGGCTGCATTCCGTAAAGCTGTAGAACTGTTGAAAGGCTCTTATGCGATTGCTTTAATTGATGCAGAAGATGAGGATACGATTTATATCGCAAAAAACAAGAGTCCGCTTCTTGTAGGATTGGGAGACGGCTTCAATGTCGTTGCCAGTGACTCCATGGCAATGCTTCAAGTGACAGATCAATTTCTTGAATTGATGGATAAAGAAACTGTCCTGTTGCGCCGTGACTCTGTCGAAATCCTGAAGCTTGATGGTTCTAAGGTTGAAGAGCGTGAGCCTTTTACAGCTGAACTGAATGAGTCAGATATTGAAAAGGGGACCTACCCTCACTTTATGCTGAAAGAAATTGACGAACAGCCGTTAGTGCTCCGTCGAATCATCCAGGAATATCAAAATGAAGACAATGAAATCAAACTGGACCCGGATGTACGCCAGGCGATGAAGGATTGTGACCGTATTTATATCATCGCTGCAGGTACTAGTTACCATGCAGGATTGATCGGGAAGCAATTCATCGAAAAGTTTGCCAAAATCCCTGTAGAAGTACACGTAGCAAGTGAATTCTCCTACAACATGCCATTGTTGTCAGAGAAGCCGCTCTTCGTCTATATTTCTCAAAGTGGGGAAACGGCAGACAGCCGTGCCGTACTGGTCCAGACAAAGCAATTAGGACATCCGGCATTGACGATTACGAATGTGCCAGGGTCCACCCTTTCTCGTGAAGCAGATTACACCTTGCATTTGCATGCAGGACCAGAAATCGCAGTAGCTTCTACCAAAGCCTACACAGCTCAAATGGCTGTTTTGGCTATCTTAGCTGTAGATACAGCAAAAGCGAAAGGCATCGAGCTTGAATTCGATCCAATGCAGGAACTCGCCATCGTAGCGAATGCTATGGAAGCCTTAGCTGACCAGAAAGAAGTATTTGAGGACTTGGCTCGTGACTTCTTAGCAACTACACGCAACTGCTTCTTTATCGGCCGCAGCATCGATTACTATGTTGGTGTGGAAGGGGCCTTGAAGCTGAAAGAGATTTCTTACATCCAGGCAGAAGGTTTTGCCGGCGGTGAGTTGAAGCATGGTACCATTGCATTGATCGAAGAAGGAACACCAGTCATCGCCCTTGCTACTCAGGAAAGCGTCAATGACTCGATCCGCGGCAATGTACAGGAAGTCATTGCTCGTGGAGCAAATGCTTGCGTAATCAGTATGAAAGGTCTGGAAAAAGACGGCGACAGCTTCGTACTGCCGAAAGTACATGAGCTGCTGACACCGATTGTTTCTGTCCTTCCATTACAGTTGATTTCTTATTACGCAGCGCTTCACCGTGATTGTGACGTAGATAAGCCACGTAACCTTGCCAAAAGTGTTACAGTGGAATAAATAACTCTCAAAAGGAGTGTACACATGCTAAAGGAATCGGATTTTCCGACAGAGGAACTAAGGGATCAATGGATCAAAGTCCGCAATAGGAAATTGGAAGAAATGGCGCAGTACATCCAGCGTTACTTCCACCTCACAAAAGTTAGAGAAAATGAAGGAAGCTATGAGGTTCAAGGTTATGTTTATCAGCCAGGATACGGTGAGATCAGGATGGCCTTTGAGTTCACATACGAACACGTAGCTAAAATGACAGATCTATTTGATGAGTCTATTGAAAAATAAAATGTGTGCTATCAAAATGCCCCCAGTTACAATTAGTAACTGGGGGCATTTTCATTGGTGATTAGTAGGAACGATCAGTTCCCCTATTCTGCTTATATCTACATTGCCGCCTGAAACGACGGTCACTACTTTTTTGTTTTCCAATGGCAGTATGCTGTTGGTCAGTGCGGCGATTGCAACAGCGCTCGAGGGTTCAATCAGCTGCTTCATCCGTTCCATCACAAAGCTGAAAGCGAAACGGATTTCGTCTTCTGAAACTAAAACAAGGTCATCGAGGTACTTTTGCAGTACCGGAAAGGTTAAATCACCAGGCTGTGAAGTACGCAGACCGTCAGCAATCGTGCTGGTGGCTGGAATGGCTGTAATTTTATTATTGTTTAGCGACAGGTACGTGTCATTAGCGATTTTCGGCTCTGCTCCGTAGACTTTGATGCCTGGGTTGGTTTCTTTGATAGCCGTTAAAATTCCTGATATGAGGCCTCCGCCGCCCACTGGTACCACTATGGCGTCTGCATCTTTTACTTGCTCTAAAATCTCCAGTCCGACAGTCCCCTGACCCGCCATGGTATAAGGGTCGTCGTAAGGAGGGATATAAACACCTGTCTGCTCTTCGGCGAGCTGTTTTGCTCTGGGAATCCGTTCGGCTGACGTGGTTCCGCATGTTTCAATTTTTCCTTTATAAGCCTGGATGGCTTCCACTTTGCATTGACTGGCATCTGTCGGCACGACGATGGTAGCAGGAACACCGAGTTGATTGGCGATGTAAGCAACTGCCTGTCCGTGGTTTCCGGAAGAAGCGGCTGTGATAGTTTTTGCCCCTTCCTGCACGGCATGCTTTACTTTATTAGTAGCGCCCCGGATTTTAAAAGAACCTGTTTTTTGTAGATGTTCGGACTTTAGAAAAATCTGGTTATTACACAGTCTGGATAGTTGTTCGGATTGCAGAATGGGAGTTGTATGGATGATCTCGGAAATAGCTGCCTTAGCTGCATGAATATCTTGAACAGTAATCATCAGGATGCTCCTTTCTGATTCAATTACTATCATTCTAGCAGAAAGAGGGCATCTATTCAGACTTTTACCCTTGTGACATAGTGGTGGGCGTCGATCACTTCCTTCAGGCAACCTCCCAAGGCTGTTACATCGTCAGCGGTGGTATGTTTACCAAATGAAATACGGATAAATGTTTTCGCCTCTTCCTCTGAATACCCCATGGCTAGTAAAGTTTTCGAAGGAGTTTGCTGATGAATTGAGCAGGCGCTTCCTGTGGAGATGGCACAGCCCCTGCGGTTGGCTTCAAGCATGGTCCATTGCCCCTCCATTCCCGGTACCAGCATTCCTATGATCGTCGATTCGGCTGCCGTTTTCCCGACGATTTTAATTCGGTCCTGTACAGGCAATAGAGTGTGTCTGAATAGGTTTCTCAAATGTCGGAAGTGTTCCTGGTGTTTACATAACTGATGGATATTTTCCTGCGAAGCGGCTGTAAAGGCGGCAACTCCCGGGAGGTTTACAGTACCTGACCGTATTCCCTTTTCGTGGGACCCGTACCTTACCTCAGATGGTAGTGGTACAGAAGGGGAAAGGTAAACAGCTCCGGCACCCTTAGGACCATAGATCTTATGGCTTGATAGGGAAAAACTATCGAGGAGGGGGGTGTAGGCTTTCATATCGAGTTTTCCCAATGCCTGGACACAATCGCTATGAAAATAAATCCCATTTTTCCGGCAAATAGAAGAGATTTCTTCTATTGGCTGAAATGTACCGATTTCCCCGTTCATCATTTGGACAGTTACGAGCACCGTATCTTTTCGGATAGCTTTTTCTAAGTCATCCATATCGACAAAACCATCTTTGGTAAATGGGATTTTCGTAACCTCAAAACCCTCTTTCTCGATCATTTCCAACGCGTGGTGAACGGAGGAGTGTTCGGCTTGCGACGAAATAATATGCTTTCCTCTCCCAGCTTTTGCTAACGAGTGTATTCCCAAATGGTTACTTTCTGTTCCACCGCTTGTAAAATATAATCCTTCACTTTCAACCCCTATGGCATCAGCCAGAATTTCCCTACAGTGCTCCAGCAGTGTGCCAGCTTTTGTTCCTTCATCATGGAGGCTTTCTGTATTACCAAAGTAGTCCCTGGAAACATCGTGGTATATGTTCAAGGCTGTATCGTCGATGGGGCAGGTTGCTGCATAATCAAAGTATCTCATAGGTATCACTCCCTCTTTTTCGTACCAGAAAAAAGCACTTGCCATAAGTTTAATTCTATGTAAATATAAGTGTCAAGACACATGTAAAACCAAAGGGGTGCCCAACATGATGGAACAGTCAGAAGTAATTATTGTGGGAAGTGGCATAGCGGCCTTACAACTGCTGGCAAACTTACGCAGGGATATGAATGTGATTGTACTCACAAAGTCAGAAGTAAAGACGAGTAATTCTTTTCATGCCCAAGGAGGTGTGGCAGCAGCATTAGCGCCCGAAGATAATCCGTATGCGCATTACATAGATACGATAGAAGCAGGCAGAGGACTCAATGATCCAGAAGCAGTCAGCCAATTGACCAGACAGGCTCCTTCTGTCATCCGCGAATTGTTAGAAGCAGGCTGTGCGTTTGATCGAGATGAGCGAGGAGAAATAGTTTTGGGGAGAGAAGGATCCCATCGTTGGAATCGAATTGTCCATGGGGGTGGGGACCAGACCGGAAAACGCCTTGTCGACTGCCTTTTGGGAAAGATTGGAGCCAATGTGTCCGTTAAAGAGCATGAATTTGTCTTTCAATTGCTCACTGATGAACAAGGTAAATGTTATGGGGTGAAAAGCAAGGGACGAGATGGAACCATCAGTACTTATGTGGCTCCCCATATCGTATTAGCGACTGGAGGATGCGGACAGCTTTACGCTGCCACTTCCAATGCCGAAACCGTGACTGGAGATGGGCATGCACTTGCCTATCTTGCGGGCGCAGAGCTTGTCGATATGGAATTTGTCCAATTCCATCCTACGATGCTTTCTATCAACGGAGATATCAAAGGGTTGGTTACGGAAGCGGTACGGGGAGAAGGGGCAGTACTCGTCGATGAAAGCGGGAGAAGGATCATGAAAGGGGTGCACCCGCAGGAGGACTTAGCTGCACGTCATATTGTTGCCCAGACAATCTTTGACTGCATCAGCCAGGGAAGAAGTGTTTTTTTAAATATGACAAACATCGCTCATTTCTCAAAGAAATTCCCTACGGTCGCACAGCTTTGTAAAGCAAACGGGGTGGATTTGGAAAAAGGAAAAATACCTGTCGCACCAGGTGCTCATTTTCTAATGGGGGGAGTCAAAACAGATGAAGCAGGCAGAACAACGGTTGAAGGACTTTATGCGATTGGCGAAGCAGCTTGTACGGGGGTTCATGGAGCAAACCGCCTGGCCAGTAATTCGCTATTAGAAGGGCTGGTCTATGGAAAACGACTGGCAGCCCATCTCAACCAACAGGCTTGGGAGGTTCCCCGATACCACGCGTTATCAGGAAACCTGGAACAGCGAGAAATAATGCTTCCTGCCGTTATGGAAATTCAGCAATCGATGATAGAGCGTGTCGGTATTATGCGGACAGGGAACGAACTACGGAAGCAAAAAGAATGGTTAGAATCCTTTTCCATACCAGAAAACCTGGATGCACTATCTACCAGCCAGATAAGCCGTGTGTTTATGCTCATCACTTCCTGGCTGGTCACTACATCCGCGCTTGCCCGGACAGAAAGCAGGGGTGGTCACTTCCGAGAAGATTTTCCGAACGAAAACAGCGAATGGCAGCAAAGACATATCCAGTTACAAAAAAATAGAAAGCAGGGTGAAATCTATGAATCTACTGAAACTCCGGCGTTCACTTGAGGAATTCTTCACGGAGGATATCGGCGATCAGGACCTTACCAGTGATGTGTTATTTGACCGGGATACGAAAGGGGAAATTCGCTTCCTGGCCAAACAGGAAGGAATATTATGTGGCACGGATGTTATTGCTACTGGATACGGCATACTCGATCCTGAGGTGGAAATAGAGGTGTGGCAACAGGATGGACATCCATTGCAGGCAGGTGATGAGATTGCAAGAGCCTATGGAAATATGGCCAGCCTGCTGAAAGGAGAGCGTGTCATTCTCAACCTTCTCCAGCGAATGAGCGGTATAGCGACGCTGACCAGGCAGGCTGTGCAGAATCTTGCCAGTGACCATACTAGAATCTGTGATACGCGAAAGACGACTCCAGGCCTCCGAATGTTAGAAAAATATGCCGTCCGTACTGGCGGCGGGTACAACCACCGGAATGGACTCTATGATGCTGTCATGCTTAAAGATAATCATATCGCTTTTGCCGGGTCATTGGATGAGGCGGTGCGTAAATTGCGGGACAGACTGGGTCATATGGTGAAAATAGAAGTAGAAACAGAAAACGAAGAACAAGTTGCAGCAGCTGTGAAAGCAGAAGTAGATTGCATCATGTTTGATAACCGTAGTCCCGAAGAAATCAAAGGACTCGTCCAACTGGTCCCTGGTTCGATAAAGACAGAGGCGTCAGGAGGAATAGCGGTTGATCAGCTGGCAAGCTTTCGTGATTGCGGTGTCAATTATATATCTCTTGGCTGCCTGACTCATTCAGCGCCTGCTCTTGATATCAGTGCGAAAGTTCCCATCCTAGAAAGGAGTCTTTCATAATGAATCTATTAGAAGCTTTAGAGAAAAAAAGTCCGGTGTTGCCTGACCATTATAGGCAAATGAGCAAAGGTGAATTAGAAGCGCGGGTACGGGGTGTGAAAGAACGGATGGGGAAGCGGCTTTTCCTTCCCGGCCATCATTATCAGAAGGATGAAGTAATCCAGTTCGCTGATGCACGAGGTGACTCTTTAAAACTTGCCCAATTATCAGCGGAAAACCAGGAGGCTGAAGCAATCGTTTTTTGTGGAGTACATTTTATGGCAGAAACCGCTGATATTTTAACGGAGGAGGGTCAAACCGTTTATCTTCCGGATATGCGTGCGGGGTGTTCCATGGCGGACATGGCAGACTTGGAGCAGACGGAGAGGGCATGGGAAGCTTTAATGGATAGGTTCGATGATACGATATTACCGCTTACGTATGTCAATTCGACGGCGGCTATTAAAGCATTCGTGGGAAAACATTCCGGTGCTACCGTCACGTCCTCTAATGCTGAGAAGATGGTACGCTGGGCTTTTACACAAAAAGAACGGATATTATTTTTGCCTGATCAGCATTTAGGCAGAAATACTGCATTTAATTTAGGAATACCCTTGGAATACATGGCGGTGTGGGATCCGCTGACGGAGGAATTGGTCCATGAATGTCCGCTGGAAGAAGTCAAAGTGATCCTATGGAAAGGGCATTGTTCCGTACATGAAAACTTTACGACAGCTAATGTGAGACAGGTTCGTGACCAATATCCGGACATGAAGGTCATCGTTCATCCTGAGTGCCGGAGGGAAGTGGTAGCACTTGCTGATGAGGCTGGGTCGACCAATTATATTATCCAGAAGATTCAGGCAGCTCCTGCGGGCAGTGCCTGGGCAATCGGTACAGAAATGAACCTTGTCAACCGTATCATTACAGACCATCCCGATAAGCATATCATTTCTTTAAACCCGAATATGTGTCCTTGCCTGACGATGAACCGAATAGACCTTCCTCATCTGGCCTGGTGTCTCGAAACAATAGAAAAAGGTGAACCCCATAATAAAATTGAAGTGCCGGAAGCTATTGCTGGTAACGCAAAGAAAGCTTTAGCACATATGCTGGAAAGAGCATAAGGAAAGTTCAAATCCTATTCAACAAAGCAAATAAAAAAGGCTGCCCAAGTAAGTCGGTTATAGACTTATGGGCAGCCTTTTTGAATGCCTGGGAAATTATAAAATTTTCTTTTTTGTGAATAATTTTACGCGGTGGGTCACATCCAGCTCCAGCGCCTACCCCCTCGAGGTCTTAAGACAATCCTCTCTGTGACACAGAACGTCACGGCGAGGATTGTCTTAAGCTTGTCGGGGGTAAGCAAGGCGCTTGCGCTTTTGTGCTTTGGTTAATGCCGTTTGTTCAACCATAAAACACCGGATTTAGCCAGACGTGGAAGCAATCCGGTCACTGGTTTTTGGAGCATGTTTCCAAAACCATCGGATTTTCCAAGCGAGCCTAGTGCACCTTTCAATTTGATTTCTCCCGGTTTTTCCGGTTCTTTTTCTCTCAATACAGCGGATAAGACCTCGGCAATTTGTTCGCCTTGCTGTCCTGCCAACTGAGCACTTGGAGAATATTCAGAAGCGGCACAGTCACCGACTACGTATACATTCGGTTTCTCCGGTACTTGATAGAAATCATTCAAGATGATTTTTTCCTGCGAATCTTTTTCGAATGGCAGTTCCCGGACCAGGAAGTTTGGTCGTACACCAGCAGTCCAAATGGTTACATCATTGACGTAACAGATGCCATTATTACATACGCCGTCTTTTTCTACGTATTCAACATTAGCATTATGGATCACTTCTACGTCATTTTTTTCGAACCATTCTTCTACATAGTCTTGAATTTTTTTGTCGAAAGCTCTTAAAACAGTTTCGCCACGATCTAACAGTCGGATATTCAAGTCTGGTCTGCTTTCCCTTATTTCAGAAGCGACCTCGATCCCGCTCAAGCCGGCTCCGACAACGGAAACCATGCCATAAGCTTTAAGATTATTGATAACATAGCCGGTATGTCTTGCTTTAGGAAATGTTTGGACACTTTCGGTGAACTCTTTGGCACCTGTTATGCCATGGTAGTTATCTTCACAACCAAGACCGATGACTAAATAATCATACTCCACAGGTTCTCGATTATCACGAACAATAATCTGCTCTTGATCCGTATCGATTTTTTCTATTTCCCCGTATACATAATCGACGCGATCATGTTCAGGAAACTCAATACGGACATTTTTATCTGATTCCGTTCCGGCGGCAATTGCATAAAATTCTGTTTTCAAGGAGTGGTACGGGTTTCTGTCTATCATAGTGATATGGGTGTCTTTCGGCAGCTCTTTATCAAGCAGGTTCAATAGTATTTTGACGCCGCCATAGCCGCCTCCTAAAATGACTAATCTCTTCATATTTATACCCCTTTTAAGATTGTACTGATTATTAGATGGAAGAACGTGACCTTCTATGTTAAAACGCTTTCTTACTGTCCATCCTAAAGATTATCAAAAAACATGTCGAAAGACTAGAAAAATCCCATAAAAATAATACAAATAGTGTTAAATCATTTTCCCTGGGAGCTACGTTTTGAAACTTTAGCGCAGGAATCAGTAAATACCCGGTAAGTAACCCTTAAGAGTTCCCCCGCAGTGGGGGAGGGGCGCATATTTTCTTTTTCGACAGAAGCTTTTATCTGCACAGGTGGTAATCGACAAAAAAGCTTCCCTTGTTCAAACGTTTGATTAAATAAAGCCAGGGGATTCCCCTGGCTTTTTTGTTATTCTATAATCTCCTTATTCAATTCGCTATCTTTAATGTGTGCATGTGGGAGGAGAGTATTCTCAAAATCGAAGTCCTTTAATCCTATACCGTGTTTGACTCGATTAGGAAAATCAGGGTTAGCGAGAGCACTGGTCCCAAGGGAAATGATGTCCGCTTCTTCTTTCTTAATCATTTTGGCAGCTTTCTCGGGATTCCCGAGATTACCATTAGCTATTACGGGGAGGATCCCAAAATCCCTGGCAGCTTTTGCTAATGTTCTAGATCCCTCGCCAAAGGCTGGGGCAGTCGCATCGGAATCTGTCACATGAATATAATCGAGGGAAGTTTTGCTTAACTCCGAGAAAATAAACGAGGCATCGTCTTCACCGCCAGCCCACTTATGCTCGGGATCGGCTACTTTAATTTGGGAAATTCGGATTCCGATAATGAATTCCTCCCCAACTTCTTTACGAACTTCTTCAATGATCTCCGGCATGATCCGAAGACGGTTTTCGAGAGAACCGCCATATTGGTCTTCCCGTTGATTCAAATAATCTGTTAAAAATTGATCGAGCAGATAACCATTAGCCCCGTGAATTTCAACCCCATCAAAGCCGGCTTTCTTTGCGTTGAGAGCCCCATCTACAAAAGCTTGTTTGGCAGATGTGATATCCTGCTCTGTCATCTGTCTAGGTTTTGGAAATGGACCTGACCCTCCATAAAACTCGAGCTGCTCGCCCTTTGGCGGCACCTCAGATGGAGCGATTGACTTCGTTACATATGCATTTCCTTGTCCCTGTCCGCCTGCATGCATTAATTGGGCAATGAAAACAGCATCATAATTGTGAACGGAGTCAACAACGGGCTTCCAGCTTTGGACATGCTTGTCATTGGCAAGCCCAGGCTGATTAATATACCCTTGGCTATAGCTTTCATCCAGATAGATCCCCTCAGATATTACTGTCCCGAAGCCGCCTTTTGCAAAGCGAGAGTAATAATTCTTCATCCGGTTGGAAGCCCTGCCGTCATCTTCTGCGCTGACACGTGTCATCGGAGCGACCGCCAAACGGTTTTTCAGGAATTGTTTTTTGATGTTTATATGAGAAAAGAGTTCTTTGTTCATGTATACTACTCCCTTTCCTAGAAGTTTTGAAAACAATCTTAAATCCAGGTTTCGTAAATGGCAAATGAAGCGCTCATTCTCTCGATTAAAATGTAAGAAAAAGGGTTGAATCTAACGAACGTAGGGTAAAAATAAATCATTAAGGAGCCAGTGTAATCAATTACCATTTGATGTAATCGCTTCATCTGTGGCCTCCTTTTTGTTATTATGAATATTGTGTGAAATTTTCTCAAAATTTTTAAAGGAGCGATTTTATGGAAAAATGGCTGACAATGGATACGTGGCTCGGTGATCTTGTCAATGCCGGAAACAACCTGCTTTGGACTTATATTCTTATTGGTTTATTGCTCGCATTAGGTATCTGGTTCACTGTCCGGTCACGTTTTGTCCAGTTTCGGATGCTAAAAGAAATGGTCCTCCTCTTAATCAAAGGAACAGACCATACAGGTTTCAAAGAGAGAAAAGGTACGACACCGTTTCAGGCGTTTGCAATTAGTACTGCTGCCCGTGTCGGAACAGGAAACCTTGCAGGTGTCGCCATCGCAATCTCTGTCGGAGGTCCGGGAGCAGTATTCTGGATGTGGATGATTGCCTTAGTCGGAGCTGCGACAGGGTTTGTTGAGAGTACACTTGCCCAAATGTATAAAGTGAAAGATAAAGACGGTTTCCGCGGCGGTCCCGCCTACTATATGGAAAGGGCGCTTGGAAAACGGTGGATGGGTGTTTTATTCGCTATCCTGATTACTCTTTGTTTTGGGCTGATTTTTAACGCGGTGCAAGCCAATACGATTTCTCAGGCATTTACAGGCGCTTATAATATTCACCCGCTTATTATCGGCTTTATTATAGCGGCAATGATCGGAATTGTTGTTTATGGAGGGATCAGACGTATTGCCGTAGTTGCTGAGGTAATCGTCCCTGTGTTTGCGGTAGCTTATATTATCGTAGCCTTCATTATTATGATGATCAATATTGATCAGTTACCAGGCATCATTTCTCTTATCGTAAGTAATGCATTAGGTATCAGGGAAATTGCCGGCGGTGGTATCGGCGCAGCTCTGATGAATGGGATTCAGCGTGGGTTATTCTCGAACGAAGCAGGTATGGGTAGCGCGCCGAACGCGGCTGCTACTTCCTATGTAAAACACCCGGTCGAACAAGGGCTTGTCCAGACGCTTGGAGTATTTACAGATACATTAATCATCTGTAGTTCTACGGCATTTATCATTCTATTAGCAGATGTTCATACCGTTGGTGAGATGGATGGTATCCAATTGACACAGCTGGCGTTGAACACTCACCTTGGCAGCTGGGCGGATGCGCTTGTAGCTATCACGATTTTCTTTTTCGCCTTCAGTTCTCTGTTGGGCAACTACTATTATGGTGAGACAAATCTTCAGTTCATCTCAGAAAATAAAATGTATATCCATGTTTTCCGAATTGCATTTTTGATCATGGTACTGGTCGGCTCTATGAGTGAAATTGAAATCATCTGGGGACTGGCAGATCTATTCATGGGCTCCATGGCGCTAGTCAACTTGATCGCTATTGCTCTGTTGACGAAGATTGCAGTCGCTGCCCTTGATGATTATCAAAGACAACGTAAACTCGGGCAAACGCCTGTCTTCTATAAAAATAGCATTCCAGGGGTCAAGAATTTAGAAGCCTGGGAGAGAAAACCGAACACGTATAAAGAAAAATAAGTACTGAAGAGAGAAGTTCCATTGTCGGGACTTCTCTTTTTTTGCAGAAAAATCAGTTGTACTGGAGAAAATTGTATCTTTAGCACTAACAAAATAGGTCTTAACGTAGTAGTATTTAGTTCAGAATTTTCAGTAAAATGAAAGATAGTCTAGAAAGGAGGAAAGTAAAGTGAATCAAAAGATTACTCGCTTTTTATCCATTTTTGTCATGTTAGCATTAGTGTTCTCGATGTCTTTTCCCTCTAATTTGTTTGCCAAAGCTCCGGACCGAACCGGTGACAAGGTGGCCTATGGAGAAGAAGGTATGGTGGCTACTGCCCATCCTGATGCATCAAAAATCGGGGCAGATGTGCTGAAAAAAGGTGGAACGGCAATGGATGCAGCTATTGCCATCCAGTTTGCACTCAATGTAACCGAGCCGATGATGTCAGGGATTGGCGGCGGTGGGTTTATGATGGTCTACGATGCAGAAGCAGATGATGTATCCATCATTGATAGCCGCGAACGGGCCCCTGCTGATGCAACGCCTGATATGTTTCTAGACGAAGACGACAATGTCATCCCTTTTTCCGAACGTCATATCAGCGGTGACGCGGTTGGTGTCCCAGGTACATTAAAAGGTTTGATGGAAGCCCATGAACGATGGGGAACAAAGCCGTTCAACCAGCTGATTAACCCTGCGATTAAGCTTGCTCACAGTGGTGTAGAAGTAAATGGCGTACTTGCCGCTGCGATTGCCGACAACCAGGATAAACTGGCCAGGAGTGCCGCTGCGGAAGTGTTCATGCCAGATGGAGAACCGCTTCAGGAAGGTGATATTTTAGTACAAAGGGATTTAGCTGATACATTTAAGAAGATACGTAAAGATGGTTTAGATGCCTTCTACGGAGGAGAAATTGGCCAGGCTCTGGCAGATACGGTCCAGGATTTTGAAGGCAGTATGACAAGTCAGGACCTTGAAAATTATGAGGTTACTATTGATGAGCCTGTCACTGGAACATACAGGGGTTATGACATAGCTTCTATGTCACCACCAAGCTCTGGAGGGTTAACCATCCTGCAAATGTTGAAAATGCTGGAAGGGTTCGATCTTTCCAGTTATGATGTGAAATCACCTGAGAAATACCACCTGCTTGCGGAAGCTATGCACCTTGCTTATGCGGACCGTAATACGTATATCGGCGATACACAGTTTGTCGATGTGCCGATGGATGGAATGCTGAACGACGACTACCTGGCTGAAAGAAGGTCATTGATTGAACTTTGGAAAGCGAATGACGATGTCGAGCCAGGGGATCCATGGGCTTATCAGGATGGAGAGCCTGAAGGCGCTGCAGCTCAGCCAGATGATCGTGAAATTGGAGAAACGACTCATTTTACTGTAGCGGATAAATGGGGAAATCTTGTTTCTTACACGACTACGATTGAACAGGTTTTCGGAACTGGCATCATGGTGCCGGGATATGGTTTTATGTTGAACAATGAACTGACTGACTTTGATGCTGTGCCTGGGGGACCAAACCAGGTAGAGCCAAATAAACGTCCGATGAGCAGTATGAGCCCGACGATTGTTTTTAAAGATGGTGAACCGTTCATGACGGTAGGTTCACCAGGTGGGCCGACAATCATCACATCGGTATTGCAGACAATTATCAATGTCATTGACTACGACATGGAATTGCAGGACGCTATTGAAGAACCGAGAATTTACAGCGCTTCCTATCCACAAGTCAGGTGGGAAGAAGGTATTCCAGCTGATACAAGAGAAACCATGGAAGCATGGGGTCATGAATGGCAGCGCTCGCCTGTGAACATTGGGAACGTCCAGGCTATAAAAATACTGGAGGATGGCAGCTTCATTGGAGCAGCAGATTCTACCAGGGAAGGGACAGCTATTGGACTAGATAGAACTGCTGGAAAGAAATAATAATAGGGGGCAGCCATGGGGCTGTCCTCTTTTGCATACGAAAAGCTGACTCTTACTAGAAATAAAGTTTCCATACTAGACCCCACCATGTGGTTACTAGACAATTATGGAGACTAACTAGACACTTGGAAGTTTTTATTCGACAGAATGGGAATATTACTAGACATTATTTGGTTTTTACTCGACGGATTCGTCATTTACTAGACACTCATTCGTGATGCCTTATGGATAACCATGGGAAACAGCGTTAGAATGGAAGTATCAAAAGTGAGGGGTGTTAACGTGAAGATTGGAATGATAGGAATTGGGGGGATATTGCGAAAAAGGCGTATCTGCCGGTGTTGACCCAGGTCCCGGGGATTGAACTTCATGTGTGTACAAGAAATGAGAAAGTTCTGGAGGAAGTCGCGGCTAAGTATCATCTCGACCATACATATCTCAGCATGGATGACTGGCTGGCTAGTGGCATGGAGGCAGCTTTTGTCCATTCTTCCACGGACTCCCATGAAAGGATAGTAGACCAATTGCTTGATCATGGCATTCATGTGTATATCGATAAGCCAATCAGTTATCATGGAGAAGTTTCTTCGCGATTAGTGGAAAAGGCGAAGAATATAGGTTTGATATTGATGACAGGCTTTAACCGAAGGTATGCGCGGCCATATCAAAAGCTTAAAGAGTTGGCGGACCCGAATATGATTGTCATGCAGAAAAATCGTGGCCACCAGGCGACTGATGTCCGTACATTCGTCTTTGATGATTTCATTCATGTGATCGATACGCTGCTTTACCTTTTTCCACATGCCATCGATGATATCAACATACAAGGAAAAAAGCAGGATGGAAAGCTTCACCATGTCGTCATTCAGCTGTTGGCGAAAGAAGGCATAGCCATCGGAATTATGAACCGGGAAGCAGGGACCACCGAGGAAGAAGTAGAGGTGATGAGTGCCAGTGAGACACGTACCGTCATGAATGTAAGTGATATTACCACCCATAAGGATAAAAGTGTTTTTAACCATGGAAGCGATGACTGGGAGCCGACCCTGTTGAAGCGAGGGTTCCACAGTGTGACAGCAGCATTTTTAGAAGCTGTTGAGAAGGGGTCAACAGCTCCTGAAAACTATGACCGCGATTTGCAGCCTCACTTGATTGCGGAGAAGATTGTCCGGACGATCGGGGAGTAATTATGGCTTTTGCATTTTCTTTCAAAAAACAAGCCTCCTTGTACGCAAGGAGGCTTGTGATTTTTCAAATTATCTTAAAACAGCGCCGTAAGAATCGATACGACCATGCTCAAAATAATAGCCGGTTCCGCTGATAGAATCTGCGGATTGTTCAATGTCCTGACGGATCTGCCAGTTGCTTTTTCCTTGAGATGCTAACAGTCCAGCCAGACCGGCTACGTGCGGGGAAGCCATGGATGTACCGGACATATACGCATAACCGCCGCCAGGTACGGTGGAGGCAATGTCCACACCAGGAGCTGTCACATCTACCCACGTGCCATAATTAGAGAAGGAAGCTTTATTGTCATATTGATCGACCGCGCCTACCGCAATGACATTAGCGTAGGAAGCTGGCTCAAATGTAGTCGATACACCATCATTACCAGCGGCAGCAATAATAACGGAACCTTTATTCCAGGCATAGTTCACCGCATTTTCTAATGTAGTGGTATCACAGTTACAGCCAAGGGACAGGTTGATTACTTCTGCTCCCTGGTCAGCAGAATAAGTAATGGCATCAGCTATGTTAGCGAGGGATCCGCCACCATTGGCATCGAGTGCACGTACCGCCAGGATTCGGGTGTTTGGTGCCATTCCGGCAACACCTTGGGAGTTATTTGTTTCAGCGGCAGCAGTACCGGCGACATGGGTGCCGTGGTCGTTTTCATCCATCGGATAATAATCGTTATCAACAAAATCATAGCCACGAATAGTTTTTCCGTCTAAGTCAGGATGGTTATAGTCGACTCCGGAATCAATGATGGCAATTTCCTGGCTGCTGCTTCCACGGGTGACGTTCCAGGCTTGTTCCGTATTTGTATTTTGCGGGCCATACTGATAGCCGCTATAGTAAGTATCATTTGGTGTCCAGGAAACGTTGAATTTATAGTTTGGTTCTGCATATTCCACGTTAGGATTATTGTTCAATGCTTTCACTACAGCTTCAACATTCCCTACTTCTAAAACATCGAATTCCGATTCCACCGCATCCACATCAGGCTTCACCTTGGCATTCGCCTGAGCGAGCGCTTCTTTTTTGGCTGACTGCTTCACATTATCCTTAAATTTTACGACCACTTCATCTTTTACATAATCTGCTGTGCCTTTTTCAACCTGTTTCATTGGAGAGGCATCGGATTCTGTAAGGTCCACCTTAGGTGATGCTTCTCCTACGGCAGGTAATACAGCAAGCGACAGTGCAAGTGACAGGGACAAACCAGCAACTTTCTTTAATTTCATACTACTTCCTCCTTTGTTTGGGTTACTATACAACTTCACGCAGAACGAAGGAGAATCCTGCTGATTCTTGTTGAGAAAAACCGGCAGAATCATGGGCCTCAAAAGGGGAAATGAAGCCGATTTTCGAAAGTAATTTAATTCATTAATAGTCATATATACCTACATACATAAGTCTACCTTCTGATTTTTTATCTTCGGGGTTCCGGTACAATGATAGTAAGGAAAAATCGACATTTTTCTACGAATTGAATAATCGGAGGGGTATCGTGGAGTTAACAGATAAATATCAAAAAGTAGATTATGGAAAGCTTATTTATCTGGAGCGTGTGAAACAACGATTGACCCAAAACGAGCTTTCTCTCGGGGTATGTTCCGTACCATATTTGAGCAAGTTGGAGAATCAGCGGATTTCTGATCCCAATCCTGAGACAGTTTCACTTCTCCTTGAAAAACTGGAGGTTGATTATCGTTCCCAGGTATCACGGGTCCAGGAAGTTTTGGAAGATATGGAACATTGGTACAGCTGTATAACAAGTAAAAATGACAGCCAAATGGATAGTTATTATCAGAAACTGAAAGCTCTTCCTTTGCACTATTATCCTGATTTGACGATCTGGTTCCAACTGATTGCTATTCGTTATTTCATACGTAAACACGACACATTACAGGCTGAAATGTCCCTCCAAAAGCTTGCTGCAAAAGAAAATAAGCTGGATCGTTACCAGACTTTCTACTATCTTTACTTTTCAGGATTAATAGATTGCTTGAAGCAGCATTACAAGGATGGACTGCTGAAACTTCATGAGGCTGAAGAATTCGCTAAAGAACAAGGTATCCATGAGTCGGAGCTGCTCTATCACCTGGCGCTTACCTATAGTCACATCAGCCATTCCTCACTTGCTATCTACTACAGTCAATCTGCCAAACGATATTTTGATCAGACGATGAACATCCACCGGGGAGTAGACTGTCAGGTTATCCTGGGAATCAACTTTTTGAGAATCAAAAGGTATGACAGTGCGGAGAAAGTTTTCAAAGATATTCTCCGTATCAGTCAATCGATCAACGATACACAGCTGGTCGGAAAGACATATCATAATCTCGGTTTTCTATATGCGGAAAAAGGGGAACTGGAGGCAGCGCTGCGTTACTATTATAAAGCGCTGGAAATTAAGAAGGAATACAGCAAAGGGTACTATAGCACCGTACTACGCGTCATCCATGCCCATCAACAGTGCGGGGAAACCGGACAGGCCATGGCATGGGTCGACGAAGTGCTTGAAAACGATGATCATGAGCCCGATACGACCATCCAATTTAAGCTCAAGAAACTGGAGTTGGCGGGAGAAGGCGATGACTACTATCAATATATCAACGACATCGCACTTCCTTACTTTTTGAAAGTAAATGATAAAAAAAGTATTAGTCGCTATGGCCAAAAAGCAGCGCTATATTACGAAGAAAATTTTCATTATAAAAAAGCGAATGAGTTTTACAAACTGATATTAAATCAAGGAGGTGAAATCAGTTGAAAAAAGGACTATTGAAAGTGTTATTACTCCTAATCGTCAGCACAGCAGCAGTTTATGGTACCCCAATGACTGACAGCGCAGCCTATACCCCTGAGACTCCTAACTTCTCCGATGAAGATCATCCAGAGTATTGATACTTAGGGGAAAAAGGACTCCATTCCTATAAACGTGGGGGGAGTCCTTTTTCAATTTTAGATATATACCTCGATATTAGCCATAACAAAAGCCCCTGGCAACAATGCCAGGGGCTTTGCAATTAATCTCTTGGTACCACGTTTTCTATTTCTGTCCAGTCAAATGTGCCGGCACGGATTTGCTCGCGGCGCTCCTGAGTAATGATGTCCGGTGGACCATCGCCATTTGGCCAGTCATTTTCGTGATCATCCCAGACAGGGCGGTCATGGGACAGGACATAGGCAGCCAAGTCTGCTGCTTCCTGTTTCGTCAGTGTATTTTCGTCTCCTTTAGGCATGTTGGCCTGGATATAGCCGGCTGCTTTGCTGAGGCGGCCCATACCGGCGCCATCATTAAAGGAACCATCTCCCCATAACGCAGGTCCTGAGTTAGGGCTTCTTCCAGCTCCATCAGCCCCATGACAGGTGATGCAGCCTTTCGTTTCATATAACTCTTCTCCGCGGGCTACATCAGGCTCTGGTGTTTTATCGAAAGTCGGTGTTTGAAGGCCTTCCATATCGTCTCCATGCTGTTCTGCCCCTTTAGATAAGTATGTCATATAGGCGACCATAGCACGCATTTCCCTGCTCTCATGATCCAGTTTTTTACCATTCATGCTTCGTTGCATACATCCGTTCACACGATCTTCGAGGGTGAAAATGGTGTCTGAGCGGGGACGATAAACTGGGAATTGTCCAGCCACTCCCATAAATGAATTCGTATTAGAGATACCGCCATTTGCGTGACAGCTTGTACAGGATAGTTCATTGCCAACCTCGTCAGCAAGCATCGTGTTCGTATTATACATTAACTTCTCGCCATAACGGATTTCTTCCGTCATTGGATCATCTGGATCCAGCTCGCCTAGTGTACTTTCATAATGGTTTGGTGTGTCAAACTCGGATTCAGAATTATTAGAGCAAGCTGCAAATGCTGCAATAATTAAAAGTAATAGAGCGATCAGCCATTTGTTTTTCCACATGCAACTGCCTCCTTTTCTTGTTAACTTCGTACATTAGTCTGCCGGGACAACATTTTCAATTTCTGTCCAGTCAAACTCTTCATTTTGAATTTGTTCGCGACGTTCCTGATCGATGATATCAGACGGGCGACCACCATTTGGCCAATCATCCTCATGTCCTCCCCATTCGGGGCGATCCTGTGAAAGGATATAGGCAGCCAGGTCGGCAGCTTCCTGGTCAGTCAATTCCTCATCATCACTAGGTGGCATATTTCGTTTGAGGAAACCTGCCATTTTAGTCAATCGAGACATACCGGCACCGTCGTTAAAAGAATTGTCTCCCCATAGAGGCGGGCCAGAGTTTGCTCCTGTACCAGAACCATCCTGGGCGTGGCAGGACATGCAGTTCTTGGTTTCGTACAACTCCTCACCACTGGCAACATCTGGTTCCGGTACTTCTTCCATCGTGTTTTGCATACGCCAAGGAATATCTGCGCCATGATCGATACCTTCAGATATGTAGGTTAAGTAAGCGACCATTCCTCGCAATTCGTCACTTTCACGGTCGAGTTTTTCCCCATTCATGCTTCGGATCATACAGCCATTAATGCGATCACTTAACGTAAAAACCTCTCCTTCCCTCGGACGGTATTGTGGGAATTGTGTAGAAACACCGACCATGGATGAACCTTGGCCCACACCACCATCAGCATGGCAGCTTTGACAGGAAAGCTCATTACCTACCTCATCAGATAAGACAGTATTTGTCTCATTAAAGGCTTTTTCTCCTAACTTGATGTATTCGGTCATTGGGTCATCCGGATCCAAATCATCCGTAGAAGGAGGATCATATTCTGGTTCTTCTGGTGTCTGATCAAAAGGTGCGGATGGAGTAGATGTATCATTGTTTGAACAAGCTGCAATGCTGACAATGATCAAAAGCAGCATCCAAAATAACCATTTGTTTTTGAACATTATTACTAACCTCCTCATCTGGTTGTTACAGCTACTATTACCCCCATTTTAAAAGCTATTTAGCTTAGAAATGGAGGAAATGGGAATTCTACATATAATCTTCATAAAATTCTGTTAAACAAATAAGAGTGGAAGGGAGCAATGGACTTGGCCGGTCACATCATCAGTACCTTTACCCCAACGGTTATATTTGGAACATATTGGAAATAAGAAAATATAAAAAAACAGGAGACCCAATAATAAGAAAGGTCACCTGTTTAAGGGGTTATCTATATTGTTCCGGAAAACTAGTGATATCAATGCCCCAGACTAATGGCATCAGCAAATAGATGAATATCGCAATGATGAATATTGCCAGTATATTTAAAAAGAAACCGGCTTTTGCCATGTCAGGAATCCTTAGATAACCGGACCCGAAGACAACTGCGTTCGGTGGGGTGGCAACAGGAAGCATAAAGGCACATGAAGCAGCCAGTCCAGCACCAATCATTAAACTGTACGGGTGGACATTGATGGCTGCGGCGAGAGAAGCCATAATCGGGAACATCATGGTTCCGGTAGCTGTGTTGGATGTGATCTCAGTCAGGAAAATGACGAGACCGATAACAGCGATCAGAATGATAAAGAAATTTACGTTAGCAAGTACAGTTAATTGTTCCCCAAACCATTCGGCTAGACCAGACTGACTAAATCCGGCAGCGATTGCGAGTCCTCCTCCGAATAGCAAAAGGATCCCCCATGGCAATTGTTTGGCAGTATCCCAATCTATTAACGCTTCCCCTCGGTAGCGTTTGGAAGGAATAACAAAAAGAATTAAGGAAGCAGAAATGGCAATAATGGCGTCATCGATGCCCGGGATAAATTCGGCCAATAGGAATGAACGGGTGATCCACGCTAGTGCTGCAAATGTAAAGACAGTCATTACTGCCTTTTCTTCTGGCACCATCTTACCTAAGGCTGACTGTTCATCACGAATGACTTTTTGTCCTCCAGGCAGCTGGTCGAACTTCATTTTATAAGCGACCTTCACCAGGTAGATCCAGGCGATAATTAAGAATACCGCGGAGATTGGCACTCCAAATAACATCCAGCGGGCAAAGGAAATTTCAACCCCATATAATTCCGATACTACCCCGGCGAATATTGTATTCGGCGGGGTCCCAATTAATGTTCCCAGCCCCCCGATGGAAGCGGAGTAGGCGATGCCCAGCATCAACGCTTTACCGAAATTGAAATTTTCGGGGCTTGTATCAATGGAGTCGTCATCCTTTAACAAATCAGAAACTTGATAAATGATTGCAAGACCGATTGGCACCATCATCATGGCTGTGGCTGTGTTTGAAATCCACATGGATAACCCGCCAGTTGCGACCATGAATCCGAGTATGATTTTTTCTGTATTGGTACCGATCAATGAAATGATCCACAGCGCTATTCGTTTATGTAAATTCCAGCGCTGCATTGCTAATGCGATGATGAAACCACCCATGAACAGGAAGATTGTATCTGATCCATAGGAAGAAGCTGTTGCATCCATGTCGAGTCCGCCAGTCAATGGAAACAAGACAATGGGAAGCAGGGATGTGGCGGGAATAGGAATCGCTTCTGTGATCCACCAGGTGGCAATCCAAAGGGTAGAGGCTAAAATAGCCACCCCTTCTGCAGATAGGGATTCTGGTTTCACGAATAGTAAAGTTAATAAAAATAAGAGGGGCCCCAGCCATAGACCGATTTTTTGTCTGGTATCGAATCCGGAAGGGGGTTCATCCCCTTCCTGCTTATGGCGTGTGCTTTCAGCAGATTCTGTATCCCACTGCGAGTTGTTTCCGCTTACAGAAAACTTCATCAGGTTTTTTGCTTCATGGTGCAAAACCCACATCCGCTTCCACACAGCAGTTGCGCTATTCATCAGATTCATTTCTTTACCTCCTTGGTGAGTATAATTGGTATTTACCACCATAACATAAATCATCAGCTGATTATTTAAATACATATAAGATTTCGACAATTTACCTAGAGACCAGTCTTTAATTAAGGAAAAAAAGACCACCGGGGATAGGTCGATGGTCTTTACTGAGATTTTAAAACAGCTTTCCTTGTCTGTATAGGATGGTCGATAGTTTAGTTACAGCATGGATATAGCAATTCTGCCGTAATGGGAATGGATCTTTAAAAAATTGCGGAAAGATCGTGTCTAACGTATGCTGCATTTTATCGTATAACAACTCAAAAATCTGATCTTCTGTATAGAATTGTGTTTCCCTTCCTTGCATCCATTCAAAGTAAGAAACGATGACACCACCGGCATTAGCGAGTATATCAGGAACGATAAGCACTCCATCTTCACTTAAATACTCATCTGCATCTTCTGTAACCGGGGCATTGGCGCCTTCCACAATCAAACGGGCTTTTATATTTTTCATATTACCCGGGTGAATCTGATCTTCTAAGGCTGCCAGAAACAGAGCATCTACCTCCTGTTCGAGTAAATCATCACGATCGTGGACAGTAGCTTTAATAGCATGTTCGGCCAACGCTTCTTCATCGGCAGGGAGGTCCCCTTCATGGTCCATGGTATACTCAATCAAAGCTGGAATGTCTAAGCCATCTGAATTATACAACATGACGTTGTGGTCGCTGACGGCAACAACTTTATTTTGCAGGTAATCACATTGATAAGCTTGAAGAGCTGCGACAGAGCCGACATTTCCAAATCCCTGGATGGCTATTGTCAGCGGACGGCCATAATGTTGCATGGCTGTTCTGGCAAACAGGTTGTCACTGTCTTCCATCCAGGTTTCGTTATTTTTGATAAAGTTGTGCATCATATATCGGAAAGTAAAATATACCCCTTTACCAGTAGCTTCCCGTCTTCCTAAAGAACCACCGTTGATGACACTTTTCCCCGTAAAGCTGCCGCGGTATGTCTGGCCTGGGTGGATGGTTTTGTATTCGGCCATCATCCAATCCATTTCCCGTTCGCTTGTCCCGACGTCAGGGGCTGGTATATCCTTTTCCGTACCTAAAATATCACTGAAATATTGCACATACTTTTTACAAATCAAATTTAGTTCTTTAGGCGAATATTCCCGCGGGTTGATGATGACTCCGCCTTTTCCCCCACCGAAAGGTACTTCATGAAGTGCGTTCTTTAAAGTCATCAGTTTAGCGAGGTTGGAAACCTCATCTTCATTTACAGATTCGTGAAAACGGATGCCTCCTTTGTAAGGTCCTAATGTATTGTTATGCTGAACCCGGAAAGCGGGGATGCGGACGACGGTTCCATTTTCTAAGGCAATTCGAAGAAAGGATTTATTGATATGGTTTGGAGTCGATAGTATGGATACTAAGGATTTGAATGCCTGGCGTCTGGGATTACCTTGTAAGTCCGGTAAAAACGTTTCGTCTTCCAGTAGTGCGTTCAATGACCTCCCGATAATGTCTTCTGTCTTTTTTTCCATAAAAGTACATAACCTCCTACAAAAGAATGAGTGCTATTAGTTATACCTTCCCCTTTATTACAAAATAGTAATCGTAAAGTTACACAGGGATAACAAACCATGACCTGCGAAGGAAGTTTGTGATAAACTAGAAAGCTAGCAAGCCTATTTATTGGAGGTTTCAGTAGACGTGATGAAGAGAAATTCAGGAGCAGGTGTCCGCTCAAAGCTGTATGGCTTAGTTCACCATCCTTACTTTACTAACACCGTACTATTCTTAATTTTTATCAATTCAATCACCATTGGTTTGGAAACTTATCCGGGGATTTTTAAGGAATATCAAAACTGGTTTGTTTTAATAGAAGGGTTTTTTCTTTGGTTTTTCACTATCGAAATTATTTTAAGAATTATTGCCCACCGACCTATGCTGCATTTCTTTAAAAATGGCTGGAATATCTTCGACTTTATTATTATCGGCGGGGTGCTGATTTTCAGTGGTACTCATTATATTTCTGCTTTACGGATTCTTCGTGTTTTGCGAGTCATGCGCACCGTTTCCGTCAGCCCGTCACTGCAGCGTCTGACCACTGCATTGTTACGAACCGTGCCTGCGATGGCGAACATCCTTCTGCTACTAGCGATTGTGTTTTATGTGTTCGCTGTGATTGGTGTTATTTTATACCGTGATTTGGCACCTGAGTACTTCGGTTCCCTTCATTTATCCATGGTGACATTGTTCCAGGTAGTTACACTGGAATCCTGGGCGAGTGGTGTGTTCCGGCCAATATTTGAAGAGGATCCATGGTCGTGGATTTATTTTATATCTTTCATCTTGATCGGCACCTTCATCGTTCTTAATTTGTTTGTCGGTGAAATTGTCAATAATGTCCAGAAGGTTAATGAGATGTATGAAGCGAAGAAGAAAGAAAAAGAAGGAAAAAAAGAAGTGGATCACGAGATGCTATTAAAAGAAATTGCCGAACTGAAAGCGATGATAAAAGAAAATCAGGACAACAAATAAAGGCGGCCCAAACGGCCGCCTTTTTAAATTATTCACTTTCAGTCGGAGCATCATTATCAGGTGTCTTTTGTAATACTTTCAAACCTTGGCCCATATCAGAAGCGAGGACGTAGTTACGGTCTACATAAACACCCCAGATATTAGAACGACTAGGTATATAAGCTCCCGTTTCAACTGGATTTGCCGGATCGGTGATATCCACTGCCCGTACACCCCCGGAATAGTGGGATAAGTAAAGCGTATTGCCTCTTACTTTCGGATCGTGGACGGTAGCACCACCTTCTATATTTTCAGTGAAGTCCGTTTTAAAAGAACTTAGCAAGGTAGGGTTTGTCTTATCTTTTATGTCATAAATCATTGTGTAACCATAGGCTGACTCAAAGCCTTCACGAACAGGTCCGAATACTTCTCTCGTCTCAATCAGAACATTTCCGCCTTTAGCAAGTGTGGAAGAGTGCGCTGCTCCCTGAACAGTCGGAGCGAAGTCTGTTCTTCCCATATATACAGGGTTTTCAGGATCTTTGATATCCAAGATGATCGTGCCTAAATCCCAATAGGAAAGGTAAGCTGTGTCCCCGTTATTATCAGTAATGACACTATGAGCGAAAGCGGCACGGCTGATTCCGTCTTCATCCGTCCAGTTGTAGCCATCATAGTTGTCATCACTGACTTCATCGATGTGATCCCTTGGATCGAATTGATAGATGGATTCAGGGTTCGCCGGGTCACTGACGTCGACTAAATGAACGTCCATCTGCTCGCCATGGGAATAGTAGTCTGCATAGTTATTGGCTGTCATCACATATGGCTTGCCATTCTGGACGAATAAGTATAGTTCGTGTGTGCCGCGTGCTCCGGATGTATCTTCCCAAAATCCTAGTTTCTCGGGATTTTCAGGGTCGGTTACATCATATAACAGGAAACCACCGGTAGCGTCCGAACCAGTGTCAAGTTTTTGCACACTGACAGCAGCCAAGTCGCCTTTGAAATTTGGCGTGTTCACGGATTTAACAATCACTTTTTCCTGCCAGGTGCCTTCATGGTGAGCGAAAGAACTTACTTCTTTCGGATTAGCAGGATCCTTCATATCAAAAACCCGAACACCACCTTCACCGCCATTAGCAGCATGGGTTCCCAGGTAAGCATAGCCGTTGTAACTGTATACGTCAGCGGTAGAATTTTTCACTCCATCCTTCACTTCCTGAAGTTCTACGGCGGCAACTTCTTTCCAGTGGCCGATATTCTTAGTTCCTTCTAAAAGTGGCACCGATAGTTCCGCACCTTCCAGGTTTTCACCTTTCTCAGCTCCTCCGCCCAGTTCATCATGGGCGAATGCTGTGGCGGGAACCAGGGAAAATGTTAATGCTCCAGCTAAGGTCATATTTAATAATCGTTTCTTTTTCAAAATGGAAACCTCCTGAATGATCTGTATTATTCTCCATTCCCGGGTTGGAGGGTTTTTCCAAATTCAGTATATCCTAGCCGGATGTTATTAACAATAAATTATGAATTTTCAGTAAAATAAGCCTGCATAAATAAGCACAAGTTCCTAACCTAGGTATTATTTTCTCTATTGTTTTTACAGAAAAGCTCCCTTTTACTGAAGACTCAGTTTCGAGACTTTTGATTGCGGTTATGGTGGCCGGGAAAACGGATCGCTTTCCGTGGGCATGTGGTGAGCTTCCTCAGGCTTCGCCTTGCGGGATCTCACCGCTCATTTTCATCCCACAGGACTTTGAAATACTTCTTCGAAACGACACCGAACGAAGGAAATGCGTAGCATTCGCTCCTCCAACCAATATATCGAAATCAAGTCTTCGACTTTTCAGTCCTTTAATTGAATAATGAAAAACCAACCCAGAACTGCCCTTTAAGGAGAACTGTGAGAGGAGATGTTTTGGTTTAGAAAGGATTCATAGTGGAAAACTTACATGGAGCAAGTACTATCATATAGAGAAGGTGAATGTGTTGATCATTCGTTTCGGTTATGTCGCTCATGCTTTGAACCTGTGGGATGCTTCTCCGCAGAAAACAATGACATTTTCCCGCTGGAAGCAGTTAGGGGAAGAGGAAAGAACTAATAAATTACATGAAATTACGAGGAAAAACCTCCAACATACGTTACGAGCACTCCATTATAATATTGCTCATGAAATCAAGCTGTATCGATTATCATCCTCCATTGTTCCATTAGCCACACATGAGGATGTGGACTGGGATTACATAACACCATTCCGAGAGCTTTATGAGGAAATTGGAGAGTTGGTAAAAAAACATGAAATCCGGACGAGCTTCCATCCTAATCAATTTACGTTATTTACAAGTGACAAACCGCATGTGACGCGTAATGCCGTGCGGGATATGGAATATCATTATAGTGTAGCTGAAGCAATTGGGCTGGCAAAAGAATTATCCATTAATATTCATGTAGGCGGTGCCTATGGAAATAAAAAAGAAGCCGTCGGCAGGTTTCATGACAACCTGCTTCAGCTTCCAGGCCACATAAAAAAACAGATGACTTTAGAAAACGATGATAAAACCTATACCGCTGGCGAAACTTTGGATATATGTGAACAAGAATCGATTCCGTTGATGTTTGATTATCATCATTATATAGCTAATCATGACGAGGGGGAGAGCCTGGAGACTATTCTTCCAAGATTTATGAAGACGTGGGATCATACTCCCCATCGGCCGAAAATTCATGTTTCCTCTCCTAAATCTGAACAGGCGTTCCGAAGCCATGCGGATTATGTGAGTATGGACTTTTTACAGCCGTTGATCACAGGCTTGAAACGTATCGGCCGATCTGTTGACGTGATGGTCGAAGCAAAAGCAAAGGATCGCGCACTGCTTAAGCTGGTCGAGGAAATGGCAGCCAAGCGTGGCGTGAAGCGAATCGGAGGAGCTACTTTAGAATTATAAGCAGCTTATTCACGATTATGTACTTCAAAAGCCGCGCGAATGCCAGATTCAATCGCTCCTTCGATCCACCCATGAAAAGAAGAGGTATGTTCACCAGCGAAGTGCAGTCGCTGTTCAGGTAGAGGGATGATATCCGCATAGTTTACTTCCTGATTAGGGGTGAATAGGGTAAAGCATCCAGACGAAAATGGATTTTGACTCCAATTAAAAGTGACTCCCTGAATAAATTCGTTGTACACTTGCGGACCGTAAACTTCCGCAAGCCCATCTAATGCCAGCTGGATATGCTCTTCTTTGGGACGGCTGTTCCACAAGAGAGCATTATGTCCCCAACTATAGCTGGCGAGAAGGACGGCGGGCCCGGGACTTCCAATATCCCAGCTTGGTACATAAGAAAACCGGATCGGAGTATCGGAGATAATATTCCCGAGCTGTTGTTGCTCCCAAAAACGGCTCTTGAACTCAAGGGCTATTTTTACAGAGGGGATATTGGGCAACTCTTTAATGACCGACCATTTTTCAAAAGAAATAGAATCATTGGGCTCTACCTTGATAAACTGGAAAGCTGTAAATGGAATGGTAGTGATTCCGAAGTCGCCGTGAAAACGATGGGACTCTCCTGTCATCCTGTCTTTGGTTTGAAAAATTATCTCATTCTCTTTCTGAATAATTTTAGTTACTTCCTGGTTCAGGTAGATACGATCACCCAGTTCAGGCAAAAAAGCCCTTGGAAGCTGGTCGTTCCCCCCTGGGATTTGATAAAATTCAATAGCCTCACTGAAAATAGGGTAGATGATGTCTGTCAGAATATCCACGAATGAGAATTCTGGAAAGCCTTCTATGCCTAATAGAACGCTGATTTTTCTAATAGCGTTTACCGACATGGATTGACCGAGCGGGTTATTCTTTAGAAAGTCTCCCATAGAGTAACGGGCAAATGTTTCACGCAGTTCTTCTTGTTGTTCTTCATTACTTCTACTGTATAATTCAAGGAATGGTTGGACAGCAGATAAAAGCAGTTCTGTTGCTGTCTTTCCTTTTTCCCAATCTTCAACAGGAAAATTTAATAAATCCGGATTCTCTTCATATTCTTTACGTGTAACGATACGACCATTAGCAAAAAGCAGGTCGTGGGGAGAGGTATTAACAAATTTAGCTGCAGGCAGTCTGAACCGGCGTATGTACTCGAAAACGAGGGCATGGTTATTTGGAATACGCATGGCTCCTAAATCGATATAGTTGCCTTGGTGAAAGGGCTGCCTGAGTGTAAAAACCCTTCCTCCGATACGGTCATTTCCCTCCAGTATGGTGACCTCATGTCCAGCTTTTCTTAATAGAAGAGCGGCGGTTAAACCAGCCATTCCCGCACCGGCTATCACTACTTTTTTCGGCCGTGACTTAGGCTGAAGCCCTTCTCTTAATAGTTTAATCATATCTTCTGGATAGTTAAGTTCCTGATATGCTCGTTTTTTCATTCGTCCACCTCCCATTTTTCATCATATGCTAAGGGGAGGTCTTGTATGAGAAGAAGAAGGGAGGATGTATCATAGAAAAAGACGAGCACTTCGCCGGTGCCCGTCTTTACATTCTAGTTCAATAGTTTTTGAATATCCTTCTCTATATCTTCTGGTTTTGTCTGGGGTGCGTAGCGATCGACGACATTGCCGTTTTGGTCGACGAGGAATTTTGTGAAATTCCACTTGACCTGATCGGAAATCATTCCGGGGGCTTCTTTTACCAGATGCTGAAAAAGTGGATGGGCATCTTTGCCTTTTACATCAACCTTGCTGAACATCGGAAAGGTAACACCGTAATTGACCTTACAAAACTCCTGAATATCTTGTTCCGTTCCAGGTTCCTGATTCATGAACTGATTGCTCGGAAATCCTAGCACTTCAAATCCTTGCTCGTTATACTTGTCGTATAGCTCTTGCAGGCCTTCGTACTGGGGTGTGAACCCGCACTTGCTGGCTGTGTTGACAACTAGCAGCACTTTTCCTTTGAAATCAGCCAGGGACTTTTCTTCTCCCGTAATCATTATTGCTGAAAAATCATGCACATTACTCATGATAACGCCTCCCTTTTAATTCAAAACCTATCAGCATTCAACAGGCAAGTCAAAAGATAAAGCAGCTTACATAAAAAATACAGCCAGCGAAGGATCATTCTCCTTAACGCTGGCTGTATGTTATTTTGCTGCCGAGCATTTATAGCTATCGACGGTGACTCCTGTTTCAGCGGGAAGTAATAGCTCCACCACTGCTTCTCCTGGAAAGGAAGAAGCGAGTGTGCGTTTCACTGTTTCTCCTTTTCCAGGTGGGGTGAAGCAGAGAAGAATCGGGCCGGCACCGCTGATAGCTACTCCGTAGATTGGTAATGATTCTTTTAATGTCATGACTGTGTCCCATTCCGGAATCGACTGGACCCGATAGGGTTGATGGAATAAGTCTTCGGTCATCATTTTTCCGGCAAGCTCCCAGTCATGCTGCAGAAGGGAAGCGACCAGTACATTGCTGATGCTGCTGGCTTCCACAGCTTTAGCGTAAGGAAAGCTTTCTGGCAAAAGTCCTCGTGAAGCATCTGTTTTCATTTCATAGGACGGGATGACAGCTACTATATCAACTTCCGGACGTCCGCCTAAAACAATATGTGTGTCTTTTTCCTGGTGACATCCAATCACCAGCCCGCCGAAAAGGGAAGCGGCGACATTGTCAGGGTGGCCCTCATAAAGACTTGCATATCGTGCTTTCTCTTTCAATGAAAGGTTGAGGTCCAGCAGATAGTCCGCAAGTTCGATGCCGGCTACAATGGCAGCGGCGCTGCTTCCGAACCCCTTAGACATGGGAAAGTCGCTGCTTAACTTAACGGTGACAGGAGGGAGGGAGCCTTTTCTATAGTTCTCGGCCACAAATGTTGCGACCTGATAAATCAGGTTATCCTTCCCAGCTGGCAGTCCTTTTAAATTCTCGGTTTCAGGTTCGAAAGACCATTGGCTGTCCGGCGCCACATCCAGTGTCAAATATCGGTTGACGGCTAGACCGACAGAGTCGAATCCCGGGCCTAAATTAGCAGTGCTGGCCGGGACTTTGATCGTGAACATCCCGCTGGCACTCATGGTTTGACACGTCCTAAAATATGATCGAACACCACTTCTTCTTCGTTTGGAAGAACTACCGGTTTCAACGTGGAGTTCTTAATGGCACAGTCTGGATCCTTTAGTCCATTCCCGGTCAGGACAGCGACAACTTTAGAACCTTTTTTGATATGGCCGTTTTCGATGTCTTTCTTTAAACCTGCTATTGACGCACAGGAAGCCGGTTCCGCAAAAACTCCTTCAGACTGCGCGAGAAGGTGATAAGCTTCCAGAATCTCTTCATCCGTGACCGAATCGATTTTCCCTTTAGACTCATCAGTAGCTACCAGTGCCTTATCCCAGCTGGCCGGATTTCCTATCCGGATGGCGGTAGCCAATGTTTCCGGGTTTTCGACGACTTCGTTTCGTACGATAGCAGCTGAACCTTCTGCTTCAAATCCGTGCATGCTTGGCAGCCCAGTGTTATTTTGCTGATGATATTCCTTGAACCCTTTCCAGTACGCCGTAATATTACCGGCATTTCCGACTGGTATGGAAAGATAGTCAGGAGCGGTGCCCAATTGTTGACATACTTCAAAGGCCGCTGTCTTCTGCCCTTCGATCCGGTATGGATTGACAGAGTTGACGAGGGTGATTGGCGCTTCCTCGCTCAGGTTGCGTACCATTTGCATGGCATTATCAAAATTTCCTTTAATGGCGTAAATTTCCGCGCCATACATGACGGCTTGTGCCATTTTACCCATCGCAATTTTGCCATCTGGTATGACAACGATACAGCGCATATTGGCTCTGGCGGCATAGGCGGCTGCAGCGGCTGAGGTATTCCCTGTCGATGCACACATGACCGCTTCACTGCCTTCTTCCTTCGCTTTGGCAACTGCCATCACCATTCCACGGTCTTTAAACGATCCGGTGGGGTTAAGACCTTCATATTTCACGTGCAGTTCCACGCCAAGTTTTTCTGATAAATTATCGAGAGCAATCAATGGCGTATTGCCTTCCCACAAGGATAGTTTCGGTGTTTTTTCATTGATTGGTAAATATTCTTCGTATTGATGAAGCAGGCCTTTCCAGTTCATCAGCGTTCATCTCCTTCGACACGGTAACTGCTTTTGATTTCAGAAACGACATCCAGATCATGCAGCTGCTGTAGAATAGATTGATAGTTCTTCTTTGATACGGTATGAGTCGTCATAACAATATCTGCTATGTCTTCTTCTTTGGCAGGCAACTGCAGAATTTTCTCTAAACTTACACCATAGCTCGAAAAGAGGTTTGTTAAAGCAGAAAATGTCCCAGGCTGATCTTTGGCATGCAATCTTAAGAAATACTTTGCCTGGATTTCATCTTCATCCTTCAGGTTCTTTTCAAACTGGGGCAAGACAGCACTGTTACCTGTGACACCGAGCCGGATATTTTTCATGACATCAACTAAATCGGAGACTACGGCCGTTGCGGTTGGCAGCTTTCCCGCCCCCGGACCATAGAACATTGTTTCACCAACTGCTTCCCCGTGCACATATACAGCGTTGAATTCATCATTTACTGCAGCTAGTGGGTGATTTTCGGGGAACAAAGCAGGCTGTACACTTACTTCTACTTTATCACCGGAACGATCAGCGATCCCGATCAGTTTCATTGTATAACCCAGCTGTTTACTGTATTCAAGGTCTTCCTGGGAAACATTGGATATTCCTTCGATCGATACGTCATCCAATTCCAGGTGCATCGAGAAACCCAGGGTGCCGAGGATAGCTATTTTTCTGGCTGCGTCGATTCCTTCCACGTCTGCAGTGGGGTCTGCTTCGGCATATCCCAGTGCTTGCGCTTCTTTCAAGACATCGTCGTAGGCAGCACCATCCTGAGTCATTTTTGTCAAAATATAGTTAGTCGTACCATTTAAAATTCCCATCATTTTTGTGATGCGGTCTGACGACAATCCTTCCACAAGGCTGCGGAGGATTGGTATGCCGCCAGCAACGGAAGCTTCATAAAATAAATCGCAGCTGTTCTCTGATGCTGTTGCCAGCAATTCGCTCCCGTATACAGCCATGAGGTCTTTATTGGCTGTCACCACGTGTTTTTTATTTTGGAGGGCTTGGACAATATAGTCTTTCGTCGTCTCGACTCCGCCCATTACTTCAATGATGACATCAAGCTCTGGATCATTCAGTACGTCATCAGGATTGGTGGTCAATCTCGCACCGTTTAAAACGACATCGCGCTTTTTGTCCGGGTTGTTGACCAGGATGTGTTTGACTTCTACATTACATCCGACCTGGTGTTTTAGTTTATCCTGATGCTGGTCAATAATATGCACGACCCCGCTTCCTACGGTGCCTAATCCGAGCAGGCCTATCGAGATTGTTTGTGTCATGTCCTTTGTCCTCCTTTTGTATTTTTAGAAAGTACATTCGTTTACGTATAAAGGACATTATAGTAATGAACAGGCTGTTTTACAACCCTTTTTCAGAAAGTTTTTTAAAAAGATCTTCCTATAGGAATTGGTTTATTTTTCCATTGATATAAAAAGGTTTAACTTATCCATAAATAAGGGAAGCTATTAGTAGAAAGTGATCAGAAGAAAGGATGAATATGAATGATCCGTACAATTTTAATGATTATCGGTGCAATCGTGGTAATCGGTGCAATTTTATCTATGATTTAATAAGATTAATTAATGAAAGCAGGAGCCAGGCGAACAGCCCGGCTCCTGCTTTTTTTATGGTCATTTTACAGTTAAGCTCCCAATTGCTGAAGACTCAGTTTCAGGATAAATTGTTTCCGTTACGGTAGTAACGGTTGGGAGGTACGGGAAATCACTCGCTTTCCATGGGCATGTGGTGAGCTTCCTCAGGCTTCGCCTTGCGGGATCTCACCGCTCATGTTCATCCCATGGGAGTCTCGCAATTTCCCGTACCCCCTTGCGTGTATGAGAGAAACGGAAACATGGGTATATCGTTCTTCAAAAAGAGTGAGGTAGGCATGAAAGGTGAGCTTAAAACCGCGTCACTGTTCAATTACCCATTAAAAGTAGAGGAAATCTACAAGATAACAGGGGTTCTTTTCTCCCATCCTTCGGATGGGGTGGTTGGGAAACTGCGAGACTCCCGCGGGAGAAGGATCCAGGCGAGACCCCGCAGGGAGTGAAACGACTGAGGAGGCTTGCCGGTTCCCCTGCAGGAAAGCGAGTAGTTTCCCAACCGCCCCTGACACTTTTATGGTAAAGTACCCTAGATATCTTGAAATCAAGTCTTAGACTTTTTGGGTTTTTAATTGAATAACCCTTCTTCATAACTAAACAACGATTATCTGGGCAGTTTTCACAAATAAAAAATAAATAGGGGGATTTCCCGGAGAGGATGGGGGGGTTCCCCGATTACGAAAAACTCCTTCGCTTTCTATAATTAAATTAACAAGTTACAGGGATCACACAAACACATAAAAAAGTTAAGCGAAGGGGAATTAAAAATGGCTGAAACAGTGTTAAGAAAACCAATGAAAGCAACTCATTCCATTAATGATGCATTTGCTTCGAAATTTGCAAAGTCCATGTTCCTTACTGTCAGTGCAATCATTGTGCTGATGTTCATCGGAACGAGAATGTTCACACATGTTGATTTGAACTTGTACGGATATATGGTAGGTACTTTCGTATTCATCGCAGGCTTCTTCTACCGCTTCATTGCCTGGGGAGAAAGACCGCCAACAAAGATCATCATCAAAAAAGGGATCAAGCTGTTGTTCCGTAAGTCTACACCGAAAACTTCCGTCAACCATCTTGGTACGTACGAATTCATCTGGAATAGGGGAATTTACCGATGGACCCAGCACTTGCTGATTGGATGGGGTGTTATTCTTTCTTGCCTGGTTACATTCCCGCTCGTTTTCGGATGGATGTATTTCACGATGGAGGAGAGCGGCTACTATACCATCGTAGCCATGGGAATGGATCTTATTACGGTTCCGGCTGATGGCGTTATCGCTTTTCTTTCTTATAATGCTCTGAATATCACAGCCATCATGGTAATTATCGGGGTATGCATGGCGCTGTACCGCCGCTTAAAGAATATGCAGGCGAGAGCAGAACAGAAATTTTTGTATGATTTTCTACCACTATACTTATTGCTATTCATTAGTATCACCGGTTTGATTTTAACTTTTATGAACGTATTTTTACATGGAGCAGGGCATTACGCAATGTCACTTATCCACCAGTATTCCGTCATTGTGACACTCATTTATCTGCCATTCGGAAAGCTTGCTCATATTCCATTCCGTCCGCTTAGTGTTTTTGCAAGAAATTACCGTGAACATTATGGCGAACAATCGATGAAAGAATGCAAGGTTTGCGGAGATGAATTTGTATCAACGGAACAGTCACAGGATGTTGTCAATGTCCTGGGTACGAACGAGATAGATTTTACGATGGAGAAGGACGGATTCAATTTAGCAGAATTGTGTCTCCCATGCCGCCGTAAGTACCGCATCTCCAGATTCGCAGGATTTCCGACCCATGAGGTGAAAACCAAGGAGGCCAACCAAAATGCAAAGGGATAAATTTTTTAAAGAGATAGAGAATGTGGAACACCCGAATGAGAAACTGATCAAGACACACTGCAGCTATTGCGGAATGCAATGCGGCATGAACCTTCGGGTGAATACAGCCACCAATAAAATCATCGGAGTAGAACCTCGTTACGATTGGCCGGTAACGGTCGGGAAAATGTGTCCGAAAGGGGTTACGGCTTACCAGCAGACGAACCATAAGGACCGTATCCTCCGTCCACTGATTCGTGATGATGCTTCCTTGAAAGGGACACAAGAAGGGTTCCGGGAAGCAAGCTGGGAAGAAGCTTACGACTTGATTGCTGAGAAATTCGGTGAACTGCAGCAAAATTACGGAAAAGACAGCTTGTCTGTATTCAGCGGAGTGTCCATGACCAATGAAAAGTGTTATCTGACTGGTAAATTTGCACGTGTTGCCTTAGGTACCCGCTACATCGACTACAATGGCCGGTTCTGTATGTCCAGTGCAGCCGGCGGGTTCCTTCGCTCTTTCGGTGTCGACCGCGGCTCAACACTTCCTTGGACAGATATTCATGAAACAGACTGCCTGTTCATCGCGGGAAGCAACACAGCAGAGTGCCATCCGACTTCCATGTTCCGTATCTGGAATGTACAGGAACGGGGAGGCTACATCATCGTCGTTGACCCACGGGAAACTCCGATTGCCAGAAGAGCTGACCTTCACCTTGATTTGAAACCAGGGACAGACCTTGCTTTAGCAAACGGAATTGTCCACCTGTTAATAGAAAAAGGGTATGCCGATGAAGCGTTTGTTAATCAGCATACGAACGGTTTTGAAGAAACGAAAGAACTGGTAAAACAATTTACGCCGGAATATACGAGTTACCTGACTGGGGTAGCACCAGAGAAGATTGAAAGAGCTGCAGAGATCTATGGGAAAGCACCAAATGCAGTCGTTATGTTTGCCCGAGGGATCGAGCAGCAGCATAAAGGCGTCGACAACGTATCTGGCTACACCAACATGGCGCTTGTCACTGGCAAGGTCGGTCGTCCAAAATCAGGAGTCGCGACTTTCACAGGTCAGGGCAATGGTCAGGGTGGCCGGGAACATGGCCAGAAATCAGATTTGCTGCCAGGTTACCGGAAAATTACCAATCCACAGCACGTACAGGAAGTCTGTAACGTATGGGGGATAACACCGGAAGAAATGCCAAAAGCAGGTGTATCTGCATATGAAATGTTTGAACTGATGGATCAGAAAGAAATCCGGGGGTTGTACCTATTATGTTCCAACCCGGCTGTATCCGCACCGAACTTGAATTTTGTCCGTAATGCCATGAAGAATCTCGATTTCATGGTCTGTGCTGACTTTTACTTATCAGAAAGCGCCGAATTCGCTGATGTCATCCTTCCTTCCGTTACCTGGTCAGAGGACGAAGGCACGGTAACCAACATCGAAGGACGTATTATCAAAATTAATAAAGCACAGGAACCGCTGGGTGAATCAAAGCCTGACTGGCAGATGCAAGTAGAACTGGCAGAACGGCTTGGCAAGGGTGAAAACTTCGCTCACTTGAAGACAGCAAAAGATGTGGCGGAAGAATTCCGATTAGCTTCCAAGGGAGGAAGCGCGGATTACTACGGTGCTACCTGGGATAAGATCGAAAAGCAGGATGGCGTGTTCTGGCCGTGTAAAGATGAGGGAGATGAAGGAACACCACACATGTTCCTCGATAAGAAATTCTATCATCCGGACGGAAAAGCACAAATTTGTGCGTTACCTTACCGTCCTCCGGCAGAAGAACCTTGCGAGGAATACCCGCTTCGCTTAACGACTGGCCGTGTAGTCTACCACTATTTGTCCGGCAACCAGACAAGAAGGATTCAATTCCTGAAAGACATGTGCCCGGAACCGTATGTAGAGGTGCACCCAGAGACAGCTAGTAAATACTATATGGAGCACGACGAAAGAATACGGCTGTATACCCGGAGAGGGGAAGCGGTGTACAAAGTGAAAGTGACAGAAGCCATCCGGAAAGATACCGTGTTTGTTCCCTATCATTTCGGTCACGAAGAATCTATCAACTTATTGACGATACCGGCACTCGATCCAAAATCAAGAATGCCAGAGTTCAAGGCATGTGCCGCTCAAATGGAAAAACTCGAACCTAAGAAGGTGCTATAAATGAAGAAACGGTTATATATCGAATTAGAAAACTGTATCGGATGCCGTTCCTGCCTCGCCGCATGTACCCAGTGCGGCGGGCATGAAGAACGGAACAGGAATTATGTCTATGATGTCAATCCTCATGTGAACCGACAGACGATGCCGCTGATGTGCCTGCATTGCGAAAATCCTGCCTGCGCCAGGAGCTGTCCGGCCCAGGCCATCCAAATTCATGAAACAGGAGCTGTTCTGTCAGCACTTGTTGAAAAATGTATCGGCTGTCAAAACTGTACGATCGCATGCCCGTATGGCATACCGAAGTTTGATGAAGAACAAAACCTGATGTACAAATGCGACCTTTGTATCGACCGCACGAAAGATGGTATCCCGCCAATGTGCGCCAGTGTCTGTCCTTCCAATACGTTGCAATGGCTGACAGAAGAAGAGATAGAACAGAAGCAGCGCCGTCATGACCTGGATAATGACAAATGGGTGACCAGCATGCCATACCTGGAAGGTGCGACCAATGTCAAAGTGAATCTCCCGGGAATTTTGCAAGGGACAGAAAAACTCTTTTAAGGAGGAAGTATCATGAGTGATCGCAATAACAAGATACCGTTTGAAGAAGATAACTATACGCATAATATCAACCGGAATAATGAACGGATGCTCGACCGCAGAGGGTTCATGAAAACATTAGCAGGTGCTGCCGGTGTCTTCGCTGTCTCTACCTTGCCGTGGGGGGCCGTCGCTGCCAAGGAATTGATGGGACTTGGGGATAAAGAATACCCGCATCAGAAAATCGCGGATGTTAAAGATGTAAAGGTAGGGGATTCTGTTAAATTCCATTTTCCGAGTGAACATGATAGCGCCATTCTAATCCGTCTTAGTGAAAATAAATACGTCGCTTACCAGAATGCCTGTACCCATCTCAGATGCCCGGTGTACTGGGTCAAGGACGAACAGGAAATGATCTGTCCATGTCACCATGGGAAATTTGATGCATCTACCGGTGCACCAACAGCAGGTCCGCCGCGCCGGCCGCTTCCGGGAATCGAAGTGGAAGTGAAGGATGACGCTATTTACGCAGTGAGGGTGAAGCGTTATGAAGCGTAGTTACGTCGGGGTTATCCTGTTGGCAGCCATTTTAATGATGAATATTGTGTTTACTCAGTTAGTCGTCCATCAATATTATTACGAAAACTATGGGGTTACGTTACTGTATGCCGGATTGAATGTTCTATTGTTTCCGGTAGCGTTGTTTATATATAAGAAGGAAAAAAACAAAGGGGGCAGCAAGGGATATGAAGAGCGAAACCTATCTTGATTTCTGTTTTATCAGAGAAAATTCCGGGACACTTGCTGCCGAGGTACAAAACAATTTCGAAAGAATATTTAAAGGACAGCGGCTCCACTGGTACTTGGATGATAAAACAGTTTTAGATGCTGAAGTTGTGGTTGCTGAAGTAAAAGGAATGAGCAGCTGGGAATCCGAACAGGAAGTCATCGATCATCTGGAAGAATCAGCGGGAGATACATTCTGGACAGCTCTCCAAGGTTACCAGTTCTATGTCTATCCTCCGGAGAAAAAGGGGTGTGGCAGTTGTGGCGTCAGTTGAAAATAGTGATTTAAAAAGGTTTATAGGTGCTCCTGTGAAAGTTTGTATTCATGGAGAAGCTGGTGAAGATATGGCGCCGTGGCTGGATAAAAAGGTGAAAAAGCTGGCCAATTGTCCGGATAACACTCATCTCAGAATTTTTTTTGATGATCATTACTTTTTTGCCGTTCCATTGACCAGTGAGGTGGAACAAACAGAAACCGAATGGTCCGCTTATGATCCAGAGGCTGGCCTTCACTATGTAATTAAAAGCGAGGGGAAACCGCTATGAAAACGAAAATTCAGCTTCCATTACAAACAATGAACCTTGTGACAGGTTTTATGGTTTGGGTATTGATCTCATCCTTACTTCCTTTTATTACCGAAGACATCGCTATTGCACCGGAGCATATCGCCTGGGTAACTGCTATCCCGGTTATTTTAGGGTCCGTCTTAAGAATTCCACTAGGATACTTAGCTAATTTACTAGGTGCACGGATGATTTTCATGATAAGTTTCATCATGTTATTATTCCCGGTCTATTACATCAGTGTGGCTGACTCTTTGGTCGACCTTATGATTGGCGGGCTGTTCCTCGGAATTGGTGGAGCCATCTTTTCTGTCGGGGTTACTTCTTTGCCGAAATATTATGATAAAAGTCGTCATGGCTTCGTTAACGGTATCTACGGAGCGGGTAACATCGGTACTGCCATCACAGCATTTGCCGCACCGGTAGTTGCTGCAAACTTCGGATGGTCGTTCACGGTCCAGCTTTACCTTGTACTTTTAGGGATCTTCATCTTGTTGAACTTCTTTTTAGGAGATAAAAAGGAAACGAGAGTGAAAATGCCATTAATGAAGCAAATCAAAGGGGTCTATAAAAATGAAAAGCTATGGCTATTCTGTTTATTCTATTTCATTACCTTTGGTTCTTTTGTGGCGTTCACTGTCTATCTTCCGAACTTTCTAGTCGCAAACTTTGGATTGGATAAAGTAGATGCCGGGATGAGAACGGCTGGATTTATTGCTGTTGCCACTTTCCTGCGTCCACTTGGAGGCTGGCTCGCAGACCGCTTCCATTCCCTGATTTTATTGATGTATGTGTTTGGCGGATTCACCGTAGCTGCCTTGCTGTTATCCTTCGCTCCATCGATCGGCCTATATACAGTTGGCAGTTTGACCATTGCCGTAGCTGCCGGGGTTGGGAATGGAGTCATTTTCAAGCTGGTACCAATGTATTTCAACAAACAGGCTGGAATTGCTAACGGTATTGTATCTGCGATGGGAGGTTTGGGAGGTTTCTTCCCGCCGTTGATGCTGTCCCTTCTTTACAGCTTGACAGGACACTATGCCATCGGCTTCATGGCACTTTCTCAAATCGCTTTAGCAAGTTTGGTTCTGGTCATATGGATGTACTATCATGATAAGCTTGCTGTATCTCATCAGATTATGGAAACGACGCCGCTCGGCATGATGGTCACAGACAAAAATGGTAAAATTGTTACGGTAAACCCTGCTTTCACCAAGGTTACCGGTTTTGAATCTGACGAAGCAGCCGGGGAAAATCCAAGTATCCTGAAGTCTGGCAGACAGTCTGCGGCATTTTATAAGCGTATGTGGGAATCATTAGAAAAGCACGGCTACTGGCAGGGAGAAATCTGGAATAAACGGAAAGACGGAGAAGACTATCTAGAATGGCTGACCATCAATGCCATCAAGGATGATTCGGGGGAAATCATCCAATATGCCGGTGTGTTTAGCGATATTACCGAAAATCAATCTAGAAAAAGTATGTAAATCATAGAGGAGGATGGAGATGGAGCTTGAATCTGGCAACCAGGCGTGCAGTTATATCATTCAGTCTCAGGAAGAAGAAATTAAACGGGTAGCCCTTGAGCTCCATGAAAGCATCAATCAGAATCTGTATACATTGCAGACGGGCTTGAATTTCATCGAATCCGGCATCGAACAGCCGGAGTTGAAAAACTATGCGAAGGAAATGTCCGGCCTGATGGAGCGGACGATCCGTGAAGTCAGACTGCTGTCAGTCGAGTTATATCCAAATACATTATCAACTCTAGGATTGACGGCAGCCGTGAAAAGCTACGCTAAGTTATTCACGAATACATTCGGTATATTGATTGATGTGGATTCCCAGGGGGAAGAAAAACTGGTCTCCGATCCAGAAAGTCTGGCCGCTTTTCGGGTCTGTCAGGAAGCTTTAATCAACATCGCTAAGTATGCAGATACAGATAAAGCAAAAATAGCGTTTACATGGGGAGAGTTTTCCGTGAAAATAGAAATTAAAGATACTGGAAAAGGGTTCGATACAAACGAAGTGATGGAAAGCGGTCGTTCCATGGGAATCGCCGCCATGGGGGAAAGGATGCGTCTTGTCGGGGGGCAATGCAACCTTACCTCTGAGTTGGATAAAGGGACAACAGTTTCCATCGTTTTGCCAATCCAGTCATAGGAGGGGCTATGGGATGATTAAGGTCCTGTTGGTGGACGACCACGCAGTGGTAAGGATGGGGTTGAAGATGTTACTGAATTCCTTACCGGATATGGAAGTGGTAGGGGAAGCCTCTGAAGGAAACGAAGGAATCGAGAAAGCTCTGGAAGAAAAGCCGGATGCTATTTTGATGGATTTGAGTATGCCTCATGGAAAAGATGGTTTATCTGCTACAGGGGAATTGAAAAAACAGCTTCCCGATACCGCCATCCTTATTCTCACCATGCATGATGATGAAGAATATTTGTTCCGTGCCATTCAGGCGGGAGCTTCCGGTTGTGTGTTGAAAAGTGCGCCACATGACGAATTGGTTAATGCGATTCGTTCCGTATGTCAAGGGGATGCCTACCTTCATCCCTCCGCTCAGAAACGCTTAATGGAAGAATACCTGGGGAACTTGAAAGAAGATGGTGCCGATACGTATCAGCTGCTATCGGATCGGGAAAAAGAAGTCCTGACATTGATAGCCAAGGGTTATTCGAATAAAGAGATTGCAGAAAAGCTGGTCATCAGTGTCAAAACCGTCGAGACCCACAAAGGGAATCTGATGGAGAAGCTGCAAATGAAAACACGGCCGGAACTGGTGTCCTTTGCCTTGAAAAAAGGATTACTTGGTTATGGGATCCAGTGAGGACGTGATGGCATGGAATCTTTAAAAGAGTTGATACTCACCGAATGTGACCGTCTGAAGCAAGGCGTACCCTGTGATTTTGTCGGTGTTGCCTTGCAGAATCGAAACGATCCGGATATTACCTGGCCTTACGCAATGGGAAATCGAAATGAGAAATATAAATATATTACTGTCCGATATGGAAAAGGGATTGCCGGTAAAGTGATTTCCAGTGGAACACCAATGCAAATCACTGATTTTCCCGATAATATTTTAGGGAAAATAACCGATTACCCGATTATGTTAGCCGAAAAGCTGGTTGCCGCTTATTCGGTTCCTTTAGTTTGGAATGGTCTCCCTAAAGGCGCCCTTTTGATTGGTTACCGGAACGCCCGCCAGTTTGATAAACACGAAAAACAGAAGCTCAGGGAAGTTGCACAGCATTTGGAATCATTTTTATCTTCCCATTTTACCGATGAATAGGGGGGAAGCTTGGTGACCACAAGAACGCAACACAGTAAACAACAGGATACTGCAGAAGATGCCACAATTGTCATAGATCAAGCAGGTTATATTGAGTCCATGAATGATAAAGCGCTGAAACTTTTTGATGCAGACACGGAAAGTGGCACTGGCAGCCATATTAAAAAATGGATACCTGAGACAAATGTTGACGTGTTAGAGCCGGGGACGTTTACGCAACAATTTGGTTTGACGACAGAAGGACAGCGCTTTCCATTATTCATACGTAAAAACACTTTTTCTATGGGGGGAGACAACTACGCGCTGCTAGTTTTGCATGCCGATAATGACAGCTCTATCTCCAACTTAGAACCACAAAAGGTTTTGAATGAACTGCTTGATATGAAATTTGCACTTGACGAATCCACGATTGTAGCGATCACCGACCAAAAAGGGACGATCAAATATGTGAATGACAAGTTTTGCGAGATATCCAAGTATTCAGAGGAAGAGTTGATCGGACAAGATCACCGGATCATCAATTCTGGTTATCATTCTAAGGACTTTATGCGTGATTTATGGCGGACAATTGCCAATGGGCAAGTGTGGCGCGGGGAAATCAAAAACAGGGCGAAGGATGGCTCTCCTTATTGGGTAGACACGACCATTGTGCCTTTTCTGAATAATAAGGGGAAGCCCTATCAATACCTGGCGATCCGGAAAGAAATTACAGAATTCAAACGTGTCGTTGATGAATTGGAAAAGTCGATGCAAGAGCTGGTGGATTTAAAGTTTGCTCTTGATGAGTCATCTATTGTTGCTATTACCGATGAAAAGGGAGTCATAACGTACGTCAATGATCAATTCTGCCATATTTCAAAATATAAGCGGGAAGAATTGATTGGACGCACGCATTCGATCATCAATTCGGACTATCATTCGAAAGAATTTTTTAAAGAGTTGTGGCGAACGATCGGCAGTGGAGAGGTATGGAAAGGTGAAATAAGGAATCAGGCTAAAGACGGCAGCTATTACTGGGTGGATACGACGATTGTACCGTTTTTGAATGAGAAAGGAAAACCTTATCAGTACTTGGCGATCCGCTCCGAGATTACGGAAAGAAAGCGCGTAGAAGCAGAGTTGCAGCGAGCAATGACGCGAATCATAGAGGTGCAGGAAGAAGAGCGGCTGCGGCTATCGCGAGACCTCCATGACGGGCTTGGACAAAATCTTTACAGTCATTTGATTACGATCAGCAGGCTGAGCGCAGAAATGGAACACCCGTTGATTGACCAGATGCGGGATGAAGCGACGGAACTGATCGAAGAAGTACGTGACATTTCCTGGGAGCTCCGTCCATCCGTCCTGGATGACCTCGGGCTGGTGCCGGCGATTCGATCCTTTCTGAACCGCTACTCTGATCACTATGATATCGATGTTATGTTTGAATGCGTGCTTGATCAAAGGCTGGGCCCTCATGAGGAAATAACCATCTACCGCATCATTCAGGAAGCCCTGACGAATATATGGAAGTACGCAAAGGTCGATCGAGCCTGGGTGACCATTCGTGAACTGGACGATGTCGTCCGGGTGATGATTGAAGATCAGGGGGCAGGTTTTGATAAGAACCAGTTATCCTCCGGTGTCGGCCTGTTCAGTATGGAAGAGCGCACGCGTTCGGTCGGAGGGGAGCTGGAGATTATCTCCGCTCCGGATGAAGGAACGAAAATTATAGCTGAAATCCCTTATAAGAGGGATGAGTCGGACTAATTATAGTCCGGCTTTGTTTTTTTGCTCAAACCTGGTAAGTCGCAAATAAAGCCTCCCCTAAAAATCATAGCTCGTCTATGTTTCACATAAAATGGTGGTATCTGGAGATGAGGGGATGATCTCTATTCGTTTATTCCATGAATTCCGTCAATTTGCTATGAGAGGCAGTGCAGCAGAACTGGGGGTGGCACTGGTATTGGGCGCTGCTTTCAGTGGGTTCATCGATTCTCTTGTTACGGATATCCTGCTTCCTCCAATTGGTCTGATTTTAGCTAAAATGAACTTTTCGGATTTATTCATCAGCTTGAGCGGCGGTTCTTATCCGTCACTGGCAGCAGCTAAAGAAGCTGGCGCTGCTACCATCAACTATGGGTTGTTTTTATCATCCTTTATTCGTTTTATTATCATTCTGTTTGCTGTTTTTATGGTAGTGAGGCAGCTGAATCGATGGAAGAAACCAAACCAGGATCTTGTTGCTTCCATGACGAAAAAGGAATGTCCTTATTGCTGTACATCGATTCCGGCAAAAGCAAGTATCTGCCCTAACTGTGGAACAACATTAAAACAAAACACAGATTCCAGCACCAGCCAGGAAGTACAAAGTCGTTTCCGGCTGGGCATTAAATAAAAAGCATATCAAGGGTATGCTATTTTACTTTTTTTGGATATTGGAGCGGAGTATGAAAAATAACGAACAGCGAATCATAAGTACACATACGTAGTTGTTTCCATACAAAAATTTTAAAATAGAACATCAGTCAGATAAACGACCCCCATATATACATTTCGATTGAGTGCACATCGGTCGTGTGCACTTTTTTAATATTCAAAAAGCAGATAGATGGAGGAGCAGAAATGGAACAGAAAAAGTGGGATCTTATTGCCTTAGCATCCATCCCCCTCGTGATGACGTTAGGTAATTCCATGTTAATACCTGTGTTGCCAATCATTGAGAAGGAAATTAACATCTCACCTTTTCAGTCGAGTCTGATCATAACCGTTTATTCCGTAGTTGCTATCGTACTGATTCCTATTGCAGGTTATTTATCGGATAAATTAGGAAGAAAAAAAGTAATCATTCCAAGCTTGATTATTGTTGGGGTGGGAGGCATCATTTCGGCATTCGCTGCCTGGAAGATGGCAGAACCTTACCTGTTGATACTCGCCGGGAGATTTCTGCAGGGGATTGGGGCAGCGGGTGCTTTTCCTGTAGTCATCCCTACAGTTGGAGATATGTATAAAGAGGAAGAACAAGTAAGCGCTGGACTGGGTCTCATTGAAACTTCCAATACATTTGGAAAGGTATTGAGCCCTGTATTAGGTGCATTGCTTGCCGTAATTCTTTGGTTTATTCCATTTGCTGCAATACCATTGCTTTCCTTGATAGCCATTTTGCTGGTATGGAAGTTCGTGAAAGTTCCTAAGGAAAAACAAGAGGATGAAGAAAAAAGCTTTTCTCAATTCAAAGCGTCCATCAAAGAAGTATTTCATCATAATGGCAAGTGGCTGATGGCGATATTTTTCATTGGATGTATCAATATGTTTGTATTATTCGGTTTTCTTTTTCATTTATCTGCTTTATTAGAGTCTAAATACGCAATTGAAGGGGCTAATAAAGGTTTGGTGCTGGCCATTCCTCTGTTATTCTTATGCGCTGCTTCTTATTTTAGCGGGAAGAAAATTGGAGAAAATAAAATGCTGATGAAATGGGCAGTGATTATCGGGAATGGAGGGGCGGCTTCTACCCTGGTTTTTATAAAGAATGAGACAGGCCTGGTCATGCTGCTTCTATTATTGTCGGTTGCCGGACTTGGAATTGGGTTATCATTGCCCAGTCTGGATGCATTAATTACCGAAGGGATTGAGAAGGACGTACGAGGAACTGTCACCTCACTGTATAGCAGTATGCGTTTTGTAGGGGTGGCGGCAGGACCGCCTATTATCGCCATTTTAATGGAACGCTATCCTGCAGGGTTATATTTGGGTCTCGCACTATTAAGTGGGAGTGCTGTGATTGTTACCTTATTTATGATCAAGCCTTCCAACGAAAAGCCGGAAGTTCAGCTGGAGCATTAAAATGTGAGGGCCAAGGGTATTTTATCAAAAAGGGCTGCCCGTATAAGTCTATTAAAGACTATGGGACAGCCCTTTTTTTATTTTGACTAGGAAATAATACAATTTTCTTTTTGTGGTTAACTTTACGTGGTTGGTCCCATCCAGCTCCAGCGCCTACCCCCTCGAGGTCTTAAGTCAATCCTCTCTGTGACAAAAAACGTCACGGCGAGGCTTGTCTTAAGCTTGTCGGGGGTGAGCAAGGCGCTTGCGCTTTTGTTCTTTAATTAATTAGCTTTTTAGACAGCGGGGAAACCCCAAGGCTCTGGACGATAAGGGAAATTAGTACTGCAGCAAAAGAAAGGGAAACAATCATATCGATGTCACCCGAGCTTTTTGATTGTAAACTTAAAATTAGAAAGATAGACATAGTCCCTTTTAAACCAGACCAGGATATAAGACTGGCCTCACGCCAGGAGATGCGCTGTCTCCAATGAGGGAACAATTGTGTGGTCCCTGTAATGATAACAAATCTAATGACCAGGGATAATACGAAGATGATAGCCGCAAATCCCCAGGCATTGAAAAAAAGTGATTCGGCTGCCTGGATACCGATTAATAAAAAGATCAATGACAATATGGTCAACTCCGCAATTCCCCAAAATCCATCCAATGTATCTTTAAAATGATCTTCCCGGATTGTTCTTCCATATTCAAACGACAGCATGATGCCGGCAAATACAGTTGCCAGGACACCAGAAACGCCGATATGTTCGGCGATATTGAAAATGCCATAAGCTAATATGATGCTCAGCATCACTTGGTATTGCCGGTTATGAGTGAAGTGAACAGCTTTACTCATCAGCCAGCCGAATAATATTCCCAAAGCTGCACCACCGAGAGAAACGAGCAGGAACTCACCCAGGAAAGATACTATGCTGAATGTTTTGCTCTGTGTAAGCATTCCAGATAATACGGTAAAGATGACAATGCTCGTCCCATCATTAATTAATGATTCCCCTTCTACTACATCAGCGATTTTTTCGTCACCTGCCGATTTTTTCAAAATCGACACAACAGAAACAGGGTCCGTTGGTGTAAGGATAGACGCTATGATTAAAGCTCCCAAAAACGACAGGGAAACGAAAGGACCGCTTAATGCATAAATGGCAGCTCCAAGCAGCGTAACCGTTAGCATAATACCTATGGTAGCTAAGAAACTGATGATTCCTGCATTTTTTTTCAATTCATCAGGCGAAAAGCGATATGCAGAAGTAAACAACAGGGCTGGCAGGAAAACGTGATAAATCATATCCTTTGTAACTTCAATAGATGAAAAATAAGGAATGAACGAAAGGCCGATACCTATGATGACAAGGATGGTAGGTACCGGGAAGTTTTCCTGCTTTTTGTCAACTGTGAATATAATATAGCCAATGAATAACAGTAAGATAATGTGTGAAGTAGACAAGTGCATCACTCCCGGAAATACATGCTAATTCCCGATTCCCGTCATCAGCCGCCATAAACGTATGAAGCGCGACTCAGACAAGGGCAGGCATATTTCCTGACCGATCAATAAGGCATTCGGGTTGATGTCAGGGTTAGCGGTCATTAAGTCTTTGACACTCAAATTGTTGTCCATGGCTATGTTATAGAAGGTATCACCAGGTTTGATGGTATAAATTTGTGGACAGTCTTCGGTCGGTGATTCAAGTGGTATGGATATCACCTGTCCTGGCATCAGGAAAAATGGGTGAATCCCGGGATTGTTAGTAATCAATTTTTCTATAGAGACATTAAAAAAGTGAGCGAGGTTATAGATGCTGTCGCCAGGTTGGATAATGTAAAAATTCTTTTTGCGAGGAGATGAACAGAGTGCTGATGGGAGTTCATGCTGATTCATATGACAAGGTACAGGATGAGGTGGAAAAGCCGGGTAATAGTAATGATTCATAGGCAATTTTTCTCCTTTCAATCCTATATCATAGTGATATTCAAAAACAGACTCCCTGTGATAAGAAATTGTAAAGGGGCATAAGGTTACAGCTGAATGGGAGGGGGTATAAAAAGAAGAAGGATGGAGGGATGCATGTGAGTCATAGAAAACAAGACCGAAAAAATCTCGATAAACAAATGAAAGAGGCTGAAAAGCAGCCAAATGACGATACAGAAAGTCCGAATAGACAATTTTATATCCCTTCACAGATAGTGAAGGAATTTGGTGAAAAAGGCCGGGATCACCTTGCAAAACCGTTCCGCGCTCAGATGCTGCTGGCGTTTACTGCCGGATCATTTATGAGTTTTGGAGCTGCTTTTTCCATACTTTTAGGAATCGGCATCGAAGCAGAAGGACTCTATTATCTATTAACTGGGATTGGCTTTGCCGCTGGTTATGCAATGGTGTTTATATCAGGTGCTGTATTGTTCACAGAAATCAATGTCATGCTGCCGACATATAAATTTCATATCGCAGGATTAATGCACAAGGATATGGTCAAGTTTTGGCTTTCCTCTTATTTAGGCAACATTGTAGGCGCATTATTTGTAGCCGTGCTCATCCAATCTTCCGGTTCGTTATCCCAGCCGTTTTATACGGAGTTGCAATTTATGCTTGATAAGAAGATGAAGTTTATGGACTTGGGAGCAGCCGGATGGTTTGAAATCATCGTATCAGGTATTTTGGCAAACTGGCTGATTGGAATGGCTGCATTCTTAACAACAGCTGCTCGGGATATTACAGGAAAGCTGCTTGGCACTACACTGCCTGTCATTTTATTCGTAGCAGGAAACTTCCAGCATAGTGCAGCTAACATGGGTTATTTCAGTCTCGGTGTGTTGTCTGAATCATCTTATACGTGGTACGAATTTGTATTCTTTAATTTAATTCCTGCAAGTATCGGTAATATTATCGGTGGAGCTTTGCTCGTAGCACTTCTTTTCAGCTATGCATACAAAGAGGATTTGGATAAACAGAAAGAAAATGGAAAATAATCTTTAAGAACTGACTTCTATACTAAAAGGAAATCACCAATCCCAAACGAGGATTGGTGATTTTTTATTTTTCTTGAAGAATCAGCTTCAAGTAGTATTCGAAAATCAGATCGGCCAGCATCACCAGGGTCGAACGTGCTGAGACATCGTAGCCCTCGTAAGATGCTTTCTTCACAGGAGCGCTGATGCTCTCATTGGTTAATGCAGGAAGGGGACTATCCGGATTATTGGTGACCGCAACAGAAGGGATATTCAAGTGGGATAACTTCTCTGCTGCTTTTAATAACGTTTCTGTCTCTCCGCTGGAAGAGATGAAAATCACCAGGTCGTCACGCCCAATCCAGTTACTGATAAGGTCGATCATATGGGATTCATAGATGTACGTGGACGACTGATTCATCTGCATCAGTCGTTTACTTAAGTATTCTCCGATCGTTTTGGTCAATCCTACAGATAAAATCACAATCCGTTCTGCCTGCTGCATGGAAGCAGCTATACTTACCATGGTTTCAGGTGTTAGTTTTTTTAATGTTTCTGGTATATCCCGGAGGTAGCGTTGTATAGGGTCTTCTTCATCATTTGGCAGGTTGTTGGCTTCGATTCCTTTCAAATGGTACTTCAACTCTGCATAACCTTCTAACCCTAGCTTATGACAGAGACGGATAATGGTAGTGGTGCTTACATTGTTAGCATCAGCCATTTTCGTCAAAGGCATCGTTTTGGACTGTTCCAGGTTATCCTCGATGTAATAAAGGACATGCTTCTCCGAATGTGTCAGCTCTGGTAAATAGTTAGAGTAAGTCTCCAGCAGTTTGCCCATCATCATACTCCTTCGCGAACCTCTTATCGCCGTCATCCTTGGTTTCCTTAAGTATATCATACCGAGTGCAGCTTCTAATATGTACAAATGTACATCACCTGTATAACCATTGGCACTTTCCCCATGTTATAAATGAGTTACAGAGATAATGAAAACACTTACAAAAAACGAGGCGGGTGAGCAAAAATGGAATTAAATCACATGACGGAAAAATCACTGATTCGTTATGACGTGAAAGAGACGACAAAGGAAAAAGTAATTTGGGCTTTAGTAGAATCCCTGTATGAACAAGGGTATATCACCTCTAAAGATGAATATTTTGAAACCGTTTTAGCACGGGAGAAGGTGTCAGCCACAGGGATGGAGGCAGGGCTTGCAATTCCGCACGGAAAGTCATCAGCTGTTAAAAAAGCAGGCTTTGCGGTCGCAAGGCTTTCCAATCCTATAGATGATTGGGAAAGCATTGACCCGAACAACAAGGTTGAACTGGTGTTCCTTTTGGCTATCCCAGAGGGTGAGGCGGGTTCCACGCACTTGAACCTCTTGGCCGAACTTAGCACACGTTTAATGGATAAGGAATATTATGGGCGTTTGATGGCTGCCGAGAATTCCGAGCAATTTATAGCTGCTCTGGATCAGGTTTCCGTAAAAGAGAAGGAAGATAAAGCCACTTATGAAAAGACGATTCTTGCGGTAACTGCCTGTGCGGCAGGCATCGCTCATACGTATATGGCGGCTGAAGCATTAGAGCAGGCTGGAAAAGAAAAAGGCATCCGTGTTCTTACAGAGAAACAGGGAGCGAATGGGCTGGAGGATGAGCACACTGCTGCTATGATCCAGGAAGCTGATGCAGTCATCTTTGCAACAGACATCTCCCCAAAAGGGAAAGAGCGATTCCAAGGACTTCCATACATCCAGGTTCGAGTTGCTGAACCATTAGGCAAGGGCGATGAGTTGATCGATCGTGTTCTGAACAATCCTGATGGTATCGTTTCAGTTGAAAATGCTACAGAAAGTGCTGATGGAAGCGAGAACCAGCCAGCCAACAAAAAGACAGGTGTGCTTGCTGAAATGGGTCAGGCCATCCTGACTGGGATTTCCTACATGATCCCGGTAATTGTGGCCGCAGGTCTGATGATGGGTATTGCCAAGCTTGGCGCTGTACCATTCGGATTAGTCAATGAAATCAATGATATTTCCTATGCAACCCATGACAATGAGCTGTTTGTGATCCTTCATCATCTCGATAAATTTGGGTTTATGATTTTCCAATTTATGTACCCGATTTTTGCTGCCTTCACGGCGTATGCACTTGCTGATCGAGTTGGTATTGTATCTGGTTTTATCGGTGGTCTATTTGCTGCTGGTATCCATTATCGCTTCTGGGGAATTGAAGAAGGTATTCCTTCCGGTTTCTTCGGGGCCTTAATCCTTGGGCTGTCTGCAGGTTATATCGCCCGATTCTTGAATCGGAAAATCAAGCTTAATAAAAACTTCCAGGCGATGAAGCCAATGCTGATTATCCCTGCCATCAGTGTTTTGTCGATCTTTTTACTGAACTTTTATATAGTTGATCCCGTTTTTGGCGGATTAAATGTACTTTTACGTAATACAATCGAAGCTTCTCAAGAATCTGGAGAGATTGTCCTCTCCACGATTATTGCAGCAGCTACTGCTTTTGACTTGGGTGGTCCTATCAACAAAGCGGCTGGTGCTATTGCCATCGGCTTAGCAGCAGATGAAATCTTCCCGCTTACTGCCCGTGTACTGGCCATCGTAATCCCGCCAATTGGGCTTGGGCTTGCTACGGTGCTTGATAAATATGTAGTAGGACGTCGAGTCTTTGATGCGAACTTGCGTGTTACCGGGAACACTTCTATCCTGCTTGGCTTTATTGCCATCAGTGAGGGTGCTATTCCGTTCATGCTCCGTAATCCGATTATCACCATTCCAATCAATATTATCGGTGCGATTCTTGGTGCAGTCACAGCTGTCCTGTTAGGCGCCGTCCAGTGGCTGCCACTTCCGGCATTCTGGGGTTGGCCGCTCGTCGAAAATATTTGGGCCTACCTGATCGGACTGCTTGTCGGTACGTTGTTTATTGCTCTTGCCAACATTTTTATTCGTCATATGTTGATTAAACGAGGACGAATGACAATAACATCATAAAAAAAGACATGTTCGCGGAATCTTTGTTAAGAAGATCCGCGAACATACTGTTATATTGGAGGATTCGTTATGTCTAAGAAACGTGTCTATGTCGTTCCTCATTCCCACTGGGACAGGGAATGGTATTTCACCATAGAAGATTCAAATATCCTATTAGCTGAAAACCTTGATCATCTGCTTGAATTACTCGAGCAACATGAAGAATACCACGGCTATGTCTTTGACGCGCAAATGTCTATTGTTGATGAGTACTTGAAAGTAAGACCGGATAACAAAGAACGTCTCAAGCGACTGATCGAACAAAAGCGAATTTTTGTCGGTCCATGGTATACACAGGCGGATTCCCTGCTAGTCCATAAGGAATCACTGGTGAGGAACCTGCTTTATGGCGTGAAGGGGACAGAAACGATGGGACATAGTATGAATGTCGGCTATCTGCCTGATATCTTTGGTCAAAATACCTACCTCCCAGCGTTATTTCATGATTTCGACATCGATTATGCTATTTTGCAACGTGGCATCTATTCTGACCAATTAGACGGAAATACTAATTTTCTTTGGGAATCTCCAGATGGGAAATCGGTGAAAGCAAACCTTATCCCGCTTGGCTACGGCCCTGGTAAGTTTTTGAATGCGGAGAAAGAATTCCATCAGGAACGGCTGCAGCCGATGCTCGAAAAGTTAGCGAAAATGAACAAGGATACAGATAACCTGCTTCTTCCTGCTGGCGGGGACCAGGTTCTGGTACGTGAACATTTCCCGAAGACAATACAACAGTTGAATGCACAGGATGAGCAGTATGACTACGTGCTTTCCGATTATGAAACCTTCATGGAGGATACCTGGGAGGAAGGTGATTTTGACCATACTATTACCGGTGAACTGATTGGCACGGAGAATTCCCGTATTCATAATACGATTCGGTCTCAACGTTATGATATCAAGCAATGGAACAGTTTCGTCGAGCATAAAATGATTAACCAATTAGAACCATTAGCCGTTATCGGAAAACAGTTAGGGCTTCGTTACCCTCAGGAATGGCTGGATATCATGTGGAAAAACCTCTTCGATGTGCATGCTCACGATAGTATCGGCGGGTGCAACTCTGATGATACGAATAAGGACATCATGCACCGTCTGGAAAAAATAAACCGTCAGGCAGACGGACTGTTGAACCTGATTAAGAAGCAGCTGACCCATGCAATCGCCAGTAAACTGAAAGAAGACGATATTGTGGTGTTGTTTAATACGAACCTGAAACCTTATCATGGGGCTGTGGAAACCACTGTTTTTACAAAAGAAAAAGATTTCACATTACAGACAATGGAGGGACAAGAACTGCCAGTAACGGTCACGGAGCAAGAGTATCTGAGTGGTGGAAAGAAAATCGTTGTTACAGCTGAAGGGGATAAGGAAGTGGAAATCCCGGGCTACTACCGTTCTCAATTACTTGTTGACCAGGCTGAAATCCCTGGACTTGGCTATACCACCTTGCAAGTGAAAAAGGGGACTGAGATCGCACGGATGCAGCTGGATAACGGTACAACAATTGAGAACGATAACTACCAGGTAACTTGCAACAGCCAAGGAGAATTGATTCTAAAAGGTAAGCGGTCCGCCTTGACCCTGGAAAATTTCCTGCAATTTGAAAATGTCGCTGACGCTGGTGACTCTTATGACTTTTCTCCGCTTCCAAAAGATGAGCCCATCCTCTTAGACGAAGCAGAATTGATTCATATTGAAAAGTCATCATTAGTTCAGCAAATGATTGTCATGCACCAGGCCGCCGTACCTGCTGACCTTCAGGAACGAAAGGATACCCAGGAAAAACGTCCATTGACAGTGTATTCCACTATCGAACTTCGGAAAGGGGAAGACCTTATCCGCATCCATCACGAGATGGATAACCAGGCCAGGGATCATCGCCTTCGTGCTTTGATTCAAACACCGGTGAAGGATGCAGAAACATCATTCGGAGACCAGGGTTATAGTATCATCGAACGGCCGGTAACTAACCCTCGGATGGAAACGTGGAGGGAGCAAGGATATAAAGAGGCGCCAGTCCCGATTTATACCGTAGAGCAATTTGCTGGTGTAGAGAGTGCCGAAGGTCATTTGACTGCCTTTACAAAAGGAATCAAGGAATATGAAGTAATAGCTGAGTCCGGTCAGCTGGCATTGACCTTATTCCGTAGTGTCGGTTTATTAGGAAGAGATGATCTGCTCTGGAGACCGGGCCGGGCATCAGGCATCAATAACAAAGTAGTCACTACCCCGGACGCACAGATGACCGGAAGAATGACGTTTGATTATGCCCTCTATATGGAAAACGAAAATGTAGAGGAAGCAGCACTATTCCGGTTAGCCGATCACTATAATGACAGATATGTATCCTATCAGAAACAAAATCTTAATACGTTTGAAGAACGATTGGACAGGTTTGAAATACCTTATCCGATCAGCGAACTTCCAGACAGCCATGAGCTTGCTGCTATTGACAATCCAAATGTATTTATCAGTGCTGTCAAAAAGGCACATGACGATGATGCCATCATAGTCCGGTTATTCAATCCATCGGATAAAGAGGAAACGGTCACATTGGCCAGTGACTACCTGCTCGATCAGCAGTTGACGAACCTGGCCGAAGAAAAAGACGAAAAAATAACTGCTTCGACGGTTGCCATCGCACCAAAATCTTTTCAAACCGTCAAACTTTCCTGAAAAGGAGTATGCCAGCTATGCATAAAGAACAATTAATCCAACTGATTGAGGATCATTTAAAGAAGATTTATCAAAACGAATACCATCCGGAATACACCAATGAATTCCGTACCTTCATCGAAAATTGGGAAGGAAAGGAGTGGGGAACTCCCACTCCTTTAACCGAAGAGAACATTTATTTGATTGCGTATGGGGACAGCATCTACGATAATGATCGACCGACCCTTCCTGTGCTTCATCAGTTCCTGAAAGAAGAAGCGGGCGAAGCCATTACCGATGTACACCTGCTTCCTATGTTCCCTTACACTTCAGATGATGGATTTTCCGTTACAGACTATCGGAAGATTAATCCGGAACTTGGCAGCTGGGAAAACATAAGAAGTTTCTCACGTGACTACCGGATGATGTTTGATTTTGTAGCCAATCACATCTCCCAATCCAGTGAATGGTTTCAAAAATATTTGGCTGGTAATCCTGACTTTGAAGGATTTTTCATTCCAGAGGACGAAACTTTTGATACGAGTAATGTAGTCCGTCCACGTACGTCCCCATTGTTCCATGAATATGAAGGGGAAACAGGAGTGAAGACGGCCTGGACTACCTTCAGTAAAGACCAGGTGGATGTCAATTTCAAACATTTCCCTGCCCTGATGGAAATGACGGATGTCCTGTTAGATTTCTTGAATGAGGGTGCGACAAGTATTCGACTCGACGCGATCGGCTTTATTTGGAAGGAGTCGGGCACGACGTGTATTCATTTACCGCAGGCTCATGAAATCATCAAGCTTTGGAATACGATTGTCAGCTATTTTAAACCGAATGTACAGATCATCACGGAGACGAATGTCCCTCACCAGGAAAATATCAGTTATTTTGGTAATGGGACAGATGAAGCCAATATGGTGTATCAGTTCTCTTTGCCGCCATTAGTGCTGTATAGTTTTACGACTCACAATACCCGCCACCTGACCGAATGGGCGAAAACCATAACGAAAGTCTCTGATCAGGCTACGTACTTTAACTTCCTTGCCAGTCATGACGGTATTGGGATGAGGCCGACAGAGGGCATCCTTACCGAAGAGGAAAAACAGATGCTGGTGGACAAAGTACTGGAAAATGGAGGAGAGGTTTCTTATAAAAGCAACCCGGATGGCAGTCAATCTGTTTACGAGTTGAACATCAACTATACGGATGCACTTATCAATCAGGGGGAAGATGATGAACTGGAGAAGGTTATCCGTAAGACGCTGGCTGCACACGCCATTTTATTATCATTCATTGGTGTGCCGGCGATTTATTATCATTCTCTACTTGGCTCGTCTAACGATACGGCAGGGATGGAAGAATCAGGCATACCACGCCGAATCAACCGTGAAAAGTTAGCCTATCAGGATATTAAGCAGGAACTGCATGAAGACCCTAGAAGACGCGGGATTTTTAACGGTCTGAAGCAAATGATTGGTATCCGCAAGCAGCAAAGTGCCTTCTCGCCTTATGCTTCACAGGAAGTGGTCGACCTGTCTGATCAGGCTTTTGGATTGGTCCGTTATAATGAAGATACTGGAGAAAAAATATTCTTCGCAGTGAATACTGGGAAAGAACCGGAAATAGTCCATCTTCCATTCTCTGGACACGAATTACTCACGAATAAGGCTGTTACGGATAGAGTTACGTTGGGTGAATATGAGTTTGTATGGATACTTGCGGATTAAGAAAGTAGGGATGGTATGAAAGTAGTGATCGCTCCCGATTCTTTTAAGGGATCACTGTCAGCTTATGAGGTAGGTCAGGCCGCTGGATCAGGGGTAAAAAGGGTATTCCCGGATGCGGAAATGATTTCCGTTCCTATGGCTGACGGAGGAGAAGGTTCGATTGAGGCATTATCCTCCCTGGGTGTTCAGGAAATTCCTGTTACGGTTACCGGACCGTCTGGAGAAACCGTCCATACGAGTTATATCACATTGCAACAAGACGGTGAGGAGACCGCTTTTATTGAGTGCGCACGCAGTACAGGTCTGCCGTTAATTCATAAGGAAACGGCAGACCCCTATGAATTGAATTCGTATGGATTGGGTGAGCAAATAAAAGATGCGGTCGAACGGGGATATAAAACCATCATGATATCCTTGGGAGGCAGTGCCACGACGGACGGCGGAACGGGTATGCTCCAGGCCTTAGGTTTTCAGTTTTTGAATGCCACTGGTGACATTCTTGGAGTCAATCGCAATGTGCTGACGGAAGCCGTTCATATTACAGATGAAAATAAGCTTGCCGGACTGGCTGCCTGCCAATTCATAGCAGCTACTGATGTTACTAATCCCTTTTATGGTACTCAAGGGGCAGCCTATATTTATGGCCCTCAAAAGGGTGCTACAGCAGAGCAGGTGCCTGAACTTGATAATGGACTTCAGCAGCTGGCGAAATCAATACAAGAAAAGTATGGGCGTGATGTACAGCATATCCCTGGTGCGGGTGCTGCGGGAGGACTTGGAGGTGCGCTTGCCGGTGTATTAGGGGCAGAGTTGAAGTCAGGCTTTGATATTATTGCGGCACTCACCGGTCTGGAAGAAAAAATTAGCTCGAGTGACTTGGTTATCACGGGAGAAGGCAGTCTTGATGCGCAATCGTTATATGGAAAAGTTCCGGTAAATGTAGCCAGGATGGCGAAAAAACACGGAAAGTCAGTGGTTGCAATCGCAGGAACCGTGGGAGAAGATATATTTGAACTTCATGATATGATTGATGCTGTCTTCTCCATTCAGACTGGCCCGAGAAGTCTGGAAGATGCTATGAATCCTGAGATCGCCGCACAACAAATCACCCAGACAACCGAACAGATCATGCGCCTTTGGAAAGCAAGTCTCTTTTGTTAATAACTAGATAAGCGATAAGTGCTATTTGATTTCGAGATGTTTGTAAGAGTTAGGGGCAAAGGGGAAGGATTCGCTTTCCTGCGGGGACCTGGCAAGCTTCCTCGGGCTGCGCCCTGTGGGATCTCGCCTAGCCCCTTCTCCCGCGGGAGTCTCACCCTTCCCCGTCGCCCCTCCTCATATAAGATTTTCGAAATCGCCATTTTCCCAGCCGGTCATAACGCGCATGAAATTCTCGAAACTTGTCATACAGTATAGTGGATTAATTTTATAGGAAATGTAAAAACACTTGGCTATCAAACCAAGTGTTTTTTGCGTGTGAAGTTCACATCACGTTTCCTTCTGCGGGGATTGGATTCTGTTTCAATATCCTGGCTAAATGGATCAGGTTATAAGCTTCCATCGTAATATTACTGCGGGTAAAGTCATTTTCGATGCCGTTGGCTTCGATATAGGAGGGGCCTGGACCTGCTTCTCCAACCCAGTATGCATCGGCATTCGGTGGAATATTGAAACCAAAGTGAGCTAGAGAGAAGAGGATGGAACCGGCTGCTTTTTTGGCACCATCTTCGTTACCCGTCACCACTGTTCCGGCTACTTTATTATAGTAAATTGATTGCCCTTTTTCATTTGTGACGGAGGCCCCTCCATTAATTCGTTCAATTGCCAGTTTGGCAAGACTGCTTTTTTCTCCAGCCCACACCGGGGTAGCAAGAACAAGAATATCGGCTTCCTTGATTTTTTCAAAAATCTTCGGCCATTCATCGCCTTCCCCGAGGTCGTCACTGACTCCAAATTTGATGGCGTAGTCAGCGAGCCGTACGGTTTCGTGGGCGACTTCTTTTTTATCGAATATCTCTGTCAATTCATTGGAGAGTGCTTCCGTATTGGAAGGCTCTTCGTCACTAGTTTTAAAGGATGCATTCAAGATTAAAGCTTTCAGTTCAGTCATTGTATCCACTCCTTTATGTACTTGTCTTTTCCCGAATTATAATAGATAAATCCTTTGTTTTTTTCTCTGTCGTAATCTGTCATCAATCTGGTAATAAATACCTATAAGTTTGGGATTGCGTTATATTCCTCTGCCGTGGTAAATTTGCATTAAATAAAGATAAAGCACTTGGAATTGATTGAACCCTCAATCTTCTGAAAATTAAGAAAGTGCTTCAGTCTTTATGAGCCTGGTTAGGTAATTGCCCAGTGACTTGAAACGAAGTCCAAAAAGGGAATCTCCTAATACATTTTTAAAAGGAGGGTGAGCTGCTGTGACGATCCTGTTTACCAAAGGCCGGGAACTGTTTGAAGAAGATGCAAAGAACCAGGCGTTCAAGGAAAAACCAGAAAAAAACAGTCCAGCGAAAACTCGTAGTGGTAAGTTTTTGTCTTTTGCGAAAAAGCGTAAGTAAGCCGTAAATTGAAGGCTTGGTCTTTGGAAAAGTGAATAAAGGCAGGATCAACGAAACATGGGATAAGACGCAGCAGGTCATCAATTACAGTCAGAAAAAGTCTGATGATGGTGGCAAGACTGATAGAGAATACGCATGAACGTAGATCAATCCTATGTTTGCGGTTGACATTGCATTATAAAGACCTTTGCAGGAAGCCTTTCTGTAAAGGTCTTTTTCGTACCTCACACCTTAACCAAAAAAAGGAATATAATTTTAAGTTTTAACAGGTGCACACGGGGAATTGAATAGTACACTCAATAATAAAGGAGGGTTGAAAAGTGACGATCCTGTTTACCAAAGGCCGTGAGCTGCTAGAGCAAGATATGAAAAATCAAGCTTTCAAAGAGCAGCCTGTAGAACAAAAACAACAAGCTCAGAAAAAGAACGGAAAAGTAACCATGTTTTCTAAAAAGAAGTAAGTCTTTGGCGCTGAAAATTTAATAAAACAGGATCAACTATTTCATGGGGATGACTTAGAGGCAGTCATCAGCCAAGCATCATAGCTTGCTGTGATGCAATCAAATCGGAATTGAGGATGATAAACATTTCACTACGTTATGGAGTATATGCCCATTTAATTCCTATGTTTTTAGTTGTATCAAACAGTTGAGCAGAATCCTTCTCACTTAAAGTGGAAAAGAGGGATTCTGTTTTTTAATGTCCAAAAATTATGGTGGATAGTCCTTCTACATATGGTAAGCAATAAAATCAGTGTAATTCGGGCCAAACTACAGAAACTAACCAGACACACATCCATTTAGGAAGGGAGGTCAGGTAGTGCGATGCCATTTCTATAAAAACCGTGCTGCTTGTTTGCTTATCCTGTTGTTGTGCCTGGGTATATCGACAGCTGGGCCATTAGCAAGAGGGGCCGCTGCATACGGGTATGATTTTCTTGAGGCGGCAGTAGAGGAGCAGCATCTGGAAGTGCACTTTATTGATGTAGAGCAAGGAGATAGCATCTACATTAAATTTCCGAACGGAAAAACGATGCTGGTGGATGCAGGCGATCGAAACGCCGGAAAGAAGGTCGTTCAGTATCTCGAAAATCAAGGAGTCACTGTCATCGACCAGGTCGTTTCCACGCATCCTGATATTGATCATATCGGTGGTTTTTTAGAAGTGTTTACAAAAATGCACGTAACTCGTCTTTTAGACAGCGGGAAAACGCATACGACGGATACGTATGCGGAATATTTGAAGCTGATCGCTTTACGCCAGATTCCTTTTAAAGTAGCGGAAGAGGGGCAAAAACTACAATTGGATCCGGAGGTTGAGGTAAAAGTTCTCCATGTCGATCGGGAAGCCGAGAAAAACAATCCGGCATCTATCGTATTAAAGGTAAGTTATGGAGAGATCGATGTTCTTTTGACCAGCGACACAGATGTGAAAAATGAGAAAAAGCTGATTGAACGCTACGACCTTCGTTCAGAAATATTAAAGGTCGCCCACCATGGTTCTGCTACAAGCAACTCGCAGGCGTTTGTGGATGCGGTCAATCCGGAAGCTGCCGTTTTCTCGTACGATCAAGCCAATGATTACGGACACCCGGTAAATAAGGTTGTTGCCAGATTATATCACTTAGGTACTGCCTTGTATTCTACAGCGGAGTCAGGAGATATAGTCGTTTCCATCGATACAGACGGTTATGAAATAGAAGCAGATCCCTATGATCCTGGTTTTAAACCGGGACCTAAACAGGAATAAAGCCCGGATGAGGATCCGGGCTTTAATTATTCTAGTATTCGATTCATTTCATCGACATCCATATGCTCGTCAGGTTCGGGGCTTTTACCAAGTGTCATGACGCCGCTTCCCCCACAGACACTGCAAGTATACTTCCATTCCTCATCATCCATTAATAATCCTTCTCCATCACATGCTTTACATATTCTGCTTCGATCCATTAGAATGACCTCCTTGTTTGCTGTTTGAGTGCCCTTAAGGCCGGAGAACTACTTTGATACAATCATCTTTTTTACCATTAAAAATTTTATATCCATGGGAAGCATCATCCAGCGGAAGGCGATGGGTGATAATATCCGTCGGATCGATTTCACCTGCCACGATCTGGTCGTAAAGTCTTCCCATAAAGGATCTCGCATGGGCCTGGCCCGTTTTAAGAGTAATATTACGTGAGAAAAAAGCACCCAGTGGAAACATGTTGTAAAGTCCACCGTAGACCCCTGTTATTTGGACAGTGCCGCATTTCTTTACTGCTTTCGTGGCGATTTGAATAGGTCCGAGTGTGCCACCCTGCAGCTTTAACTTTTGTGCAGTAAATTCCAGAGGCGACTTTTTCCCATCCATCCCGACACAATCGATCACCACATCGGCTCCGCCTTTCGTAACTTCCTTCAAAACCTCTCCAATGTCTTTATGGGCGGTAAAATTAAAGGTTTCTGTTTTATTGACAAGTTTGGAATGGTTTAAGCGGTAAGGCAGGTAATCTACCGCTATTACCCGTTCCGCTCCTTTTTGCCAGGCGAATTTCTGAGCCATCAGTCCGACTGGCCCACAGCCTAGTACAATAACGGTATCTCCCTGCTTTACTCCGGCATTTTCTACACTCCAGTAGGCGGTAGGGAGAACATCTGATAAAAATAACAGAGAATCATCATCCAGTTCACAATCATCTGGCACGAGAAAAGGAGTGTAATTCCCGAACGGTACCCGTAAATATTCTGCCTGTCCGCCTGGGTAGTTGCCAAACTTCTCGGAATACCCCAAGTACCCACCTGAATCGTAATGAGGATTGGTGTTATCACATTGGCTTTCCTGGTGGTTGTTGCAATAAGGGCATGAACCACATGCAACTGTAAACGGAATGATGACACGGTCCCCTTTTTTCACTTTCGTCACTTCTTTGCCAACCTCTTCTACAATTCCCATCGGCTCGTGCCCGATGATATACCCGATTGGCAGCGGGAAGTTCCCCTGGTATAGATGTAAATCTGACCCGCATATGGCCGTAGAGGTAATTTTAATTATCACATCCTGGGGATCCTGAATCGTAGGAAAGTCTACTTTTTTCACATTAACGGAATGTTTGCCTTGATAGGTGACTGCTTTCATAATTCCTCCTTGAATTGCTTTTCTACATGTTAAGATAGCCTATTTTACTGTTTGTTATGTATGGGAGACAGTTGGAATGTTTTTGACCAGAGGGGTTAAAACTAAGGCGGATGAAAGGAGCTCTTGACATGGATAAAAATCAAGGGGATTCACATAAAAAGATACCATGGTGGCAGCTGACTCTGATTGGAGTAGGGTGCACGATTGGGACGGGATTTTTTCTTGGTTCCGCTTTAGCAATCAAGCAAGGAGGTCCTGCAGCTATTTTTACTTTTCTACTGGCTGCTGCAGGGACATATATTGTATATGATGCCCTGGCAAGGATGACGGCAGAGCATCCAGAAAAGGGTTCTTTTCGTACCTATGCCAAGAAAGCTTATGGCAGGTGGGCGGGCTTCAGTACTGGCTGGGTATACTGGACCTCTGAACTACTGATTATGGGGAGTCAGCTGACGGCGCTGGCTATCTTTTCTAAGTATTGGTTTCCAGGTATGCCGTTATGGCTATTATCAGCTATCTTCGGCGTTCTTGGCATTGGGGTTATCATTACCGGGGTTTCCGGGTTTGAACGGTTTGAGAATATTTTTGCAGTCGTCAAGACAGCGGCAATTGTCATGTTCATTATCATAGCGGTGTTAGCGGTGACTGGGACACTGGATGGAGGAAGGCCAGAGCGTACTTTTGAATGGAGTGGAGAAGGTTTGTTTCCAGCGGGTGTGACGGGTTTATGGGCAGCGTTGATTTATGCCTTTTATGCTTTCGGCGGAATCGAAGTCATGGGTATTATGGCAAACGAATTGAAAGAGCCCAAGGAAGCTCCGAAATCGGGAAAGGTGATGCTTGTACTGCTTGCCGTTATTTATGTGGCGTCTTTGGGGTTAGCGGTTTTCCTCGTTTCCTGGGACAAATTCAATCCCGATGAGAGCCCGTTCATTACCGCTTTAGCTAAGTATGATTTGGCTTTTGTTCCGCATGTGTTCAATGGTGCCTTAATTATAGGGGGATTTTCAACGATGGTTGCATCGTTATACGCCATTACCACTATTCTTTCCACACTTGCCGAGGATAAAGATGCCCCTGCTTTTTTTGCCAAAACCGGAAAACGAGGCGTTCCATACCATGCCTTGGTCTTAACTATTACTGGCCTCATCGCTTCCATTGTGGTCGCTTTGCTGCTGCCTGAAAAAGTATATGAATATTTGACAACAGCTGCCGGTTTGATGCTGCTTTATACTTGGATATTCATTTTGTTTTCTTATAATAAATTAATGGAATTGCCTGGTATAGCAAAAATTAAGCGATGGATGGGGTTTTTATTGATTGCGGCAGCCGTCAGCGGGACATTATTAGATGGATCAAGCCGGATCGGTTTTTTCATCAGTCTGTTATTTTTAGTCGTAATCGCGCTCGTTGCCTTTTTGATGAGAAAAAAATGGGAGGAAGAACCTTCCTGAGCTATTTTGGTACCGATACTACTTTAGCCACCTATTCGCAATAGCCTTTGAAGATAAAAAAGGCGAGGTGTTTCTCTTAAATGTGAAATAACATTTTAACGGCCTTCATAGCAAAATAAAAAGCAAATCCAACCAAGCTTAACCCTGAGAGGACAGAAATGCGTTTTAGTGTGCGGGGGGTGAGTGCTCGTCTGAATCCACTCGAAATGATTGCCATGGTAACATCCCATATCATCAATCCTAATAAAATGGCACCACCATATAAAACCAAGTGAATCTGGTCGTATCGGTTAATGGTGTTTGCTAATATGGATCCGTAAATTCCAAGCCAGAATAGAATCGATAAAGGATTCGTAATAGCGATCAAAAAACCGGTGGAGAATGTTTTAGCTAAGGAATCTTTCTGACGGTTATTATCCATTTCAATCGTTTGGGAGCTGGCGATGCTTTCAAATCCTGTATACAGGAGGACAAAGGCACCGAATGACCATAAGAATGTTTTCATGAAGGGAATTTCTAAAAAATGGACCACACCAAAAAAGACAGCGGTGATAAAGCAAATTTCAGCAACAATTGCTCCCAACCCGATCAGCCAGGAATGCACAAAACCATTTTTGATTCCTTGATTAATTTGAGCAGCATTGAGCGGGCCAAGCGGTGCTGCTAGTGATAAACCAAGAAAAATATAACTGAAAAAAACACCCAACATTTTCACTCCTCTTCCGTAGGTCATAGCTTGTACCATGTGTATGCATGTGCATCGAGGAGTAGGACAAAAATAAAAAGCACATCGTCCTTGTACGATGTGCTGATAGAGTTATCGGTTATTCGCCTGATTGGTTTCTTCGATTAAACGCAATAAATCAGAAGCCCGCTGCATTTCATGATTGCCAATCCCTCTGAATGCGGAAGGGTTCTGCGTTGCTTCATGCAGCATTTCCTCTGCCTGTTTCACCTGCTGCTGTGCTTCTGTAAAGCCGCTTTGATCTTCCTGAGCTCTTTCTACTGCTCGCTTTGCCTGGTTAAGCTGATTCATGACAGAATGAAAATCTCGTTGATCGTTCATGTCTTATCCTCCTTTTTGATATTAATTTGTCTGATCGTTATTGTTTTATCCCCGGTATATGTATCCTATAAAAGCCAAAAGCCCACACGGATTTACCGCATGGACTTTCCTTTCAACAGGGGGAGGGGATTAATAACCCCAGCCTCTGCCTCCTCCTACGTAGGATGCTCCAATAATGATCAATAGAATGAATAGTACGACTAATAACGCGAAACCGCCGCCGTAGCCTTTACTCATAAAAGCACCTCCTTTCTATTTGTATATGTTGAAATACGATGAATGTACTGGGTATATGCCTGTTTTTGGTGATTTTTTGTCAAAAGTAACTAGTTTGGTCAAACGTTTGAATAACTGCAGGGATCAATCGAAAGTTAAGAAATTTGTGGAATCTAGCCAATAGGGAATCATTTGAGTGAAAAATAAGGTATGATAGAGGCAGTATAAAAGAAGCAGACACCATCTAGAAAAACGAAGGGGGATGCAGTTTGGAAAAAAAGCCTAATATCAACGTCGGCGGTCTGGGTTTTTCCTGGGAGCTGGAAGAAGGACGCTTTCTATTTGAAAACGAGGATGCCGTTCTTTTTTGGATTTCCTCCGCGATGAAGTCTTTTTTTGATACGATTGAAGAAGTATCAGGGGAAGAAGCTGCAAATTTAGTTATGGAAAGTACAGGCTTCCGTCAGGGCTCTGTAGTTGGAGAGTACTTTCAGAAGAAAGAGATTGGAATTGACCAGGTGGCGGAAATACTGCCAAATACATATGCATCAGCTGGCTGGGGAAAAGCTCGTATAGAAAATGTTAATAAAGAAAAGCTTACATTGGAAGTCAAACTGGCCAATGATTGGGAGCATAAAATCAATAAAGCACAAGGGAAAGAAAAGCGAGGTTCTTTTCTTCCCGCTCATTATGCGGGGATATTCAGTGGACTTTTTGGAAGGACCATGTGGTATGAAGTACAGTATTCTCAATTAGAAGGGCACGATTGTACACTTATCGAGTACTTCCCGGCAGAAGTGGACATCGAGCATAATATCCATGATTTAGCCCGCCGGAAAGAAGCGGAGCAAATTGTGTACCTGGAAGGACTGGTCGAAGATAAGACACGGGATTTGAAAGAGCTGGTCAAAACCTTATCTTCTCCTATCATTCCAGTATTGGAAGGTATCGTAGTTGTTCCTTTGCTGGGCCGTTATGACGAGGAGCGGGCGGACGAGCTGATTACGAAGACACTCACAAACCTGCCGGAGCATAAAGCATCCTATTTGGTCCTGGACTTGACCGGACTGGATAACGACCTTACCAAATACACGGCAAGTTTGATTGAGAAGATGGGTACCGCAGCGAGTTTAATTGGTACGAAAGTAATTATTGTCGGCATCTCTGCAGAATTAGGGAGGATCATCTCTCAAACAGAAATTGATTTATCCAAATTCGAATGTTTTCAGAACTTACAGCACGGCATCCATTATGCTCTTGCCCAGAATGGACGGCGAATCGTTTAAGTGAGCTAAAATCACCTTTTGTTTGATTTCCGCTTTGGCCGGGTAAGCAAAGAACAAGCACGAAATCAATCAAAATGAGGTGAAAATAATGGGTAGACTTATCAGAAGATTTATCAAATATGCACCAATCATCTATCCAATGATTCGAAAGTTCATGAACAAACGTAGAAGCAAAAGAACGACGATGTAATAAAACAATCGCTCCTCGGATGAGGGGCGATTTTTATATTTGACTCTTTTAAATGCTGGTGATTTATTGTTTCAGCTTTTCAAGGTTAGTTTTATGAAACTTAGAACCTTCCACTTCGTTGACCACACTGAAAGGGTTACCGTCAGGGTCTAAGAATTCAAAAGCCGTCATCCCGCCAAAGTCTTCAATTTTGCTGACAACGACCCCTTTTTGATATAGCATTTGGTGAGCCTGGTGGATATCATCTGCAAGAAAGTTATAGTAGCTGTTCTTTTTTCCTTTTACTACTTCGAATTCCGTGGGCTGGGGGGTTTCCACTTCAACGAGTCCCATCTGGGCATCTCCTTTTTCAAAAATGAATCCGGCCCCGCGACCTCCAAAATCCCAGCTATCCACGAATATGGCTCCTAAGTTTTCTTGATACCATCTCATTGATTCCTTAAGGTTCGATACAGGAATGAAGATACTACTGATTTTAAACAAATGAACATCTCCTTTGGAAGGATTGGATTATAAATTAATTTCGCTGAAAAGACAGGATTTCCTGCTTTTTAAAGTGAGTTATAAAGTTGAATTTTCTTTAAGAACAAAATAAGACGCCTGAAAGCCAGGCGTCTGTGTGGTTTTATTTGTTTTGGTGGAATGGACATTTACCGGTGATAGGTTTTACATCATCCCCGATGAAGTATTGTTTCCATTCGTGGTGGGTGGGGTCGCCATAGTGGCTGATATCCGGATGTTTCGGTAATTGATCCCAATTTTCTACTCGTTCCCGCACTTTTTCACGGGACATGATTCCTCCTTTGCTGGTTCCTTCCAGGCCTTCGAAGATTTTTCGTGGCTGGAAGCCGAGTACGAGAGAGTTTCCTAAATTCCGTGTTTTTCTTTGTTTGTAGGCAGGTGAATTTCCAAATACGAAGAATGGTTCTCCTGCAAATGAGAAGGCCCATAAGTGATGATCCGGGTCAGTAGGATAATCGACCGGCCAAGGTTCTTTGTCGTTGTCATTTAAATAATTCAATATGTCCCAGAAATATTCACGATAATATTCAATCGACTTTCCTTCTTGCTCCGGTTCTACAAATAAGAAGAAACCATGTCGGATAAATGGAGGTTCTTCGAATAATTTCAGGAAATCCTCTACTGTATTGGGGAGATGGGACCAATCATCATGGTTCAGAAATGAGTAGCGAAGCTCTCCTTTTTTTTCTGCTCCCATTCCGAAGTAGCAAGGGAATGTCTTGTCAGTAACAATTTTATGGAATGTTTCATATTCTTTTGGAAGCCAATCCGGTACTATCGTACGATCATTCATCTCTTCTTTCTTTAACAGGTAGCTGTTGTTGTTCATACTAGTGACTCCTTTCCAGTACATTGACTAACATTTTCCCTATCTGACTAAAACGAAAACAATTAATGCCCTGGTACTTTTTGGACCAGATGAATTATGAGAATGATGGAATGGTAAAGAAAGAATGAGTTCAGTAAATCATTCGCATAATTCCGACTGTTCTAGTAAGCTTTTAATTAATATAGAATTGTTGGGGTGAGAGAATGAACAAAATATATCAACCTCTGATTAAAAATGATCGTCAGCAGCGATTATACACAAAGGCAGATACTTTAGCTGAAATAGTAAAGAAACGTAGCACAGTGTCTGATCAGGAGGCATCGTTTTCTAAACAAAACTTAGCTGACCTGAAGAAGGAAAACTATTTTTCTTTGTCGCTTCCAGATCGACTTGGTGGAGAAAACCTGTCGCTATACGAATTTGTACTCATGCAGGAGAGGCTGGCAGCAGGTGATGGATCGGTCGCTTTGTCGGTGGGATGGCATATCGGCATCCTGATGGAACTAAGAGATGAACAGTTGTGGGATTCAAAGATGTTTGAAGAGGTAGCGGCTGAAATCGCTGCAGAGCAGAAAGTGTTAAACCGGGCTGCCTCAGAGCCGGCAACAGGAAGCCCGACACGAGGCGGGATGCCGGAGACACGTGCAGTACGTAATGGGGACCGTTATATCATTAATGGGAGAAAGACGTTTACGACAATGGCGGATTCCTTAGACTATTATATTGTATCGGCCTATATGGAAGAACTGGACGAGGTCGGCTGGTTTTTGATTGATCGGGGAAGGAAAGGGGTAACCGTGGACCACACTTGGGATACGCTTGGTATGAGAGGTACCGGAAGTGACGACCTTGTACTTGATAACGTCTCAGTGAAGGAAAATCGACTCGTTGAACGTGCCAGCCAAAAGTCCACTGTTCCGAAAGGCTGGTTATTGCACATTCCTGCCTGTTATTTAGGGATTGCAATTGCTGCCCGCAATGATGCAATCAAGTTTGCCAAAGAATTTCAACCGAACAGTCTTGATCACCCGATTGCTGAGGTTCCCCATATCAAGCAAAAAATCGGAGAGATAGAATGGAAACTGATGCACGCACGCTATTTTATGTACGCCATCGCCGAGAAGTGGGACCAGGAACCGGAAAATAGGAAACAGCTCCAGGCAGAACTGGCGGCAGTGAAAGTGACAGCAACTAACACAGCAAACGAAGTTGTTGACCTTGCTATGAGAATTGCCGGCGGCCGGGGGCTTTCCAAACACTATTCATTTGAAAAGTATTACCGGGATGTCCGTGCCGGACTGCATAACCCTCCGATGGATGATGCTGTTTTCAACATGCTTGCTGATCAAGCTTTCCGTCAATAATATAAATAAGCTCTCTGTTAGGCCAGGCTGCACAGCAGTCTGGCTTTTATGATGGGTGAATACCTGCTCTTCAACAGAGGAGTCAGTGCATAAATAAGATTCTTACACAAAGACTATGAAAAAAGAAAAGGGATTTCTACTATGATGAAGGACGAACCGATTTCTTATTTGCAATTATTATTTTTAATTATGATGTCATCCGGATTCTATAATCATGTGATCATTGGGCCACCCATTTTAGATGCAGCTAAACGCGACGCCTGGATTTCGTCATTAATGACAACTTTTTCTTTTACAGTGATCCTCATTATCATCTATATCATTCATCGGATCACAAAAGATCAATCTGTACTCCAATACATACAGAATAGTTTGGGGAAAGTGGGGAAGATCCTGTTTGCTATTCCAATCTTGGTCTATGTAATTCTCAGTGGCTACATCACCTACTTTGATACGGTCACTTGGACAAACATATCCTATCTGCCTAAAACTCCAAAAATCTATCTAGGCATTCTTACAATTTTGGTTATTCTTGTGATTTTGAGGGGTGGCATGCAGACGTTGGCGATCACCGCCGGTGTATTGCTTCCATTAGTAGTGGTTCTTGGTTTCTTTGTAACGATTGCCAATATGGGCAACAAAGAATATAACTTGCTGTTTCCTGTGTTGGCAGAAGGCTGGGAGCCTGTATGGCGAGGGTTCCTGCTAGGCAGTGGCGGTGCACTGGATCTGGGGTTCATTTTATTGATCCAGCATCAAGTTAAGAAAAAAATGTCCTTTTGGAAATATATTATCATTGGTGCTGTACTTGTCAATTTATTGGTAACCCCCGTAATGGGTTCCATAGCGATGTTCGGACCAGAGCACGCGTCCGAGCTAAGATATCCAGCTTATGAACAATGGCGAATGGTCACCGTGGGAACTTATATCAGTCATGTGGATTATTTTACGATATATCAATGGCTGTCCGGAGCGATTATTCGTATTGCCTTGGTTGCTCATTTGATTCCTTATCTATTTCCCATTAAAACGGAAAAAGCAAAGTGGAGGATTCAAATGTGTTTTTTATCGGGTTTATTATTATCCCTATACTTGCCGCTGTCCGATATGCAGTTTTTAAACCTTCTCAAAGACTTTGTATTGCCGTGGATAGTATATGCCATGGGAACCTACTTGTTTGTTCTCTTAGTTGTTATTGCCACTATTCATAGGAGGAAGGCCACATGAAAAAAAAACAGAATAAGAAAAAAACAACGAGAGATACCGTCACTTTCGATGAACCTTCCCTTAGGGAATTATTTGTGGGTTGTGAAGATGTGATTATCCAGGAAGAAAACACAGGTGCAGGCAAGATTCTGCTGGTATCCTGCAAGGGTTTATTTGATCAGAAGGCCTTATTTGACTTTGTGCTGGATCCCTTGCAAAAAAATAATGATAAAAGGAAGGTTTTAAAAGATATTCTCCCTGCCACAGTGAAAGAGCTCGGTCCTTCTGTTACAAAGGAGCATATCGTCGAAGCTGTTTTTATTGGAAAGGTTGTTTTATTGGATAGGGAAAGCTCGACGCTTTGGGAAGTACAAGCGATTGATCATCCGAAAAGAAATGTGGAGGAGCCAAACACAGAAGTATCCATCCGTGGTTCTAAAGAAGGGTTTGTAGAAGAAATTACCACCAATACGGCTTTGGTACGTAAGCGAATGCGGAGTTCTTCATTGAAAGTGACCAACTATACCATAGGAGAGCGGACAAAAACTACTGTGCAACTCTTGTATATGGAAGATATAACAAATAAAAAAGTAATAGAAGAAGTTAAATCAAGACTGGAAAAGATAAATATTGACGGGGTAGAAAGCAGCTTGCAAGTGGAAGAGTTAATCGCCGATACGAAAAGATCGTTATTTCCTCTTTTTGTGTATACCGGAAGGCCTGACTATGTAGTTGAAGGGTTGTTGCATGGGCGTTTTGCTATCCTGATGGATGGTACACCGACAGCATTAATAGCTCCGGTCAACTTGTTCTTTATCTTAAAAACGGCTGAAGATCAGAATGTTTCTTCCTTATTTGTGTTTTTTGAACGAATGATGAGGGTTGTAGGCTTATATATTGCATTGTTTCTTCCTGCATTTTGGATTGCCTTGATTTCATTCCATCCTGATCAGCTTCCATTCACATTGCTTGCTACCGTCACTTTATCACGGGACGGGGTACCATTTTCAGCGGCGGTAGAGTGTTTTATGATGTTATTTTTATTTGAAATGTTCCGGGAAGCCGGTATTCGACTGCCGACAGCTATTGGACAAATTTTGTCCGTTGTGGGAGGTTTGATTATTGGACAGGCGGCTATTGCTGCGGGATTCACAGCTCCAGGGGTACTGGTTGTAAATGCTATTGCTTTAGTCGCGACATTCACGTTGATCAACCAATCGTTATCTGGACTGGTTGGGATAATGCGTCTCATCATTCTCTTTATCACTTCCCTGTTTGGTATGTTTGGTTTCTTTTTGTGCATGTTTGCATTAGTCGGATATTTAGCAGGATTACGGTCATTTGGTATTCCTTATTTAACTCCTATGTCGCCACCAAGGCCAAAAGAGGCAATCAAAACTTTTTGGCATTCTGCCGCTGAGGTGAAGCATCGCCCGAAAATGTTGAAGACCATTGATTCCTCAAGAAAAGGTAGGGAATGACATGTTTAGAAAAGCATTATTCCTCCTGTTTTCTCTACTATTATTGTCCGGATGCTGGGATAGCAAGGCAGTCGATCAAATCGTTTTTGTATCTGGGTTAGGTATTGATTACCAGGATGGTGAGTTCCTGGTTTATGCCAGAATCCTTCCGTTTCAAAATGTCGGAAAGCAAGAGGGCAGTGGAGCACAAGGTGCTCAGGATTTCCCCCTTTGGGGTGCTGTGGGGACCGGCTCCAGCTTCGATAGTGCCACAGATGATTTATACTATACAACACAGGAACCGATTTCCTGGGCGCATATAGGAGAAGTAGTATTTACAACACGGGCACTGGAAAAGAAAGCGATTATTGATGAAGTAGTCGATGTTTTGAACCGCTATTCGGAAACTCGAAGTGCCCCCTGGTTGTATGTAACAGATGAAGAGCTTCCTACTCTCGCCCAAGCACGGCCTATCTTAGGAACATCTCCATGGTATTCCAGGGTAAATGATCCTTTCCCTGTATTTGGTCAATTTTCTACCGTTAAACCAAAAGCTATTCGTGACTATTTGATAAACCGGTACGAACCTGGAAAAGTTTTTATCATTCCCATGATTCAGTTGAATACCAGTAAATGGACAAAGGATAACCAGCCACACCCTATTCATGAATTTGGCGGAGCTGCTTTTATCGATCATGGTGAATACAGAGGCAGTATGAATGCAGAAGAAGCAAAAGGTCTGCGGTGGATGGAGCCGGAATCAGAACGCATCCCGCTTTATTTATATAAAGATGAAAAAGATTATGCCTCGATAGTATTTACTGATCCTAAGGTGGAAGTGAAACCACGAGTTGAGAGGGGAGAAGTGAAGGCTTCAATCACAGTTGAGGTAGCAGGAGAAATCATTGAGAACCCTTTTGATGAAAAGGACGATACATTGAAGGAAATGGCTGAGAAGAAAATCGAAGAACAGATCAGATCGACATACCAAAAAGGAGTAGAATTTCAGGTAGACGTCTATCAAATCGGTTATCATTTATATCAGGAGGAACCGCAAGCCTTCAAGAAACTAATTGGTATGGAGGAAAGCGCTTGGTTAAAAGAAAACACGTTGAGTGACGTGCAGGTAAAAGTGGACATTGTTAGTTCGGGGAGGATAAGGACTAAAAAATAATAGGAGGAAGCTGGATATACAGCTCCCTCCTGTAGCCTTTCTATCCTTTGGCAAGGTGGTCTGCAAATGCTTTCGCATATGGAGGCAAGTCTGGTGGACGACGAGCGGATATGATATGACCATCCTCCACCACTGCTTCATCCGACCAATTGGCTCCGGCATTCATCATGTCGTCTTTGATGCCAGGGGTACTTGTTACGTTTCGGCCATCCAGAATGCCTGCAGAAATCAATACCCAGCCGGCGTGGCAAATTTGTCCGATTGTTTTTTTCTGCTCGTCCATATGGCGGACAAATTGCAGGACTTCCTCATATCTCCGCAGCTTGTCCGGCGACCAGCCGCCAGGTACAAGGATGCCGTCATAGTCCTCTGGTGAAATGTCGCTAAACGCATAGTCTGATTCAACGGGTACTCCATATTTTCCGGTATACTGTTTGTTTGCCTCTTTTCCGACAATGTGGACAGTCGCTCCTTCTTCTCTCAGGCGAAGGACCGGGTACCACAGTTCCAGATCCTCAAACTCATCACTGACGAGTGCGATCACTTTTTTATTCTCTAAGCGCATGTAGGTGCCTCCTCTTCTTTTGAAACCTATTGTCAGTGTAACAGACCGCCAGCTTATTTTTCGAAAGATAACAATGGAAAAAGCTGTTCTCCTCCTGGTAGTGGGAAAACAGCTTTTGTGCATTAGGTAGTTTCCAGTTTGTTTTTGAATTCTTCTAGTTTATGCTGTGTTTCCTGGGTCAGTTCTTTTATTTTATCGGTATCTGGCTCGTCAGACTGGGCTTCGTCAATTAAAGGATAAAGACTTTCCTCGATGTTCTTATAGTCTTCTTCATAATTTTCTTCCACTTGTTTCTCGATTCTATCCCAATCTTCTTCTAATGTTTTTCCTGTTTCATTGATTTTAGCTGTATCGTCAGGTGACTCTTCTACTGTGGTGTTTAATTCCTCTACTGTACCAATTACTAGATCCACGCCATCCTTTAAGTCTATAGCATCGCTGGTATCCCCTGAAGATTCTTTAGCTTCTTCTTCAGCTTGGTCTGATTCCTCTTGAGAAGAACCGGGATCATTCGTATCTTCTGGTTCAATCGTATCATCATTTCCTGATGTCCCACATCCTGCCAAAATGATACCGGCTGCTACCATAAAACTTAATAAGTAAAATTGTTTCATCTGGGAACCCTCCTTTGTTTGTTAGCAAGTATTCCCAACAAGGAGGAGTTACAAACAGTGTATTTCTGCTTAATATAAATAGGCCGGATGTCTTGCCATTATAATATCAACAGGGTTATTCCGGATAGAAGCAGCGATGTTATGGTCATAGCCAGCATTGGCTTAAGTGCTTTCGAACGGAGGGCAGCCAGGCTGACATTAAGGCCTAATCCAACCATTGCCATGGTCAGAATGAACGTGGTAGCTGTAGAGGTAAAGGTGAGTACGGCTTCGTTTATTGGTATATATACCCCAAGGACATAACTGCCTAACAGACTGGTAGCGATGAATCCGAGCAAGAACCATGGGAAAGCTACTTTTTCCGAAGAATCCTGGTTTCCTTTTTTTCGCATGATATAAATGAACAGGAAGCTGAGCGGTACTAGCAGGAGGACACGCCCTAATTTTCCAATGAGAGCCATCGCAAGGCCATCTTCTCCCGCAGGTGCAGCCGCAAGCGCTACATGGGCAACTTCATGCAGGCTGATTCCTGCCCATAACCCATAAGTGGCCGCATCAATGGGGAGAACTGGCCGGATCAGGGTGTAACCAATCGCGAAAATCGTTCCAACCAAAGAAATGATTCCAGCGCTGATAGCTGTGTCTTCCGCTTTAGCTTTCAGTATCGGTGAAACGGCAGCAATGGCGGAGGCACCACACACACCGGTTCCGACACCGAGCAGCAAGGAAAGTGAGTAATCGGCACGGAACAATTTGGCCAATAGCAATGTCACTCCGATGGAGAAAATGATAACCGCCACATCTCTGATCAAGAGAGGCAGGCCATCCTGGAAGATGACATTCATATTCAATTTTAATCCAAACAGAATGATAGCCAGCCTTAGCAGTTTTTTAGCAGAAAACTGGATGCCGTGACGTATCTTTTCCGGGTAGCCAAAAAACTGCCGGTAAAATACGGCGACAATAATGGCGGTTGCCAGTGGGCCGATCATAGACAGTCCAGGTATCATCGCAAGCAAGAAACCAATCCCAGCAATCAATGCTGTAAATAGAACCCCCATGCTCCAATAGAGATAATTACTTTTAGTAAACATGACCGCACGCTCCTGAATTATTGTTAAGTGTTTAAAATTACTATACTTTATGGTCAATTATTAGTAAAATATAATTTAATAATATCAATCATTAGTAATTTTAATAGTAGGTGAATGTGATGGATTTAGAAGCGTTAAAGACTTTTATTGCCGTTGTAGAGGGAAAAAGCTTCACAAAGGCCGCTAAGACAAGGATGATCTCCCAGCCAAGTGTCAGCCTGCATATCAAGAATCTCGAAGAGCTGTTCCAGACAAAATTAATTGATCGCTCCCCTAAGCACTTTCATGTGACGTCTACTGGAGAGCTTGTATACCAGCGGGCAAAGCAAATAGCGAGTATTGTAGAAAAAACGAAAGAAGAGGTGTTCGCCTACCATAACCAATTGACAGGCTCTCTCACCATTGGAGCCAGTTATACGGTTGGTGAATATATTCTTCCTGCCTTATTGAAAGAATTTGATCAAGTACATCCTAATATTGAGTTGAACGTATATATCGATAATACAGAGACAATCAATCGCTCGGTATTATTGCACGAATTTGATATTGGCCTTGTCGAGGGGCAAGTGAAGCACAAGGAATTACGCGCATTCCCTTTCTTAGAAGACGAAATGGTATTGATTGCTCCCCTTGATCATCCCATCCGCGAAAAAGATACCCTTCAATTCAGTGACTTACAAGGGCTTACCTGGGTTGGACGGGAAGAGGGGTCCGGGACTCGTGACATTATGGATGCCGTTATCCGTGCTTACAGCATCGATGTCAGGAAATTAATAACGATCGGCAGCAATCATGGCGTCGTGCAAGCAGTGCAGCATGGACTCGGACTATCGTTCATCTCACGTTCCATTATTGATAATAAATTCGGAGAAGATTTAATGATCCGCCTTCCGTTCATCCAAATGCCGAACCGTTATTTCTCCTGTGTCACACCGGGAGAAGAGCTATCTAAAAATGTCGAAGTATTTATGGAAGCATTAAAAGAAAAGTATTCCACCAGCATTTGAGTCATTTTCTTCATAAAGGTAGTGAATCTTTTTGCTCTTAAATACGTAAGAAATGGAAGCAGTTCAAATATAAAGAAAGGATCATAAGTCTCAAGGCTGATTCTATTATTTAGAAATATCAGTACAATATAGGATGGGTGTGGAATACCACCTAGGATTAATCTTGAAAAATAAGGAGAAGAAAATGATGATAAAACGAATAGCAATTTTATTGTTGGCATTGGTGGTTTGGACAGGTACTGGTCTGGCATCAGTTGCATTTGCTTCTACCAATGGAAATAATGATGAAGGAATCAACGAGAAACTTGGCGTTCCGATTGTAGTATATGGAGAAACCTTGACAGATGAACAGGAAGACGAAGTTAGAGAGCTATTACAAGTAGAAAACCGAGAGAATGTGGATGAGTTTTATGTAGACGGCCAGGACATAGCTAATTATATTAATGGCAATCCAAATTCCCGGATGTTTTCTTCTGTGAAGATTACCCCGCAGGAACAAGGAGAAGGACTTGAGGTCAATATTGTTACTCCTGACAATATTACTGAAGTAACAAAAGAGATGTATGCCAATGCCTTGTTGACGGCCGGCGTGGAGGATGCGATTGTTGATGTTGCTTCCCCGGTAAAAGTTAGCGGCCATTCGGCTCTCACTGGAATTTATAAAGCCTATGATTCTAAGGGTGTCAAGCTTGATGAAGACCGGATGGAGGTTGCAAGTGAAGAGTTGGATGTAGCGACAGAGCTGGCTGAAAAATCAGGTGTCGATAAAGAAAAGGTCAGTCAATTGTTAACCGAGATCAAACAGGAAATGGCAGATAGGAATCCTGCTACGAAAGAAGAAATCGAGCAGATTGTCAATGACAAGCTAAGCTCTTTGAATATCGAGTTAAGCGAAGAAGACCGTCAGCTGTTGATTAACTTGTTCGAGAAAATGCGGGCATTAAATATAAACTTTGATCAAGTCCAGAAACAGCTGGAGGATATCACTTCCAGTGTAAAAGATTTACTCGGAGATAAAGGTTTCTGGGATAAAGTATCCACATTCCTGCAAAGTATCATCCAGGCTTTAGCTAAATTCTTCAATAGTCTATTTGGATAAGGTTATAAGAAAAGCTTAGGGAAATCCCCCTAAGCTTTTCTTAATGCATTAAGTTTTCTAAATTAATAGCTCTGTAAAATTACACTGTGATTTTCGCATAAAGCTCCCTTTTGTTGAAGACTCAGTTTCAAGATATATTGTTTCCGTTACGGTAGTAACGGTGTGGAGGTCCGGGAAATCACTCGCTTTCCATGGGCATGTGGTGAGCTTCCTCAGGCTTCGCCTTGCGGGATCTCACCGCTCATTTTCATCCCATAGGACTTTGAATAAGCTTCTTGAATAGACTCCGCACGAAGGAAATGCGTAGCATTTTCGAGGAGTCTCGCAATTTCCCGGACCTCCTTGCGTTTTTATGTGTAACGGAAACAGGTCAGCACTGAAGACTATAAAATGAGTAAAAAGTGAGCTTTATGCCTCATCACACTTAAAGGGACCTTGGGGGTATGGAACACTGTTCCGGGTAATACATGGGTTCGTTAACCTTCTTGATAGCTGGGTGGCGGGGAAACGGTGAGACTCCCGTGGGAGAAGGATCCAGACGAGACCCCGCAGGGAGTGAAACGACCGAGGAGGCTCGGCGGCTCCCCCACAGGAAAGCGAACTGTTTCCCAGCCGCCCTTACTCCTGATTCGGCAACGGACCCAAATTATCTCGAAATCAAGTCTTCGACTTTTCGGCCCTTTTGTTGAGTAAACATAGTGTGCAACTGAATCAAATTAATAATAAGGGGAGATCATCAAATAGACGATGACTCCTGTGAGGCTGACGTACAACCAAAGGGGCATTGTCCATCTGGCGATTTTCCGGTGTTTGTCCACTTTCATGGCAAGCCCCCGGAACAAAGTAAGCAAGGCTAACGGTACAATTACGGCAGCCAGTACGATATGAGTGATCAGGATAAAGTAATAAATCATCTGCAGTACTCCTTCACCACCATAAGAAGTGGAAGAGGCCATGGAATGATAAGTCAAATAGGATACCAGGAATAAAGCGGTAGTAGTAAACGCGGCGAAAATGAACCGCTTATGCCAGGTAACATTTTTTCGTAAAATCATGAACAAGGCTGCTAACAAAAATACGAACGTAAACGAGTTCAGAATCGCATTAAGCAGTGGCAGCAATGTAATATCAAAGCTGGAGCCGCCGTCTATTTTCGGTACAAACAACAGAGCTACGACAATTAAGTTGATAGCGATTGACAAACCTATAACCCATGGCACGTAGTTGAATTCTTTATTAATATTCACTTTATATTCCCCATCTCTAAAATGTAATCCAACTCTTAGTATATCGAAGTGTATCTCAACAATCATCATTTAAAATCTTACTATTTTATGAATTTTCACGGTGTTAATAGTAGCGTTAGAAAGGGTAAGCATTATCATAGAATCGAAATGGAGGGGTATTCATGTTTGTTTTCAAAGAAGATGCATTAAAGGGAAGGCATATTTTAGTGACTGGAGCGACTGGCGGTATTGGTTATGAAGCAGCCAAGGCAGCGGTAAGGTCTGGCGCTGCTGTTACTATAACCGGTCGTAATGAAGAAAAACTGGAGGAGCTGAGCCAAGCCTGCCAGGAGATTTCAAGCGATGCGAAAGTGTTTGTCCAACAAGCTGACCTGACGAGTGAAGAAGATCGTGCGAAGTTAGTAGAAGCGGCTGTTGAGGAAAACGGAACAATTGATGGGCTCGTAAACTCTGCCGGAATCGGTGGGGGAGGGCCAGTGAAAGACCTTTCTGAGGAAGACTTAAGAAAGATCATGGAGCTTAATTACACGGCAACCGTACTATTGACACAACGCGTATTTGAAAATATGCGAGAAGCGGAAGCAGGAGCGGTCGTCAATTTATCTTCTTTATCAGGGCTGAGAGGTACCAAGGGTAATTCCGCTTATAGTGCTTCAAAGTTTGCGATAACAGGATTCACCCAGGCATTTGCTCATGAAGCAATCGAAGACAAGATTCGCGTCAATGCGGTTTGCCCAGGCTTTGTCGATACTTCCATGGGTCTCAATGCTATCAGGAAAAAAGGGGAGCGTGAAGGCCGGAGCTTTGAAGAGCAAATGAAAGTAGTAGAAGAAGGAATTCCCTCAGGAAGAATTACGAAAGCGGAAGAAGTCGCCAATATTATCGTCTTTTTACTAAGTGATGCGGCCGAAAATGTCGTCGGGGAATCAGTGAAAATTTCCGGTGGCAGTGTGATGAGATAACGGCTAAAGCGCAAGATTAAAGTTTATCGCGCCTGATTAGAGATGGTCGCGCATGTTCGACAAGTTTTCGCGCTCTTTTCTAATAATTCGCGCACAAAACAGGAATTTCGCGCCATAAAGGAATAGCCTGGCAGCTGCCAGGCTATTTTTATATAGCTTGATCAAACGTTTGTTCAGTCTTTCTTTCCATACCATTGAGCGGCATTGGAATATAATACTTTCTCGGCAATTTCATCTCCAATGGTTTCCTGGATTAGTTCGATATCCGTGTCTAGGAAGGGCCGTGGGGCGCGTGTGGATGGCAGGTCGGTGCCAAACATCAGCGCATCAGGGTTTACACGGACGATCGCGCTGATGGCTTCAGCCACATTCATATCTACTCTGCCAAACCCGGAAGCTTTAACTCTCACACCATGCTCCACTAGCTTCAGCAAGGTGTCAAATCCCGCTGTTGTAAGTCCTAAATGGTCAATGGAGACGGCAGGAAGTCGTTTGAGGGTATCTTCCATTTCCGGGAGTAATTTGGCTTCTATATAAAGTTCCACATGCCATCCTGCCAGGTCGTAAATTCTTTGGGCAAAAGACTCCAAATGAATTAATGTCTCACTCCCGCCTCGTTTAACATTAAACCGAACGGCTTTGACTCCGTTAGCATCTAAGGATTTTATTTCTTCATCCGTAACATTTTCAGGCAGCTGAGTTACGCCAACAAACCCTTTTCCAAGCCTGGAAAGGGCATCTTTTAAATAGCTATGGTCATAACCCTGAAAGGAACCTGAGACAATAGCGCCTCCTGCTATATTCCATTGTTTTGTCCGTTCCAGATAGTCTTCGCAAGTAAATGGGTCCGGGGTATATCCTTGGTTTTCTATTAAAGGAAAGCGAGGATCGATAATATGCATGTGTGAATCAAAAATTCGGATAAGAGCACCACCTTAGGCTAAGTTTAAGCCCTTTCATTTTAGCACAGTCAATTTTTCAGGGTCATACGCGTGGTAAAGAGCATCGTAGTCATGGCTACTACAAGAATGGTAATGGCAGAAAGCAGCAGCGTCTGCGAAGAGAAAAGCAATCCCCCTGATAAAATAACCCCAAGATCAATCGCAAAAATAGCAACCCCCACATTGATTTTTAGAAAATCAGCAAGCATCTGGGCCAGCAGGTCAGTGCCTCCCGTGCTTGTCTGATAACGAAGCATCAGGCCAATGCCGCCACCGACAAAAGCTCCGCCGATCATAGAGCTGATGGCAGGGTCCAAGGATAAATGAAAATGCCGAAGCCAATAAAACAAATCAATAAAAAAAGAAGATATCAGTAAACCATGGAGACTGTTATAAAAATATGTACGGTAGTTGAACCAGGCAATCAAGAAGATTGGAATGCTGAGGAACAGGATGGTCAAACCGGTTTCGAGTCCCCATAAATAATGAAAAATCAGTCCGATTCCAATAACACCGCCATCCAGCACATGATCCGGGACAAGAAAAAAGTTGATGCCGAATGCCAGGCAGGCACTACCAATAATTATTACGATCCCTTTCTTGATCAGTTCTTTCATGATGGTGCCTCCTTCATTGTGGACTGGTTTATTTTATTTATATGCGTCCGTCTGCTACTTACGATAAAAGAATGACAGGCAGTGGTTCTGCACAAGTTAACTAGTAATGAAATGATCAGATATGGGGGAATGATAGATGGACTTTAACTTAATATGGAAGGCAATTATTGTTGTTGTCGGTGGTACCCTGCTTTTGAGAGTAGCCGGACGAAAATCTATTTCACAGATGACACTTGCCCAAGTTGTCATCATGATTGGTATTGGTTCATTGCTCGTACAGCCGATAGTTGGAAAGAACATTTGGACGACGTTGGTTGTTGGTCTCACGCTGGTATTGACGTTATTAGTGATGGAGTATGTACAAGTGAAAGCGAACCCATTAGAAAAGTTCATCACGGGAAGCTCGAAAGTGGTGATCGAGAACGGGGAGCTGCAAGTCGACCGGCTGAAAAAGCTCCGCTTGACTGTTGATCAATTGGAAATGAAACTGCGTCAGAACAGTGTCACCAATATCAATGATGTCGCATATGCAACCATTGAGCCAAACGGTCAGCTGGGCTTTGAATTGAAACAGCAGAAGCAGCCAGCGACAAAAGAGGACATGAACAATCTTAGGCTTGAATTGATGGCACTGAAACAGCAGCTGTCCCAGCTGGGAACTCAGAGCCCCCACATCGCAAACACCTCGGCGCCTGCCATGCAAGAAGATATTTTTTCCGAGGTATCCCAGCAAGGGCATACCGATGAACCGCCACAACAGCTTCAATAAACATAAGAAAAGCGCAAGCGCCCTGAAAGACACGACACGCATAAGCAAAACGGCTGGAGGAAGGTGTCCTTTCCTTTCGCAAGACGGGTTGCTTATGTCGCGAGTGTCTGGGCGCTGAAGCTAGCCAACTAAAATTTATACTTCTTATCTCAAAATAAAATCTCCCCTGCCTGAATAGATATGAATAGGACTATCTCTCAGGAGGGGTTTTTTTGAGGACATACTTAGAAGCTGCTCGATTTGAACATTCATTCTGGCTGCAGATATTAGGAGATCATGCCCGATTCATTCGTGATTCGCTTTATCCTTCAGAAAAGGAAGATATAGAAAGAGCAAAAGCGTTTATTCAAATATTCGATGGTATGACAGTCAAATCAAGGAATTTGTCAAAGAGTCAAGCACAGGAATTTACCCGGCAGGCGGGGGAGCATGTTCGGAGTTTCAGGCAGTATAAGCTGTCGATCATCCGAAGATTACTTGAAGGAGAAATAGGAATTCATTTACCGCCTACGTTTATTAATCACATGGTAAATGAACTAGAGGAATACTTACTTGTTATTGGATATTTGGGAAAAGGTGAGGTACCGCCTATTTTTCATGAACTTCATCACCACATGTTATGGCTTTTGGACGCATCTGGTCATGCTGGGGCGATTAATGACAGTATGGATGCCACGGAACAGCACATTAAAAAACAAAGTGATACCTTTCGTCAAACGTTCAATGATTTATATCTGAAGTCGGTGGAAATGACTGGCTATCTTAGAGCTAACTTGGAATCATTCCCGGCATTATCGAGGTTTAACAACGAAACAAAAATCGAAATGAAATTGTTTCAGACCTTTTTAAAAGAACTCGAAGAAATGGAATTATCGGAGCAGTCATTGGGTACATTCACAGCTCTGATGGCTGATCACATGTTCCGGGAAGAGTGCTATTATCTCTTTAAGGTAGCGGAATCGACAGCTGCAGAGTATCCTTCCTGTGACCCGGCAAAACCTCGTGTCGTTAACTGAGTAAATATCAGGATAAACGGATAAGCTAAGGCATGTGTTGATAACCATGAAGAAAAGTAGGAATGTATATGCCACAATTCACATATGACTCCTGTACGATTTATTACGAAGATATAGGGAAAGGTATTCCGCTCGTATTGATCCATCCACCAGGCATGGGACGAATGGTTTTCACCTATCAGCATACGTTGAGCAGCCAATACAGGCTTTTAATTCCTGATTTAAGCGGGCATGGGAATTCTTCCATTGCTAAAGAACCAGTTACCATGGAACGTTATGCAGCGGAAATCAAAGCACTTCTCGATCATACCGGAACTCGTCAAGCTGTCATTTGCGGGTATTCTGCGGGCGGTGGTGTGGCTCAGGAATTTGCCTTAACCTACCCGGAGCGAACACGGGCACTGGTGTTATCCGGGGGATATCCAAAAGTAGCTGCGAGAATATTAAAGATGGAATACCGGATTGGCATGAAATGGCTCACCACAAGTCCTGATTCCTTGATACGGGTTTTGGCCAGGTCTCACTTTTTAGATACAAACGTCCAGCAGATGATAAGTGGACAGATGACAAAAGCTGATTTGAAGAGCTGGTATGATTTTTATGAGGAATCTTTTCATTACGACTGCTCGGAGCGCTTAGGCATCATAGACTGCCCTGTATTGCTGATGTATGGATCCCGTGTCAAATGGATCCGCCAGCATAGTCACTACTATCACCAATGCAAGGATGTTCTTCTGGTCCATATCGAAAAAGCTACCCATCAATTGCCGACCAAACATTGGCACACATTCAATCATCATTTGCACTCCTTCATACAGGACACCTTAGCTAAAAATTCTTATCATCAAGCTGGGAATATCAATTGATTATTACTAAAAGAGGAATGGAGACTGTCGAAATTATTTCGCCAGTCTTTTTTGTGTTTTAACAAAGTTAATTTTATTTCTCATAAATGGAGGACTTTGGTAGTGATTTCTGTCGATTTTTCCTGCAAACTTCTTATCCAATATCAGTAAATTCTGTGCTAAAATGAAAGAAGTGATAATATTCGGAAAATTCGGAGGGGTACGAGATGCGCAACGTGGAGGAAGTGAAAGAAGGAGTATTTCGAATTAGAGTCCCGCAGCCTGTTCCAGGCGACGTGTTTGTATATGTGATAAAGAAAGAAAAAGTCACGTTAATTGATGCAGGACACCCATCATCAGATTCTCAAGCCAGTCTTATAACGGCGTTAAAGGAAATTGGAATAAAACTGACAGATATCGATCAAATTATTCTAACTCATCGGGATATGGATCACATAGGGGCTTTACTGAGCCATACCAATGACCTTAATTGCCAGGTATTTGCCGGATATCCTGCTAAAAAAGAGCCCACATTGTACGAACAGCTGGAAGGAATTCGTCCTCAGCTTCCAGATCAATTTACCGAAGAGCTGCTAACGAAAGCGTCGATGGATGAGATTGACTTTGCCCATGCGGAACATCTTTCCATTACCGAACATGTGAAGCACGGGGATGTGATAGAGGTTGGGGGAGAGTATTTAGAAGTGCTTGAAACACCTGGTCACAGCTTTGATCATATTTCTTTGTATGATCCTGGTTCTCAGGTTTTATACGGTGGGGATGTGCTGATTGAAAATGGCCCCCCAACAAAAATCATTGATTTGCAGCAGTATTTGTTTACGCTCGATGCATTGAGACAAAAAGATATTAAAGAGGTTTTCCCCAGCCATGGTCCGATTATGGATCATCACCTTGAAGCTATTGAACAAGCGATTGCTACCATCGTTGATATTGATCAAAAAATCATTACTTGCTTAAAAGATGGTTCGAAATCCTGCTATGACCTTGCACTGCAATTTAATTATGGGAATGTGGATGAAAATTTATTATTTTATATTCAGCTAATTTCTAACCACCTTAACCGGTTGCGGGATAAAGATATTATTGTCGAAACAGACAGGGGGGTATCCTTGCAATAACTTCCAAATATCAGGTTGTATTTTGGGGTTATTTGCATGATCTTATGGCAAACTAAGCATAAAAAGGAGCTTACATTATGCATGACGTTGCCATCAAAGAATTAAATGCCTTTCTAAAAGGACAGTATATGGGGATTCACGCGTACGAGCATCTTATTCAGCGGGTGGAAGAACCCGATATTAAGCAAGAATTACAGAACATTCAGCAGGAGCATAAGATGCATGCGATGGAGGTGGCAGAACGAATCCAGCAACTTGGGGGGACACCAGTTGATGATGAAGGTTTTGTTGGTTCCATTCAAAATTTCATTGGAAGATTCACCACTCCTGATACGACGGATGAAATTCTAGACAGTGCTTTCAAGGGTGAAGATGTATATGGTTTGCATATGTCAGAAGAAATTGTAAAAGGGGATTTGGATCCGGAAAGTAAGCATTTGATTGAAAGGATCCTGAATGAAGATCGAAATCATCTGCAGACCTTAAACGAAATAAAGAACTACATGTAAGAGGGGGTAACTCCCCTCTTTATTGTGTCATTTTTCATGATTTTCAACTTCATGGTTTCCGGTCATCATTTCTCCCTCTGTCGGATGCTCTTCCCGTTCCTTCTTTGGGGGAAGAAATGCTTTAGAAAAGGATACGCCTTTAGTGAAAACCTCAGCCTGCTCATTGGAGGTGTGCACTTTAGCTCTCTTTTGTTGTCGGTCTGCCACAAGGACCACCTCCTTTTTTAAATGTGGTATCATTAATTATTATTCCATCGGAATGAACAAACTAAACATCTGGCATAGTTGCCGAAAGCGGGGTTATGATGGCGGAACAGTTGACAGTATTCGACGGAGAAGGCAATGAGATCGGGGTCGAAGAGAGGGAGAAGGTACACGCGGAAGGGCTTTGGCATCATACATTCCAGTGCTGGTTTGTAGAAGTGGACGCAGGTGAGCCTTATATCTATTTTCAACATCGCTCGAAAGATAAGAAAGATTTTCCTGATAAACTGGATATAACCGCAGCAGGTCATATTGAAGCGGAGGAACCTATCGTGGAAGCAGGCCTCAGGGAAATTGACGAAGAATTGGGCATAGAGCTGACAGCGAGTGACTTACAATACAAGGCTGCTTTAGGGAAGAAATACATACAGGAACAATGACCGATCGGGAGTTTTGCCATGTATACTTCTATCCAGTGGAAAGGCTCCCGGACTTTCAGATGACAGAAGAAATATCTGATATCATGCGGCTTAGCATGAATAGCTTTGAAGAGATTTTACAAGGGGAAAGTAAGAATGGCCGCTATTTACTAAGCGGTCTGGAAAAAACAATCAGTTTGGATGATTTCTGTCCCCACTCGGCGAATTATTTTTCCTTTATTATAAAAACCACTCGGAATTTATTTGCTTTTTGACAGGTTTTCGAGTTGAGGATATAATCGAACTATTCAAAAAAGTGCGTGCTTATGGAGGGGGAGACCCTCAACGAAAGAATCGATAAGCCTCTTCTTAGGAAGGGGTTTTTTACACTTTAAAAAGTTTAACCTTGTTAAAGGATCAAAGTATAAGGAACGCTTAGGCTTTCGCCATAAGGCCATGGGGCTAAGTTTTTCTAACACTTTAAGAAGACGCTAATGGTCTGGCGCTAAGCCAGGCTTTTCTAATATCGAAGGGAGCAGAGAGTCTATGAGTAAATCATTTGAAACAAAGGTTGTACATAGCAGCCTTAAGCAGGATGCAGACAAAATAAATAGTAAGGCAACACCTATCTATCAAACTTCGGCCTATACTTTTGAAAACCTGGAAGATTTGGAGGGTTATTTTGAAGGGAAGGCTCCATATCTTTATACAAGAAACGGGAACCCGAACACAGACGAGCTGGGCCATGCCGTCGCCCAGTTAGAAGGTGCGCCAACAGGCATGGCTTCATCCTCTGGAATGTCTGCCATACTATGCGGCATTCTGGCGGCAGTCGGGCATGGAGAGCATATTGTCGCTGCCGAAGACACTTATGGAGGCACCTACCAGTTACTTACTCAAGAATTGAAAACATTCGGCATTGAAGTAACGCTCGCCTCATTTGATAACCTGGAAGAAGTGGAAGGAGCTATTCAGGATAATACGAAGCTCCTATACAGTGAATCGGTTACGAATCCATTTTTGCGCGTCGAAAATATCAAGGCCCTGGTAGATATGGCAGAACGGTATCAGTTGAAAACGATGATCGATAACACTTTCGCAACACCATACTTGCTCCACCCATACGAAGAAGGAGTCGATTTAGTCGTTCATAGCGCGACTAAATATATTGGGGGACACAGTGATGTATCAGCTGGTGTGCTAGTCGGAACAGAAGAACTGATTGAAAAAGCGAGAGGTAAGATGGTAGCACTCGGTGCCAACCTGAGTCCATTCGAAGCATGGCTTGGTCAGCGCGGCTTGAAAACATTGGCTCTTCGCATGAAGCAGCAATCGGAGAACGCGGATTATGTAGCGGAAAGCCTGCGCAATCATACAGATATCAAACACGTATATTATCCTGCTTACGTTTCTGAAAAAGGAAATGGAGCTATTATTACGATTGAATTGAATGAGCGATGCGATATGGATCGTTTTTATAAATTCTTAGGCTGGATTAAAATTGTACCTTCCTTAGCAGGTGTGGAAACAACGGTATCCTATCCAAAAGGAACATCCCATCGGGCATTGACGGAGGAGCAACGGGAGAAAATCGGTATTAATGAGCGCGTCGTCCGGATTTCGATTGGAATCGAAGGAGCTAAGGATATTCTGACACAGCTGGGTGAAGCAATTGAGGAATCGATGAATGAGGCATAAGTCCTGATTAAAGTTGGTGAAAATTTCTCATCAGGACTCGTGATATAATTTGAAGTGGAGCACGTCCTTTTAGGGAGGATCGGCTGCCCCCATCTTGTCAGGAAGGGGGGTGATGCCTACGAGCATATACGAAGTGTTGACCGTCATCTGGTCTTTCGGCACGTTTTTGATCGCTTTGCTCGCATTGATCATGCAAATGATCAATAAAAAATAGACCTCCCTATTCACTCGGCCAAAGTAGAAGGGGAGAGGCCTATTCCTGTAGTGGATAGCTGATCCCCCGGAGGGGGCGTGTATCCATGGCCGCAGCAAATGCTGCGGCTATTTTTTATTGTATGATTATCTATATACATCATACCACAACTAGGAGTTTTTTAAATCAATAATGTCCGAGTAGTCCTTTTTTCATTGCATACCTTTCGCAGACAAGGTAAACGGAAACACCAATTATTCCGTATACCACGGCATTCGCGATCAGCCAAGAATAATCCGATATCGAAAAATCAGCCAGTGAATAATTCTGGATCATGATCTGCCTCGTCATATCGACTCCTTTTACAAATGGCGCTGCAATAAGGTATGGAGCGACAGATAATGGTACAAAGGTCAATCCCATGATGATGAATTGAAGAATTTGTAAAAATGCACTAATCTGCTTGAAAATGATCGACATTCCAGCGATCATGAACCCCACTCCAATCATACTGGCAATCGTCAACAGCAGGATAGGGATAGTGGCTGCTGGATTCAAGTTCAGCCACTCCCCAGTGGTGAGCATGGATAAAAACAACAAAAAAATGACAATCAGGAAATGGATGAATATCATCCCCGATAACCGGGAGAGTAAAATTCGCCATGCCCCCATAGGCGACATATATAACTGTTCCAGCGTCCCTCGCATCGCTTCGTCCGAGACAGTCCAGCCAATCGATTGCAGTGTCATCATCGCGAAGTACCAGAAAATATAATTAACGATGATGAATTGGGTGTTCGCACCTGCTTCTGCCGGGTCACCGATGACCTGGATGCCGAAGAACATCGCAAGGAAGATAATGTAGAAGGTCAGCAGCAGGCTCAGCGTATTAGCGAAATATCGCTTCATCTCAATATATTCTTTTTTGGTATTAACGCGAATGACATTCCAAAGTGTTGTCATGAGGCAGCCTCCTCTTTGACCAGCTGCATAAATACTTTTTCAAAATTTACTTCTGTCCGGCTGATGGTTTCGATCGGTGTATGGTTTCGTTTCAGGAGGTCCATCAAAGCGTAGATTTCATGTTCTTCTTCCAGGCTGACCTGTAAGTCCAGCCCCTTCCAGGAGTGCATTGGGAACTCAAACTTAAGCATCTCCTGCTGCTCTTCTGTTAGCGGTTCTTTCAAGTTGATTTGGTAAGCGCTCGTTTTGAATAATTGTAGGAGATGATCTACATGTTCATCTGCAATTACCCTTCCGTTGTTAATGATAACCGTACGCTCACATAAATCCTGCACCACAGGCATATCGTGGGTGCTGATAATAATGGTCTTGCCTTCTTTTTTAGCGATGTACCGCAGGATTTCCCGTACTTCGTAGCCGGTTTCGACATCCAGTCCTAAAGTCGGCTCATCCAGCAGAATGACATCGGTATCTGCCAGCATAGCTACTGCGATTGCCAGCTTCTGCTGCATACCGCGGGACAGCTTGTTGACTAATTCTTGCCTCTTCTCTTTCAAACGGAATTGCTCTAGCAATTTATCGATGTGCGGCTTCATCGCTTTTTTTGACATGCCGCGGTTGCCTGCAAAGTATTCAAGATTTTCCTCGACAGTCATTCGCCAGTAAAGGTTCCGATTACCTTCCAGAACGGCGCTGATATGACGGAGAGCTTTATTGCGCTTTTTTACACTGTCAAATCCATTAATGGTGACGGTGCCTTCATCCGGGACAAGCAGGCCGCAGATCGTCTTGATCGTCGTGGTCTTCCCAGCCCCGTTAGGGCCGAGCAGACCCAGGATTTCTCCTTTTTTCACCTCAAAAGAAACTTCATCTACCGCAACAAAGATTTCTTTCGTTTTCCGCATTTTATAGATTTTTCGTATGCCATCTACCTTGATGATACTATCCATATATCCAGCTCCTTCCAAATCCTCTAATTTACATTATATAGAATTTTAAGGAAATCACATCAATCATTTAAGGTAAATGGCATCGGTCTCAAGGCGGAGGGGGCAATGATTGTATTTTTGATCCTGCCACTTGGTCATGAAAAAACCGCTTCCTCAAAAGGAAGCGGGTTGTAAGATATCTTCTGCCTGTTCCATTTCTTGCTTGGAAGGGGAACGATAGCCTTCGAGGGGATACTCTAACCCGAGGTGTTCCCATTTGTAGACGCCCATGGTGTGATAAGGAAGCACCTCTAATTTTTCCACGTTACCTAAGCCATCGATAAATTCTTTTAGGTGTTGTAGTTCTTCCGCTTCATTCGTAAGCCCGGGAATAAGCACGCGTCTGATCCAGACTGGAATGTCTCTTTCAGCTAATAAGCGGGCGAAGTCTTGGATTTGCTTATTAGTCATGCCGGTCAGTGACTTGTGTTTATCAGCGTCCATCTGCTTCAGGTCGAGCAAAACTAAATCCGTGAACTTCAAGAGTACCTCCATCTTAGCTAAAAACGCAGGGGAGCTACTGAAGCAGCCGCCCGAGGTATCGATGGCTGTATGGATGCCGAGCTCCTTGCACCTTTGGAAGAGTTCCGTCAAAAAATCAATTTGCAGCAACGGCTCACCGCCACTTACGGTTATACCACCTTTTGCTTTGATATAAGGGAGGTATTCCTTGATATCTTCAATAATTTCTTCGACTGATTTCTCCGTCCCTCCGGTTCGGTTCCAGGTGTCAGGATTATGGCAAAACTGGCATCTGAGCAGGCATCCCTGGGTAAAGATAACGTATCGGAGTCCGGGCCCGTCAACTGTTCCGCAAGTTTCGATTGAGTGTATACGACCGTTCATAAAAATACCTCCCTGATTATGCTAAACGATAAAGAACTATATTTTTTCATGGAATGTACGATTGATAACGTCTAACTGTTGTTCCCGGGTCAGTTTGATGAAGTTGACGGCATAGCCGGAAACACGGATCGTCAGCTGTGGATATTTTTCTGGATGTTCCATCGCGTCCATCAACGTTTCCCGCTCGAAAACATTGATGTTCAAATGGTGTCCTTCCTTTATGGCATAGCCATCCAGGATGGAAACCAGGTTGTCGACACGGTCATTCAAGGTGCGTCCGAGTGCTTTTGGTACAAAACTGAACGTGTTAGAAATACCATCCAGCGCATATTCATAAGGTATTTTTGCGACACTGTTCAAGGATGCGAGCGCTCCTGATTCATCTCGTCCATGAAGTGGGTTTGCTCCCGGTGCAAAAGGTGTACCTGCTTTACGGCCGTCCGGTGTGCTGCCTGTTTTCTTTCCGTAAACCACATTGGATGTAATGGTTAAAATGGAGATAGTCGGTGTTGCACCGCGATAGGCTTTGTGCTGTTTGAACTTGTTCATAAAGGTTTTGACGATATCTACGGCAATATCATCGACGCGTTTGTCGTTATTGCCATACTTCGGATAATTACCGACGACTTCATAGTCGACGGCCAGGCCATTTTGATCGCGGATGACATGGACTTTTGCGTGCTTGATTGCACTTAAGCTATCAGCCACGACACTCAATCCGGCTATTCCCCCAGCCATAGTCCGCAGTATTTTTGGATCATGGAGGGCCATTTCGATTCGTTCATAGGCATATTTATCATGCATGTAGTGGATGGCGTTCAGCGTATTCATATATAAGTTAGCAAGCCAATCCAGGACTTGATCGTATTTTTCGCGTACTTCCTCGTACTCCAGAATATCAGCTGTGACAGGACGGAAAGGAGGGGTCATCTGAACATGCATGACTTCATCTACTCCGCCGTTTATAGCGTAAAGCAGCGCTTTGGCCAAATTGACACGGGCACCGAAGAATTGCATCTGCTTCCCGACTTCCATCGCGCTGACACAGCAGGCAATTCCATAATCATCACCATAGTGCTTCCGCATAATGTCATCATTTTCATATTGAATGGAGCTGGATTTAATCGAAACCTTCGCGCAGTATTGCTTAAAGATTTCCGGGAGCTTTTCAGACCAGAGAACTGTCAAGTTAGGTTCAGGTGCAGGTCCCAGGTTGGTCAACGTATGCAAAAATCGGAAGGAACTCTTGGTAACCATTGGGTCTCCATGGACAGTCAGACCGCCGATAGATTCTGTTACCCAGGTAGGATCTCCGCTGAAGAGTTCGTTGTATTCTGGTGTACGTGCGAATTTAACTAGCCGCAGCTTCATGACAAAATGATCGATTAATTCTTGCGCCTCTTGTTCGGTCAACGCACCTTCCTTTATATCCCGTTCGATATAAATATCCAGGAAAGTAGATACCCGTCCAAGACTCATCGCAGCGCCGTTCTGTTCTTTGATTGCCGCTAAATAAGCGAAATACAGCCATTGAAATGCTTCGCGTGCATTGACGGCAGGGCGGGAAATGTCAAAACCGTAGCTTGCTGCCATTTCTTTTAATTCATGAAGGGCGCGGATTTGTTCGGCATGCTCTTCCCGATCGCGCAACACTTCTTCAGACATAACTCCATCTGCCCCAAGCTGATGATAGTCCTGCTGTTTCTTTTCAATAAGGAAATCCACTCCATAAAGGGGGACCCTCCGGTAGTCACCGATAATACGGCCGCGGCCATAAGCATCAGGAAGTCCTGTGATAATTCCTACTTTTCTCGCCAATTTCATTTCAGGTGTATAAACATCAAAGACGCCCTGGTTATGTGTTTTCCGGTAATCGGTAAAAATTCTTTCGGTATCTTCATCGAGTGTATAACCGTAAGACTCGCAGGATTGCTTTGCCATTCGGATACCGCCGTATGGCTGCATCGATCTTTTGAAAGGGGAGTCTGTCTGAACTCCAACTACCTTCTCAAGGTTCTTATTCAGATATCCTGGACGGTGCGAGGTAATGGAAGATGGGATTTTTGTATCCATATCCCACACGCCGCCACGTTCGCGTTCTTCCTCAGTCAGTTCTATTACTTGCTTCCATAACCTTGTGGTATCATCGGTAGGTCCGGCGAGGAATGCCTCATCTCCTGTGTAAAGGGAATAGTTATGAATAATAAAATCCCGGACATCAATTTCGTCTCGCCATTTTCCATCTATAAAAGTTCTCCATGCTTGTGGAAGAGCTGTTAAAGTTGTCATCCTAATCGCTTCCTTTCCTTTTAGCTACCGCTTTATGTAATTATTGTAAATGAAAAATATGTTTGTGAATCATTTCACATTTGGATATTGTGTGAACTTTTTCCAGTGGCTAGAGCTGGCAAATAAAATTGATAAATAGCCAACATATCCTGAAATCCGCCAATAAATCCCGCTTTTGGCTAATAAACTCATAATTCCATGGGAATATGCACACCCTCCTTATAACAGGGAAGCTCTAAGTGTTAAAACCCCAGTTGAGAGGGTATGGAAAAATAGAAGTAGAATTGTAGACAGAGAAGGAGAGATAGGATGTACTCGGTGACTTTTCAAAAAATATTACTTTATGTGGGAATTGGCGTATTTGTCGGATTGATGATTGGGCTATTGATTGGAGATGTACAGCTCGGTGTTTATTCGACTTTCCTAAGTATCATTACTATTTTACTAACGGCGATTTTCGCTGAGCTATATCATGTCCGTGAAGCGATTAATAAACAGCGGGCAGAACAAAAAGATCCAATCATTAAGTAATGAAAAAGAGTAAAGCGACCAGGAAGAAGTCGTTTTACTCTTTTTTTATCCAAGCGTACAGGTGAACAGCTGTTGGAATTTCATATAGTTATAAATCGTTCGTGCATGCCTTCCTTCTAAAGTATAAGGGTTGATTCTGGTTCGGAGGCACTCCATGAAAGCGCGGTCGCAGTAGCACGAAGGACCATACTGCTGGTAACAAATATCATGATACATACAGCACATATCCACCCCATTCACTGGTGCGCCAGGGCCGCTGCAACCCGGTCCGCACCATTTATAGCCAGGAAAGATACAGAAACCTCTTTCCATCAGATGAGCTTCCGGGTGTTCATACATTTCTTTTCCTCCTATCGTCATTTTAATTAGGATATGTGCAAGTGCGGAAGAAGGGGAGAGCATCCGCCTAGAAAAAGTGGCGCAGGGCGAATGTTTCATTTTCATAAGTAATAAGAATGATTTTACATTAGCTGGAAGGAATTGTGGTCTCCGTCTAGAACTTCTTTAAAAAAGGAGGAGATTCGACATGGGCGGTAAAATAAAGACATTGACAGAGCCGAAAATAGTCAAATTGGAAAGTTTTAAGGTAATGGGAGCAGCTTGTGAAACGACGATGGTCGAGAAGGACGTGAAGATTCCGAGACTTATGGAAGAATTCCATACGAAACAAATGATCACCATTGAAAATCGTCTGAATGCGCCGGTATCTTATGGGGTATTTATCGATCCTGAAGACTGGAATACGGACACCGAGCCATTCACATGGATCGCTGCAGTTGAAGTGGACGGGCATGATAACCTACCTTCAGGCATGGTGTCCCGAACGTTTGATGAACAAGACTACGCTGCCTTGGATTATGATCCTGACGAACACAATTATGACCCTTACCCCTTTTTGCACAAATGGATTAATGAAAATGGATATGAACAAATAAGCGGATATGGCTTTGAACGCTATGAGCCTTATACAGGTGCCAACACGAAATTCACGCTTTATCTGCCGGTAAAGAGAATGTCTGCTAAAGATTGAGTCTCTAAGCCATGTCTTGTAGAATAGCTAGATGATAAGACACAACAAAGAAAAGGTGTTTCACATGCAATCCTATATTGTCGTCGGGGCAGGGATCCTTGGTGCGTCTACTGCCTATCATCTAGCTAAAACAGGAGCGGAGGTTACTTTAATTGATCGCAACGAACCTGGACAGGCGACAGATGCAGCTGCCGGTATCGTATGCCCATGGCTTACACAACGACGTAATAAGAAATGGTACCGTCTTGCAAAAGGAGGGGCCCGTTACTACCCTGAGCTAATCGATCGATTGAAAGAGGACGGGGAAACGGAAACCGGTTATGAAAAAGTCGGGGCGATCAGCCTCCATACGGATGAGGAAAAATTGGATAAAATGGAAAAACGGGCTTATCAGCGGAGGGAGGACGCTCCGGAAATCGGGACGATCACTCGCTTATCGCAGGAAGAGACAAAGGCACTGTTTCCACCGCTGTCTAATGAATATGGGGCGGTCCATGTCAGTGGTGGAGCCAGAGTCAACGGCAAGGCGCTTCGTCACGCGCTGATCAGCGCCGCAATGAAAAATGGTGCTGATTTTCGTCATGCCAATGCTTCATTGGTTCAAGAAGGTAATCATGTAATTGGAGTAGATACGGGCGACGAACGGCTCATGGCTGATAAAACGATCGTCACTGCTGGAGCCTGGGGTGCGGAATTATTCCAACCGCTGGGAGTGAATTTTAAGATCACGGGCCAGCGTGCGCAAATTGTACACTTAGAAATCCCGGGAGCTGACACAAGCGCATGGCCCGTAGTTATGCCACCGACGGCTCAATACATGCTTGCCTTTGAAAAAGGTCGTATCGTCGTGGGTGCCACACATGAGGATGACACAGGCTTTGATTGTCGTGTGACTGCCGGCGGGCTGCATGAGATTTTTGATAAAGCCCTGAGGATAGCACCTGGCTTAACAGATAGTTCCATGCTGGAAGCAAGGGTGGGATTCCGGCCATTCACGCCTGGATTTCTACCTGTATTCGGTGCTGTGCCGGGATTGGAAGGCGTCCTCATGGCAAATGGTTTAGGTGCATCAGGGCTAACCGTAGGCCCATATCTGGGAGCCGAACTTGCCAGGCTGGCATCAGAAGAAGAGACGGAACTGTCTCCTGATGACTACGACGTTGCAGAAGCTCTTGATCAATAAGGTTAAGATTTTTATAGAGAGGTACACTTCTAAGTAGAAGGGTGCCTCCTTTTTTAATAGGCGCTAATAAATCACTGTGATACTTTTTCAGATTAAGCTCCCTTTTACAGAAGACTTAGTTTCAAGATATATTTGTTTCCGTTACGGTTGAGAGCTGGTGAGCTTCCTCAAGCTTTGCCTTGCGGGATTTCAAAGCTCAATCCCATTGGACTTTGAAAAGCTTCTTGAATAGACACCACTATTTGTAAAAACGTGCTTGTAAGCAATGATTGTAAAATACAGTCTCATTTAAAACAGGGGGTTCTTTTCTCCAATCCTTCGGATGGGGTGGTTGGGAAACTGCGAGACTCCCGTGGGAGAAGGATCTAGGTGAGATCCCACAGGGCGATAGCCCGAGGAAGCTCGCCAGTTCCCCACAGGAAAGCGAGTAGTTTCCCAACCACCTCTGACACTTTTATGGTAAAGAACCCTAGATATAGAATATCTCCAGCAAGTCTTCGACTTTTTGGGCTTGTTGTTGAAGAAGGATCTTTTGGTAATTTTCTTACTTGGGAAAGTTTAGCTGGTTTTACAATGGTATAGCGGTGGTAATGGTATAGGGTTAACGACAATAACGAGGGGTTAGTTTATGGATATATTAATGTTTGTATTATTTCTACTTTCCGCTATAGCTGCTTATTTCCTGGCAGTTCAGCTGGCAAGCTATGGTGATGGAGTGAAAGAGAAGACGAAAGCATCCTCTGCTTTTGTCGGTATATTGATTGGGGTAGCTATCTCGCTTCCAGAGCTAACGGCGAGTGCTACCGCCATCATTATTGATAGTCCGGATCTGGCTATCGGTAATTTACTTGGTAGTAATTTATTCAATTTATTTGCATTGGCTTTATTGGATATTCATTATCGACGACAACAGATCATGTGGCATACAAACAAGGAAAGTAAATTATACAGTTATCTATTGATTGTCATGACAATGGTGGTCATGATTGCGTTATCCCTGACCTTGCCTGAGGGTATCTATCATGTTGGTTATACTTCTGTAGTTCTCGTCTTGTTATATTTCGGAGGAATCAAATGGATTAACAGTCGTTCTGAGGAAAAGGTGAAGCGCAGGTCGAGGGAAAATCGCCGTTTTGATGATCATACTAAAAATCAGGTGGTTTCCCGGTTTCTACTGTACGGAATCTTGATAATGATTGCCGGTTCGGTATTGACTATAACGGCTGACCAAATTGCCCAAATCACAGGACTTGGAACTACCTTTATCGGATCGATTCTTGTGGGTGCAAGTACTTCCCTTCCTGACGCGGTTAGTGTGGCAACGGTTCTGAAATTAAGAAATTACAACATGGCGGTAAGTTCCATGCTTGGAAGCAGTGCTTTCAACGTGATGCTGCTTTCCTTCACAGATGCTATATACTTCGGGAATAACTTATTCCAGCATGCTGCGCCCACTCATCTTGTCACCAGTGGCAGTACCATCGTGATCGTTCTGTTAATTTTATATAATATTACCAGAAAGCAGCGTCGTACTACCTTCGGTTACATCTATCCATCCTTACTGATCTCAGGAGTATATTTAGCTGCTATCGTACTGATGTTTTTAACGAAATAAAAGGAATGCGTAAGGGATATGGTCTCTCTTGCGCATTTTTTGTGATACCTTAAGAAAAATAGGAGATAGCGTACGGTTTTGGATGGTGTCAGGAAGGGTAAAAACCGCTTAAAGAGGCGATTAACTTGAAGTTATGAAGGTGATAGAGATGGAATTACCAGAAGAATTAGTGAAACTTGCTGAAGAACGAATTGCCCCCTATGATACCGAAGGACTGGTCATCGGTGCCGGGAATGAAAGTGGAGATATTATGATTGTCGGGGAAGCACCTGGTGAAAAAGAAGCCGTGGAAGGGAAACCGTTCATCGGACGCGCCGGCAAAGAGTTGGACAAACAATTGGAGTATTTGGGATTGACCCGGGAGGATGTCTATATTACCAGTGCAGTTCGCAGCAGGCCATATAAATGGGTCAAGACGAACAAGAAAGGGACAGGAGGGAAGCGTAAGGCCAACCGGAAGCCGAATCAAAAAGAAATTCTGGCTCATGCTCCCATCCTCGATTACCAAATCGCTAAGATGAACCCCCGTTTAATCATTGCGCTTGGCAGTGTCGCTTATGAACGGTTGACCGGACGAAAAGATAAAATGACCAAAATTGTCGGAAGTACAATAGAAACGCCGGTGAAGAAGTTAATAGAAACCGATGGGAAAGACTACAACTATACGGAAAAATCCTACACGATTATTCCGTTGTACCACCCCGCTGCGGTTTTTTATAACCCGGTGATCAAAGATGAAATCTACCAGGCACTCGACCGGGTAAAAGATCACTTAATGAAATAATCTTGAAAACCCTCAATGCTGTGCGGTTCAGCCGAGGTTGGACCTTTCACGATAACATGTGCTCCGGCAAGCACCACGAAGCACATCATAAACAATACGAGTATACCGATCATGTTTTCCACCTCCTTTGTTGGTTATACTTTAAGTTATGAAACGCGTTTCAGAGCAAGGGTTATTTTTAAAAAAGGGTTAGTGAAAATGAAGTTTTCCACATGAGGCGCTGGGGAGACTTTGGAAAAAGGAGGGGAAGGGATGAGCAATATCCGTGATATCGCAAAGCTGGCCAATGTATCGGTCACTACCGTTTCCCGTGTGCTTAACAACCACCCCTATGTGAAAGAAGACAAAAGAAAAGCGGTATGGGAAGCTGTGGAGCAGCTCGATTACCAGCAGAACATTAATGCGGTCCATCTTTCCAAAGGGAAGACATCTGTGATTGGTGTGGTCCTCCCTTATATCAATCATCCTTATTTCAGCAGACTGCTGGAAGGGATTGCAGATGCGGCGGAAAGTGACGGTTACAAGCTGATGGTCATCCAGACAAATTATGAAGCCGAAAAAGAAATCGAAGCGCTGGACATGCTGCGTCTCAAGCAGGTCGATGGTGTAATTTTCACTTCGCGTAATTCACCGTGGCACGTCCTGAAAGAATATCGTACCTATGGACCGGTAGTAGCTTGTGAAAATAAACTGGACGAAGAGATATCGACTATCTTTATTGACCATTACCAGGCTTTTCAACTGGGGATGAACGTGTTAATGGAAAAGGGACACAGGAAAATCGGTTATTGTATAAGCAGGAGAAAAGGCAGCAATAGTCAAAAAAGACATGCAGCCTATTGCGATCAGCTGGAGAAGCTCGGAGAACCGGTGAGAGATGAATGGATTTTTGAGAAGTGTTTACATATGAAAGATGGTGCCCGTGTGCTTCAGGAATGGACGAAACTCGAGGACGCACCAACAGCTCTTGTTGTCACCAATGATCTGGTAGCTTCAGGTCTTCTGTTAGAAGCTGAAAAAATGGGGATAACCGTTCCTGAAAAGCTTGCTATTGTTGGATTTGACGACCAGCCCTTAGCAGAGGCATTACAAATCACTACCATCCGGCTACCGCTTCATGAAATCGGAGCTGAGGCATTCAGGCAAGCAAAAAGTGACCAGGTTGTTCACAAGGCATTGCCTTTCCGGCTTATTGAACGAAAAACCGTATAAGAAACCAGTAAAGCAGCTGCTCAAATCGAATGAGCGGCTGCTTTTATATTAATTTCCTAAATCTCTCGTTACATAGTTCTCCACAGACGGTTCAGGTCTTCATAGTTTTGTATTCTTTATAATTTTCTGAAAACGTATTGACTTTTTACTATTGTCACGGTATCGTTATGTTAAACAATATGACACATATTTATCGTTACGATTTTTTAACGTTATATAAATGAGATTCTTGCACTTCGTACATAATCCAATAACCTTTTCTTATTCAAACTACTTGTACTTGCTTGAAGGAAGGTTTAACGACATGGAAACATTCAGCAATCAACAATTACAGATTTAATTGAAACGTTTGTGAATCGTAATGATTAAAAAGGAGGTAAGGATATGTCGACGACTTTATCCTATGATCGTCTATCTGAAGAAGAAAAACACGCTCATTTTATGGAGCGGATTGAGCAAGGGGATAAGATTGAAGCGGATGACTGGATGCCCGACGAGTACCGGATGACATTGATTAAATTGATATCTATGCATGGAATCAGTGAAATCATGGGGGCACTTCCTGAGAAAGAATGGGTGCCAAAAGCTCCATCATTGCGAAGGAAATTGGGAATCATGGCTAAAGTGCAGGATGAAATGGGCCATGGGCAGCTGTTGTTGAGGGTAGCGGAAGACTTGATGAAACCACTGGGAAAAACAAGGGAAGAAATTATGCAAGATTTATTCCGTGGGGATTTAAAGTTTCATAATGTGTTTCATATGCCGGCACCTACCTGGGGAGACGCAGGGTTGATCGGCTGGCTGGTTGATGGCGCAGCGATCATTACTCAAACCAATATGCTGAAAGCTTCTTATGGACCATATGCCAGGGCATTGAAACGTATTTGTGCAGAAGAAGTTTTTCATGCCCAGCATGGTGAGGCAATCATCATGGCACTGGCAGAAGGAACAGAAGAACAGCGAGCGTTGATTCAGGATGCCATTGACCGCTGGTGGGAATCATTACTGATGTTCTTTGGCCCGGCAAGCGCCAGTACGACTGGTGCTTCGAAGCAGGATACGACAATCAAGTATCGTATCCGGACAAAGACAAATGAGGAGCTGCGTCAGGCTTTCCTGGATAAATATATCCCTAGAGTGCTTTCCCTTGGTTTGACAATTCCGGATGAAACGCTCCATTACGATAAGGAGAAGGGACAGTGGGTGTACCGTCAGCCGGATTGGAATAAATTTAAAGAGATTGTACGAAATAACGGTCCTAAATCAAAAGATCGTCTGGATTTGAGAATTACTGCTTATGAAAATAATGCGTGGGTACGTGAAGCATTAAGTCCAGACGGCGCAGTCGTGTAAAAAAGACGGGGGGATGGAAATGACGACGAATAATGGACGTGATTTTTATCAGGAATTTGAAGTTTTCAGCAGTAAGTCGAATGGAGACCAGGTCCAGCATCAGTTCAGCCTATTGGCGCCAAATGAAGAGATCGCGCTTGTTATGGCGCAGGAGAATTTCATGCGGAGACAGCCTGTCGCGGATATCTGGGTTGTGAAAAGGTCCAATGTCAGGAAAATGACACAGGAAGAAAAAGAGTCATTGCAACGATTGGACAACAAGGAATACCGAACAACCAAAGGATATGGATACCTGAAGAAAAAATGGCGTCATTACGAACAGAACATTTTAGATGAGAAGGAAATTCTGTCATGGGGAGGGGAGGAGAAACAATGAAGTCTGTCCAGGAAGCGAAAGCTGATCCAAATTATAAAGCAACTCTGACGGAATTGTTGTACCAGCTGGCCGATGACGATTTCATCATCGCTTTTCGCGGGTCGGAATGGTTGGGGCTAGCTCCCCATATCGAAGAAGATGTCGCTTTTTCATCGATCAACCAGGATACGATGGGGCATGCGGCCATCTATTATCAGTTGTTAGAAGACTTAGGGGAAGGGAATGCTGATGCCTTAGCCCATGGCCGGGAAGCATCGCAGCGGAAGAATGCCGTCCTGCTGGAGGAAGTGAATGGGCCAGGTCATTATTTGAAGAAGCCGCTATATGATTGGGCATTCGCGGTAGTACGTCATTATTTTTACGCTCAGGCAAAGAAAATCCGCATTGAGTCGTTGAAAAATTCCTCTTACCAGCCATTGGGAGATGCTGCTGTGAAAATCAATATGGAATTATATTATCATTTGCTTCATTGGAAAACATGGTTCACTCAGCTTGCCACTGCTAAAGGAGAAGCTCCGGAGCGAATGAAGAATGCCATTGGAAAAGTATCCGCAGATATGGGCGGCGTCCTGGCGTTAGGTGCTAAGGGAGAGGAAATGGCCGCGCTTGGTCTAATTGAGTCAGAAGAAGTTCTGACCCAACGATGGAATAGAGAGATGGAGAAGGTATTTGCCCCGCTGCCAATGTCTTTGCCAGCTGTGGAGATGAAACGGGGCGATGGAAGAAGTGGTGTTCATACATCAGACTTAGACAGCGCGCTTACTACATTAAGTGAAGTGTATAAACAAGATCCAGTCGCCAGCTGGTAACTGACATCCAGAAAGGAGGGGAAGCGTATGCCTGTCATGCCAACGGCAGAAAAGGCCGTCCGCGAAAAGCTTGCCTTGGTGAAAGACCCGGAAATTGATTCCGTCAGTGTGCTTGATTTAGGGATGGTAGAGCAAATTGATGTTGATGGTTCATCGGTTCAAGTGAAAATGCTGCCAACCTTTATGGGTTGTCCAGCTCTTGAGATCATCAAAGCTAACGTGGAAAACAAATTGCTCGAATTGGATTGGGTGGAGAACGCCACTGCGGTGTTTGTATATGATCCGCCGTGGACGTCAGAGAGAGTGACTGCTGAGGGTCGTGAGCGGCTGAAAGAGTTCGGCATCGCCCCTCCACCAGAAAAAATCGGACCAGATGGGGCCTGGCATGTGGACTGTCCCTATTGTCAATCGACCTACACGACTATGGACAATATATTCGGACCGACAGCATGCCGCAGTATTTTGTATTGCAAACAATGCAAAAATCCTTTTGAAGCCATGAAACCTGTATCGACGATGATGTGATTTTAAATAGGAAAGGATGATCAACAATGGTAAAAATGATCGCGCTTTACAAACACCCGGAGGATAAAGAAAAATTCGATGAGCATTATTTCAACACGCATGCTCCGATTACCGCGAAAATTCCTGGATTAAGAGAAATGAAGGTTACAAGAGTTACTGGATCTCCTATGGGAGGAGAAGGCAAGTACTACTTGATGTGCGAAATGTATTACGACAGTTATGACGCGTTGCAGGAAGCGATGAAAACTGATGAAGGAAAGGCTTCCGGGAAAGATTTGATGGGTTTTGCCGGTGATTATGTCACGTTAATGGTAGGGGAAGAAGTAAATGAGTGACTTTACATTCATCCGAACAAGCGTAAAGGAGCAGGTGGCATCGATTGAATTGAACCGACCTGAGGTCCTCAATGCGCTGAACCGGGGGATGGTAAGAGAGGTCATTTCAGCTCTGGAAATGTTCGACCGGGATGAAGACGTAAAAGTGATTTTGCTAAGCGGAACAGGGCGTGCGTTCGCTGCCGGTGCTGACATTGATGAAATGGCTGACGATGGACCAATCGATTTTGAAATGAACAACCCGTTTGCCGATTGGGACCGGATAGCGAGAGTGAAGAAGCCGATCATCTGTGCCGTTCATGGATTTGCTCTGGGGGGAGGCTTTGAACTGGCACTGGCATGTGACATGATTTTTGCTTCGGATACGGCAAGCTTCGGTTTTCCGGAAGTGAATATCGGGGTGATGCCGGGAGCAGGCGGAACACAGCGATTGACGAAATTATTAGGGAAAACCCACGCGCTGCGCTGGTTATGGACAGGGGATAAAATGACGGCACGGCAAGCGTATGAGTATGGTCTCGCAGCCCGACTGGTCGCACCAGAATTGCTGATGGAAGAAACGGAAGCATTCGCACAGCGTCTTGTGAACCAGCCGCCTTTGTCGCTGCGTCTAATCAAAGAAGCTGTCGACACAGCTGTCGATCAGCCGCTGGACGAAGGGATGCAGCTGGAGAGAAAGAATTTTTATCTGTTATTCGCTTCCGAGGATCAAAAGGAAGGGATGAAAGCATTTATCGAAAAACGGCGGCCGAACTTCAAAGGGAAGTAAGGAGGGATGGATATGTTCGAAACAATCAACTACCAGATACATAACAACATAGCCTGGATAACAATGAACCGGCCGGATAAGCTCAATGCTTTCATTGGCCAGATGAACAAGGAAGTGCAGCAGGCTGTCAAGCAGGCTGACAAGGATGACACTGTCCGCTGCCTGGTCATTACGGGGGAGGGCCGTGCATTCTGTTCCGGTCAGGACTTATCAGAGGTCAATGAAGAAACCAATTTAGGGGATATCATCCGCGCCTACTACGGACCGATGATTAAAGAAATTGCCCGTTGTGACAAGCCGATCGTGGCAGCGCTGAACGGGGTAGCGGCAGGTGCTGGCATGAGTCTCGCCCTTGCCTGTGATTTCCGGATCGCTTCTGAAAAAGCGAGCATGGTAGAGGCGTTTATCCATGTCGGATTGATACCTGATGCCGGGAATTTGTATTATCTGCCGCGTTTGGTTGGACACGCCAAGGCCCTGGAATTAGCAATTCTTGGTGAGAAGGTAACGGCAGAAGAAGCGAAAGAATTCGGGCTGGTTACAAAAGTCGTGCCGGAAGGGTCGTTGGGAAAAGAAGTAGAACAGTTTGCCGGCCGGCTGGCAGCAATGCCGACAAAAGCGATTCAGCTGATCAAGCGTAACTTGAAAGAGAGCTGGACGATGGAGCTTGATGATTATTTGGAAAAAGAGGCCCAGGGACAGCGAATTGCCGGGCTGACCGCCGATTATAAGGAAGGCGTCGAAGCATTTTTGCAAAAGCGGAAACCGGAATTCAGCGGAAAGTAGGGAACATGGATTAAGGTGGAAAATTAAGCGTTCAAACTGGAAAACTAATTTTAAAGGAGTGGAGAAAATATGGCACAAGTAAAAGAGCAAAAGTTGGAGCAGCTGGACATGAAGCGTGACCGTTACCATATGATTATTAACGGAGAACGAGTAGAAAGTTCTACAGGAGAAACGTTGACGATTCACAACCCGGCGACAGGAGAACCGATTGCCCAGGTAGACAAAGCATCCGTGGAAGATGTTGATCGCGCCGTGGCAGCGGCACGTAATGCTTTTGATAACGGAAAATGGAAGCGCTATCCTGTAAATAAACGCTCACGTACGTTGAATAAAATTGCAGGAATTATGCGATCCCGATTTAATGAATTAGTAGAACTGGAGATTCTTGATTCGGGTAAGACGCTATCAGCGGCACAGGGACAGGTTATGCAGGCGATTGAAGATTTCGAGTTTTACGCTGGGGCAATCGTCGGACATCGCGGTACAGTCAACAATATGCCAGGTGCCTTCCATAACTATACAGAAAAAGAACCAGTCGGTGTCTGTGCCCAGATCATCCCTTGGAACTATCCAATGATGATGGCGGCGTGGAAAGTGGCTCCGGCGATTGCGGCAGGCTGTTCTGTCGTCGTGAAACCGGCTTCGCTTACACCGTTGACTGCCATCGTAATGGGAGAAATCTGTATCGAAGCAGGGGTTCCGGAAGGTGTTGTCAACATTGTTCCTGGCTCTGGTTCTGAAGCAGGGAACCATCTAGTCGAACATCCGGATGTCGACAAGGTAGCCTTTACCGGTTCTACACCAATCGGAAAAGATATTATGGCCAAGGCCTCTCAAACTTTGAAACGTGTCACGCTAGAGCTAGGCGGTAAATCTCCGAGCATCGTATTTGATGACACCGATATCGATGCCGCAGTAGATGGTTCCTTGTTCGGTATCTTCTACAACACCGGACAGTCCTGCGAAGCGCGCTCCCGTTTGTATGTCCATGAAGATATCTACGATGAATTCATGGAAAAATTCGTCGAGAAGACAAAGAAGCTAAAGCTTGGTAATCCGTTTGAAAAAGAAAACCACATCGGTGCCATCATCAGTCAGCAGCAGCTGGAAGTCATCGATGGCTATGTGAAATCTGCCGTGGAAGATGGTGCGACAGTATTGGCAGGCGGTAAGCCGGCGGTAGTAGAAGGGTATGAAAACGGCCATTGGTATGAGCCGACGATCATCACAGATGTGAATCATGATATGAAAGCAGTTCAGGAAGAAATCTTCGGACCAGTTGTTGTCGTCATGAAGTTCAGTGATGAAAAAGAAGTGATCAAGTTAGCTAACGACAGTGATTATGGGCTTGGGTCGGCAGTCTGGACGAAAGACCATGGCCGCGCAACGAGAGTAGCCAATCAGATTGAGGCAGGTATCGTAATGGTCAACTGCCCATTCTCGGCATTCCCTGGTACACCATTCGGTGGTTATAAGCAGTCTGGATTCGGCCGCGAGCTATGCGTCGAAACACTAGATTTATATACCGAGACAAAGAGTATCATCTCGTATTACGGCAGCAAGCCGATCAATCCGCTCGGCGTATGATAAAGCAGTAAATTACAAAGGCTGTCTCCTTGAGGCAGCCTTCTCCTTTCGATCGCGTTAGGTAAGAATACGGGGGAGTCAGGGAGGAATGCTGCGTTAGGGCGGAATAGGAGTGAGTTAAGGCAGAATAGCTGCCCGTTAAGTGAGAATAATAGATTACTGGGGGTTAGGTCGTGATCAAAAAAATAGTAGTCGTCGGGTCAGGCGTGATGGGAAGAGGAATCGCATATGTCAGTGCCGTGGGCGGTTATGAGACGGTGCTTGTAGATATCAGCGAAGAACAGCTTGCCAGTGCAGAAGTCGAACTGGAGAAAGTATTCCATAAAGGCATTGAAAAAGGAAAAATTACACCGGAACAGCGTAATCAGGCTCATGGATTATTAAGCTATGCTACTGATTTAGCGCAGATAGCTGCGGAGGCCGATTTGGTGATCGAAGCGGTGCCGGAGAAACAGGAAATCAAGCGTAAGGTTTTTGAAACAGTAGATCAGCACGCCAAAGACACTTGTTACTTTGCTACCAATACGTCAACGATGAGTCCAACGGAAATCGGCTCTTATACAAAGCGGCCGGAGAAACTGATTGCGATGCACTTTTTCAATCCAGTCTATAAAATGCCACTCGTCGAAATTGTACGCGGACTGGAGACAAGTGATGAAACCGCAGAAGTGATTAGGACTGTTGCTGAACAGATGGGGAAAGAAACGGTAGTAGTGAATGAATTTCCGGGGTTTGTGACAAGCAGGATCAGTACTTTGGTCGGTAATGAAGCCTTTTATATGCTTCAGGAAGGCGTCGGTACACCAGAGGAAATAGATAAAGCGATCAAGCTGGGGCTCAATTACCCGATGGGTCCTTTTGAACTGGGAGATCTAGTCGGACTTGATGCCAGGTTGAACAACTTGAAATACCTTCATGAAAAACTGGGCGAAAAATACCGGCCAGCGCCGTTGCTCGAGCAATACGTAAAAGCAGGCAGACTAGGACGGAAAACAGGCCGTGGTGTCTATGACTATCGCGAAAAGGAAGTGCTGAAATGAGAGAAGTAGTCATCGTTGACGCTGTACGGACTCCTATCGGCCGATATCGTGGGGCTTTGAAGCATGTCCGCCCGGATGATTTGGGTGCGGTTGTCATTCGATCCCTTTTGGAACGGAATTCTGGCGTGCCGGTGGAAGAACTGGAAGAGGTTGTGCTTGGAAATGCGAATCAGGCTGGTGAAGATAATCGTAATGTTGCACGGATGTCGGCGCTGCTTGCCGGCTTGCCGGTCGAAGTTGCAGGAGTAACGGTCAATCGTTTATGTGGATCAGGCCTTGACGCGGTTAATTATGCAGCTCGTGCAATTATGACGGGCGAAGGTGATATGTTTATAGCTGGTGGTACCGAAAGTATGACACGGGCCCCTTTGGTTATGGGGAAACCGGAAAGTGATTTTCCGAGAGGCAATCAGGAAATGTTTGATACTACGATCGGCTGGCGCTTTGTCAATGATAAGATGGCTAGAGAATACGGAACAGACAGCATGCCACAAACAGCAGAAAATGTCGCTGAGCGCTATCAGATTCCTCGGGAGGAGCAGGATGAATTCGCTTATGGCAGCCAGCAGAAAGCGAAACAGGCAATGGAATCCGGGCGCTTCCAGGAAGAAATTGTTCCGGTCACTTATCATGACCGAAAAGGCAATGAAATTACTGTCGATACGGATGAACATCCCCGCCCGCAGACCAGCTTGGAAAAGCTCGGCAAACTCAAACCATTATTTGACGGTGGCACGATTACAGCTGGGAATGCATCCGGCGTCAATGACGGAGCCTCAGCTTTATTATTAATGTCAAAAGAAAAAGCAGAGGAGTTAGGACTGAAGCCGCTTGCTAAATATGTGGTATCTGCAACGGCAGGTCTGGAACCTAAAGTGATGGGGCTTGGACCTATCCATGCGACCAGAAAAGCGTTGAAGCGTTCGAGTCTATCAATCTCTGATTTAGGTCTGATTGAATTGAATGAAGCTTTTGCTTCCCAGTCTTTGGAATGCATCCGCCAGCTCGAGCTGGACGAAAAGAAAGTGAATGTCAATGGCGGGGCGATTGCATTCGGCCATCCCCTGGGTGCCAGTGGTGCCAGGATATTGACCACTCTCGTCCATGAAATGAAGAAGCGGGATATCCAATATGGGCTGGCGACAATGTGTGTAGGAGTCGGCCAGGGAATCGCTACTATAGTGGAAAATGTCCGTACATAGCTAGTGTTCCCCTTATTGCAAAATAGGATGGAAGAGAAGAAGACTTGGTGACGAGCCAAGTCTTTTATATGTGACAAAAAAAGTAAATATAACAGCTGTTTAAGCAGGGGTCATTGATATATAACAGGTAAAACATTACAATAGTAAATGTAAACGCTTTAATAAAAAGAAGGGGAGAGCTGATGCCATGCATGTACCATTAATATTGACTGATTTCTTAGATCGGGCAGTTAAACTTTACGGAGAAAAACCGGCAGTCATCGATGATGAACGTGTACTGACATACCGGCAGATGAATGAGCGTGTCAATCAACTTTCCCGGGGGCTGCAGGCGCTTGGGGTAGAAAAAGGGGATAAAGTAGCTTATCTGGCACCAAATACAACTGAAATGCTGGAAGGCTTCTATGGCGTATTCCAGGTCGGGGCAATCATGACTCCATTGAATACCAGGTTGAAGCCGGCTGATTATCAATTTATTCTCGAACATAGTGAAAGCAAAGTATTATTCGTAGATGAGGACCTTTATCCGTTAGTGAAAGAAGTCCTGCCCAAACTTCCGGACCTGGAGCAGGTCATTGTTCATGGGGAGGCAAAAGATGGCTGTCTGGCTTATGAAGCATGGCTGGAGACTTTTTCGAATGATAGCTTTGACCGGGTAGAACTGGAAGAGTCTGATATCGCATCTTTATTATATACGAGTGGCACAACCGGTAATCCAAAGGGAGTGTTGTTAAGTCATCGCGCAAATTATCTGCATGCGCTTTCTACGATGCATCATTTGCGTGTCTCTGATCAGGATACACTGCTGCATGTACTGCCGATGTTCCATGTCAACGGCTGGGGCTCTCCTTTTTATTATACAGCTAATGGGGCAACTCAGGTGATGCTCCGTAAGACGGATCCGAAGCTGATTTTGGAAAAAGTAGAGAAACATAACGTTTCCATACTGCATATGGCACCAACCGTGCTGAATATGGTTATCGAAGCTTATGAAGCAGAGCGTCCGGCTATTGAGCAGAAGGTCCGGGTCGTCATTGCAGGGTCGGCTCCGCCTCCGGCTTTTGTCAGAAAAGTGGAAGAAGATTTGAAATGGAAATTCGTCCAGGTGTATGGCATGACAGAAATCTCACCATTGATTACAACCTCTGAACTACGCTCCATGGATCTTGACCTTACAGCAGAAGACAGGTATCGCCTGAAAGCAAAGGCAGGCTATGAAATGATTGGCAGCAGGGTAAAAGTCGTGGATGAACTTGGTGATGAAGTCCCGCATGATGGCACGGCGATCGGAGAAATCATTACTCGCACCAACGGGATGATGGAAGGGTACTACAAAAACCCGGAAGCAACCAACGAGACGATCCGTAACGGCTGGCTGCATACCGGGGACATGGCTGTCGTGGATGAAGGCGGCAATATTGAAATCGTTGACCGGAAGAAGGATGTCATCATTAGCGGCGGCGAAAATATTTCCTCTATTGAGGTCGAAGGTGCCCTCTATGAACATCCATCTGTACTGGAAGCGGCCGTCGTGGCTGTTCCCAATGAAAAATGGGGAGAGGTGCCCCACGCGGTTGTTGTCCTGAGGGACGGAGAAACGTTGACGGAAGAAGAAATCATTGCATTCTGCCGTGAAAAGCTGGCCCATTTCAAGGCGCCGAAAAGTATTACGTTCATGGATGAACTGCCTAAAACCGCGTCCGGAAAGATTCAAAAAGTAGTGATCCGGAAATCATTCTGGGAAGATAAAGGCCGAATGGTCAATTAAATTGATACTTGCACAGTCCCCTGATAACATCCTTATCAGGGGTTTTACTTTGCTCTGTTAAATCTCCGTGTTAATTTTATAGGAATCTCCCATTAAGAGCGGTTTCGTTACTTTTGCTTGGAGAAAATGCGGACTTGGAAATAACTCTCTTTCCGCGGGGAAGACGGCAAGCCTCCTGATATGAACGAAACTGTCAAGTCTCCCACTCTCCAAGGTTTTTTAAATTATTTTTGGGCAATTTTAAGAAGAGAAGCTGTTTTGGCTTCTTTCTTTGGTTACTCTTATTAGCCATTCTGGCTAAATTATCTCTTACCTTTAGCTTACCAATTACCTCTCACCTCTCAGAAGGGCTGTCAAGTGTATTCCTTGACTGGTCTTCTGAGAGGTGAGACCCTACTTTAAAGCTAAAGATAACGTCGGTTCATCCCTCCTTTTATCCCTTTTAAACAGTTGAATAGAGGGTAAGAACACGGCACGAAGGCAAAAATCTCTACTGCGGTTTGCATTCTGATATCCGTGGGTCTTCACAATTTATCTTTCCGTATAAAGGACTAATCCACTAACTCGAGACGTGCGTTATCCTTATAGAAATAGCACAGAGGAGGCACGTGGGTTTTCCTTTCCGGTATTACTCTTTGCCTTCGAGCCCT